>NZ_JANQTS010000108.1 GCF_030731595.1 Yoonia sp.
AGCAGCTGATCATGGTGTCGGGCTATGACAAGTATTTCCAGATTGCCCCCTGTTTTCGCGATGAAGACCCGCGTGCGGACCGGTCGCCCACGGATTTCTATCAGCTTGATTTGGAGATGTCCTTTGTCGAGCAGCAGGATGTCTTTGACACGATCCAGCCGGTGCTGACCGGAATTTTTGAGGAATTTGGCGGCGGTCGCAAGGTTGACCAGACCTGGGAGCAAATCTCGTATCGTGATGCGGCCCTGTGGTATGGCACCGACAAGCCCGACCTGCGCAACCCGATCAAGATGCAGGTCGTGTCCGAGCATTTTGCGGGATCCGGTTTTGCGATTTTTGCAAAACTGCTGGAGCAGGAAGGCACCGAAGTGCGTGCAATCCCTGCGCCGACGGGCGGGTCGCGCAAGTTCTGTGATCGTATGAATGCCTTTGCCCAGAAAGAAGGACTGCCCGGGATGGGCTATATCTTCTGGCGCGAAAAGACCGCTGATTCCGTGGCGCAAGAACTGGGCATTTCGGTGAAAGAGGCGCAAGCCAAGTTGCAGGCCGGTGAGGTCGAAGGCGGGATGGAAGCGGCTGGCCCGCTGGCCAAGAATATCGGGCCAGAGCGGACCGAGGCGATCCGTCAGCAGTTGGGCCTTGGTCTGGGTGACGCGGCCTTCTTCCTTGGCGGCAAGCCGAAGGCGTTTGAAACGGTTGCGGGCAAGGCCCGCACCGTGATCGGCGATGAACTGGGCCTGACGGACCAGAACCGTTTTGCCTTTGCCTGGATCGTGGATTTCCCGATTTACGAACGTGATGCCGAGACCGGCAAGATCGATTTCGAACATAACCCGTTTTCGATGCCGCAAGGCGGGATGGAGGCGCTGCAAGGCGATCCCGAGGATGTGCTTGGCTATCAGTATGATCTGGCCTGCAACGGATACGAACTGGTGTCCGGTGCGATCCGGAACCACCGCCCCGAAATCATGTTCAAGGCCTTCGAGATCGCCGGTTATGGCGAAGACGAAGTGCGCAAGCGGTTCGGTGGCATGGTCAATGCCTTCCAATATGGCGCGCCTCCCCACGGCGGCTGTGCGGCTGGTATCGACCGGATCGTGATGTTGCTGGCCAATGCCTCCAACATCCGCGAGGTGATCATGTTCCCGATGAACCAGCGCGCCGAAGATCTGATGATGGGTGCGCCCAGCGAGCCGATGAACGAGCAGTTGCGCGAATTGCGGTTGCGGGTTCTGCCGCCCGAAAGTTAAACCGGCCCACCTGCGGCAATGCGTGCTTGCACGATCTGCGACAATGTCGCGACCCCCTGCAAAGGGTCGCGGCCCTTATGCCGGATCTGCGCCAGATTGGTGACGGCTGCATCAAGATCGTGATCCCGCGCAATACGTGCAACGCCGCCCAGAAACTGGGTGACATAGTCCAATGTGCTGCCTTCGTCCCCGTCTTTCAGCAATTGCGCCACATGGGTCAGATCATCGCGATAAGCGATCAGGTCGGGGCTGATCCGTTCGTCCTGCACCAGACGGGGCGCGGGCGGCTGTCTGTTGACCGGCAAATGGGCGAGGATGGCGGATTGAAAGGCCGTAAGGCTGTCCATCGGTTTGTCGATAAACCCGTCTGCACCGGCGGCCATGACATCGGCCTTGGCTGTCGTATCGCCGCTCATCCCCAAAATCACCTCGATCTTGGGTGTGGCCTGTGCCAGCGCGGTGATCAGCGCCAGACCAGAGCCGTCAGGCAGCCCCACATCCACCAAGATTACCGTGGGCCGGTAAACCGCCAGATGCCGCCGCGCGTTTTCAAGGCAATCGGCCCGCCTGATCCGCGCGCCAGAGCGCAAACACATCAAGCGCACGGCCTCGCTTGCAAAGCGGCTATCCTCGACCACCAAGACGGTCAGGCCCAGCAACGGGCGGCGTGCGGTTGGCGCACGGGTGAACAGTAGGTCGTCAATCGCATCCATTGTGATTCTTCCCTCTCATGGCAGGCCTTCATTCAAAGCAGCACAAGGTGAACAGGTCCTTAACAAGATCGCGCGTTGCACCCACCGCCACCCCGCGCCATATTGCGCAAAAAGGAGAATTGCCCATGATCGGTCGCCTGAACCACGTCGCTATTGCTGTTCCGGATCTGGAGGCCGCAAGTGCGCAATACCGCACGATGCTGGGGGCCGATGTGGGTGCTCCGCAGGATGAACCCGATCACGGGGTCACTGTGGTTTTCATCACTCTGCCAAACACCAAGATCGAATTGCTTTATCCTTTGGGAGAGGACTCTCCGATCCGGGGGTTTCTTGACAAGAACCCGGCGGGCGGGATTCATCATATCTGCTACGAGGTTGATGACATCTTGGTGGCCCGCGATCATCTGCTGGCCGAAGGGGCCCGCGTGCTGGGTGGTGGAGAACCCAAGATCGGCGCCCATGGCAAGCCTGTTCTTTTCCTGCATCCAAAGGACTTTCAGGGCTGTCTGGTGGAACTTGAACAGGTCTAGCCCTTGTTCTGACCGCTATTCGGCGTATCTGTCCCCCAACGCTTTGTGAAAGGAAATCCCATGGGTCCTGTCTCTGGTCTGGTGCTGCTTGCCGTCATCTGGACGCTTGTTTTCTTTATCGTCCTGCCGCTGCGTCTGGAAACCCAAGGCGAGGCGGGCGAGATTGTGCCCGGTACCCATGCCTCTTCACCTGCGAATTTCGATATCAAGCGCAAGGCAAAGATCACATCCCTTTGGGCAGTGCCGATCTGGGCCGTGATCGCCGGTGTCATTCTGTCCGGCGCCATTACGGTCCGCGACATCGACTGGTTCGAGCGGATGTCGACCCCTGAGGTCAGTCGCGATTAAGCGCGTGATAAAGGTGCGTGAAGGTTGCCGCACCCAAGATCGGGATCACCAGATTGATCAGCGGAAATGACAGCGGAACCGCCATCAGGCAACCCGCAAGCCAGATCGTGCCTTGATGCCGCTTGCGCAGCGCCTTGGCCCCCTCGCGCCCGATCCGGCGCATGGCGGCAAGCTGGAAGTACTCCCGACCCAGCAAGAACCCGTTGAGCGCGTAGAAGATGAAGAAGGCTGCGAAAGGGAAGATCGCGTAGAGGATGAAGGCAAAGAGATTTGCCCCGATCAGAACGCCCAGAAAGTTGACCGTATCGCGCAACCCGTCGCCAAAGCTGACGCTTGGGACGCGGGGAAGTGCCGGGAAGTGCTTGTCCTCGACGGCTTGCGCGACCTCGTCCAGAAACAGCGATGTGATGGCCGAGGCGACAGGCACCATCAGGAACATCGACAGCACAATGACCAATCCAAGTGATCCCCAGCTCAGCAGATCGCCCAGCCACGTGACCTCGCCCACGCCGGGCAGGGTGATGGGTGCGGCGGTGAGCCACTCGACGATCCAAAGCAAACCCGCATAAAGCCCGATCAGCAAGGCAATGGTCAGCCCAATCCCCCGCCAGAGTACAGAGCGGAACCGCACATCAGGCAATTGCGCCAGTGCCTTGAGGAAAGACGCCAGTATCATGCGCTGACCCAGGTCGTAATCGCATCCAGATCAGGGCGCGGGCGTTCGGGTGGGGCGCTGGATTCGGAGCCAAGATGGATGAAACCCGCGACGCTTTCGTGATCTGCAAGGCCGAGCCCTTCGCGGATGAAATCGCGGTCGTGGCTGGCCCAGCCAGAGAGCCAGTTTGCCCCCCAGCCTGCCGCCAGTGCCGCATTGACCAGTGCCAGACAAACGGCCCCAGCCGAATAAACCTGTTCGATCTGCGGTATCTTTTCGGACGGTTTTGGTGCGCTGATCACGGCTATGGCCAGATCGGCATTGGCATATTGCGTCTGCGCCTTGTCGATGGCCTCAGGCTCCAAGCCCAATGCGGCCCCACGCACCACAACCAGATCGGCCAACCGCGCAAGGGCGGCTTTTTCCAAGACCACAAAGCGCCACGGTTCCAGCTTGCCGTGATCGGGTGTGCGCGCGGCGGCGGTCAGCAGCGTTTGCACCGTCGCACGGTCGGGCACTGGCGTGGTCAAGGTTTTGGCTGGCCGCGACCTGCGGGTCAGCAGGAATTCGAGGGCGGCGGGGTTTGGCGTCGGCATGTCGGCTCCTGCGGTTTGTTGAACAGCAGATATGTCGTCACAGGGGCGGTGGCAACGGGGAGCGCATCATTGGGCTTTGGTTTCGCACCGCCGTTGTTTGCCGAAATGACTGGCGATCACCCCCAACGGATCGCGCCTGAAACGCCAAAAAGCCCAATATAGATTTGCCGGATGTGTGAAGGTGTCTGTTGCGCCCTAAAGTGCATCCACCATATCGCCGATCACTCCGTCCAGAAACGCATCGAACCTTGCGTCGGGTTGGCGAAGGGGGAAGACCTCGGCAAATGGGTCTGGCGCGCTGATTGCGCTGCCGGACATTTCCTGTAGCACGTTGTGCCCGCAAAACGGCACATAGGTTTCGGAATAGCCGCCTTCGTGGACCATCACGAGCCTGCCGCCGCAGACATCATCCGCCAGTGCCATGACGGCCTTTGTCATCTGCCGAAAGGTCTCGGACGTGGCCAACATCCGCCCCAACGGGTCGTTCGCTGCCGCGTCATAGCCGCAGGCGATAATCAGAACGTCAGGCTCAAAAGCGCGGATCGCAGGCAGGGCAAGCCGGTCCATCGCGGCCAGATAGCCTGTGTGCCCCGTGCCGGGTGGCAGCGGGATATTGAGGTTATAGCCCAGCCCCGCACCTGTGCCACGGTCGGCGAATGCACCCGTGTCCATCGGGTAGTTCCGGTCCTGATGCAGCGAGACGGTCAACACATCATCGCGGTCGTAGAATACGGCCTCGGTCCCGTTGCCGTGATGCACGTCCCAATCGAGCACAGCAAAGCGCCGGGCCAGCCCTGCGGCCCGCGCGGCCTCGATCGCGATTGCGATATTGTTGAGCAGGCAGAACCCGTTGGGATAGTCGGGAAGGCAATGGTGACCGGGCGGGCGCGAAAGGGCGTAAGCGTTCTTCAACTCACCGCGCAACACGGCAGCGAGCGCTGTTTTGGCCAGACCAGCCGAAAGGGCCGCAACCTCGTATCCGCCGGGACCAAAGGGGGTACGCCGCCCGAGTTCGCCGCCTGATTTGTCGGAAAGCGTCTTGAATTCATCCAGATAGTGGGCCGGATGGACCGCAAGCAGGTCTTCGCGCGTCGCAGGCTCCGCCCCGCGCATATCAAGCGCGCGGGCAAGGCCAGTGACTTCGATCAGGTTTTTCAACCGGCGCTTGGTCTCTGGGTTTTCGGGCAGGCCGCCGTCCAGTGGTTGCACCAGCCCGCCCACGGGCAACATCCCCGCGTAATTGCCGCCGCCATGCCAGAAACAGCGTTCATCCCAAAAAAATCCGGTCGTCATTTCGGCCCCGTTCTATTTGCCCTGAAAGGTCAAGTCTTGCGCAGTTGGTAAACCCCTTCGGGCAAGTCCAAAGCGGCCTGTAAATCCCGCAATTGTAGAAGCGAGAGGGTCACGCGCGTCACAGTTTCCGTGCGCGGATCAAATTGGGTGACGGTCACGCAATCATCAAAGGCATTGATGATCACATCTTCCTGAAGCGGTGCTTTGCCTTCGTCGATCAAGGTGACAACGGTGGCATCATAGTCGTGTTCAATGGTAAACATTGTTCCAGCCTAGCTGGCGTTTGTGTCGGGTGCAATCGACACTGGTCCGGCTGGCCCAAGCTGCTAGAGTCAGCACATGTGATGCCGTTTCAGGAGGTCAGAGATGCGTTTTTTGCCCGTTGCCATGATACTCGCACTTGCGGCTTGCGAGCCCGTGGTTGTGAGCGATGCGCCGGCCGTTGCGCCGCTACAGCCGGCCGCCTCTGCGCCGCCGGTGTCGCGGCAGCAGGCCATCAACAATTTCAATATTGCCGTGGCGCGGATCGAACCTGTGGCAGAGCGCCTTTGCCAGCAGCGGTCCCCGCAGCAGAATTGCGACTTCCGTATTGTTGTGGATGACCGGCCGGGCCAAGGGGTCAATGCCTATCAAACACTCGACCGCAGCGGCCGCCCGATTATCGGCTTTACCGTCCCGATGATCGAAGAAGCCCGCAATCAGGATGAAATCGCTTTTGTCATGGCCCATGAGGCCGCACATCACATTGAAGGCCATATTGCGCGCCAACAGCAGAATGCAGCGCTCGGGGCTGTTTTGTTGGGCACCCTTGCCGGGGCTTTGGGATCAAGCGATGCGGGTGCGCTTGATACAGCACAACGCTTGGGGGCCAGCGTGGGTGCGCGCACCTATTCCAAAGAGTTCGAGCTGGAAGCCGACGCGCTGGGCACGCGGATCGCGGCAGCGGCGGGATTTGATCCGCTCAGGGGGGCCGAGTTCTTTTTCCGCATTCCTGATCCGGGTGATCGTTTCCTGGGCACGCACCCGCCCAACGCAGAGCGCCTCAGGACGGTTCGGCAGGTGGCTGCAAGCCTCTAGGCTAGACCAGCGCGTTGGCAGCCAGCGCAATCGCGGCAAAGAAACAGGCCGAGGCCGTCACGACAAAACCATGCCAGATCGCGATAGAGAATTTCATCGTCTCTGACGCATAGAACGGCACGCCTGCGGTATAAAGCAAACCACCGACCGCCATCAAAACCATGGACGACATCGGCACAATCGGCCAAAGCGACCAGATCAGTGCAAGGCTCAGCCAGCCCATGATCAGATAAAGTGCAGGTCCGAACCGTCCCGGTGTGCGCCAGAAAAAGAGTTTCAGGATCATGCCGACAATCGCCAGCCCCCAGACGAGGCTGAGGATGGCATAGGCAAACCCGCTGCCGATCATCACGACCAGCGGCGTGTAGGTCCCCGCAATCTTGAGATAGATGGCCGCGTGATCAAAGCGGCGCAAGACGGGCCGGAGCGGTTCCCAAGGGGTCATGTGATACATGGCAGAGGCAACGAATGTCGCGATCAGAGTGGCCCCATAAATGGACAGGGCGGCCACCTGTGCCGGACTGGCATTGCCTGATGACCAGACGATCAACACGACCGCGCCAATGATCGCCCCCAACACGCCCACGGCGTGCATGGTGCCGTCGGCAATCCTCTCGGAACGGGCATAAGTTGGATACATGGCGTATGGTCCTGTTTGTCTGTGACCAAGGGTAGACGGCCCGCCCTTGGCGTCAAATGTTTCGTTGGGTCATCTGGGAGGCTTGGCATCAGGAAAATCCTGTCACACTCTGGGCTCAGCCAAACAGACAGAGCCGAAGGAGTAAGAGCATGTGGCAGCAAATCCTGCGTGTAAGACAGCGAGCGATCTGGTCATGGGACGGCTTTGCCCATGTGCTGAAAACCGAAGGCTCACTCATGCAATGGCTGGTGGCAAATGCGGTATTCGGGGTGCTGGCCTTTCTGCTGCCGCTCTCGGCCGGCGAGCGGGGCATGTTGCTTATGGGTGGGATCACCATTCTGGCTGCCGAGTGCATGAACACGGCGATCGAGCGCGTTGTCGATGACATCAGTCTGGACAGACGCGATGCGGCCAAACACGCCAAGGACTGCGGATCTGCCGCAGTTGCAGTCACAGCTGTCGGCGTTGGCGTGGCTTGGTTCTGCGTGATTGCAGGATTGATCTGGTAGCGATCTGCTGTTGCTGATTCCACCCAGAAATGCGTTGAGATATGAGGTTCTCGTGTTACTGTCGCTGGAATTTTAGGAAGAGGAGGTCCATTTGGCCAACCAAGACCTAGACGGCATTTTCGGGTCGACCCTGACAGATATGGTCGCTGGTATCGGAAAAAGTGTTGCGCAAGCGGCGGAACAACTGAACCTGGAGCAACTGAATGCGCTTAAAACCTACCCCCAAGAGTTGCGCGAAATGGGTATCCCGCCGGTCTTTTATCATATGCAGGATGTGGATGTTGAACTCAAAGTTGTTATGGAAATGAGTTCCACCACCGAAGAGGGACAGCGTGGTCGTATCGCGGCATACTTCTTTGGGCCAAAGCTGACCCAAACTGATACCATCGAGACAAGCAGCGCGTCGACGATGCGTATGCGGTTCGCGCCCGGCCCGGTGAGCGAAAGCGGCGGGGGCGGAGATGGCTGAGGATGAACGCACACCCCCGGTAGATGTCAGGGTCACCGAATTACCCGAGGCCTTTACGATACTGCTGCAATCACTCGTGGAACGGCTGAACGGGTTTGAAGCCCGCGAGACAAGGATGCACCAAAAGATTGCGATGCTCGAAGCGCAGATCGGCGCGCTCGGAGGCGGCGGCGCAGGTGGTGGGCCGTTTGGTGCCGGAGGGCCAGTCCATGCCCCAGAGCACAGAGACGAAGACACACAAATGGTCGATGCTGGCGAATTCGCGCAAGCGCTTGGCGAACAAATCTTGGCCGGTTCTGACGAAAACAGCGACTTTATGATCGACAACGTCACGATCGAAGCTGTGGGAGGGCTTGGTCAAAAGGGCACGCGTGCGCAGATCGCTACGAATGCCAGACAGCAGGCGGTCAGCCAGAATGCGTCAAAGATCACCTTCTCGGTGCGGCGACGCAAATCAATGAAGATCGTCGAGTAACAACAAAAGACATCAAAAGAGGGATATTGAAAGATGAGTATTGGTCAGGAACTATTGAACGTACCTTTTGCCGAAATGGTCCAGAAACTGGCGCTTTCGGTTGCGGAGTCGCAGACAGAGCTGGATCGGCATTCAACCAATGCTGCGAAATTCATGGCCGACCAGAAAATCCAGCTTCCTGATTTGTCGAACCTGAATGGCGCGCCCAAAGAATTCAGCCTGCTTGCGATGGGTTTCCTGCCGTCATTTTATGCCGTGCAGGAAGCAGAGATCGAAGTGAAGATGGCGATCTCGATGGCCAAACAGACAGAGAAGTCCGGTAGCGCCTCGGTCAAAGGTGGTTGGGGGCCTGTCGCAGCACAGGTCAATGCGAGCTATTCTTCGCGGTATGCCTACAACCAAGAGGGCGCAAGTAGACTAACGATCAAACTCGCTCCGGCTGACCCGCCCATCATGCTGCAAAAGTATATGGAGGCTGTCACCGGTGCCATGCTTGCGGCAAATCCTGTGATCGCTGAGGGTGGAGGCTCTGAAGCAGAGCAGACGGAAGAGCGGAAACCGCGCCGCAGCTAATGTCAGGGGCGCATGCTTTCCTAATCTACAGGCCGCACTAGATCGTCTTTCAGACTTAATGGAGTGACCCATGCGCCTGATTACCTTGACCCTAGCCCTGTTCCCGATGGCGGCCTTTGCCGTGGGCAGTGACATGGACACCCCGCCGACCCCGTCGGAAACAACAACGACCTGTGCGGAAGGACTTGTCTGGGACCTTGCCACGCAAAGCTGCATGACGCCGGAGGCCAGCACAAATGACGACAGTGCGCGTCTGAATGATGTGCGCGAACTGGCCTATGTGGGCCAGTATAAGGCGGCCCTGAATGTTCTTGATACGATGGAAAACCCGCAGTCCTCGATGGCGCTGACCTATTACGGGTTCAACCACCGCAAAGCAGGGCGCGTCGATCTGGGCATGCGCTATTACGATGCGGCACTTGTCGCGGACCCGGATAACATTCTGGCGCGGTCTTACATGGGACAAGGGCATGTGGCGTCAGGCAACGCGGCCCTTGCGCAAGAGCAACTGACAGAAATCCGGATGCGTGGCGGGCGCGGCACCTGGGCCGAGGCCGCCTTGCAGCAGGCGATCATGACAGGCGTTGGTCCGTCCTACTGACTTGATCTAGCGCAAAGAGCCGTTTGCGGGGGGATGCTATCACAGCCTCACCCGCAAACGGAGGATCAAGGATGCAAACCCTAGGCAACGCCCGCGACCATTTCTGGCGCGTCATCAAAATGGCCAAGGCCTGTGATGTGGACCTGTCGAGCGCGCTGGACGAGGGCCAGATCGACATTGATGACTACGCGCAGATGATTACCAAGTGTCAGGGCTGCACACAGGTCGGCACTTGTGACAAGACATTGGCGGTCGCGCCAAAGCTGGCCGAAGCCCCCGATTACTGCGAAAATCGCGAAACATTCGCTGAATTGCGCCAAGCCTGAACCATGATTGCCAAGAAAGAAGGCGCTGCAATCCGCAGCGCCTCTTTTTATGCTTTCACCCGACGGGTATCGGGGTGAAGCGCCGTTCCAAGGATATGATCAGCGTGGTGGATCACCTTCTTGGCGCTGCCCACAATCTCTGGCTGAGGCGCTTGGGCAATTGCATGATCCTTGCCGGGGTAGTCCAGCGTCGAGAGGAAATGGCGCATGCAATTGAGGCGGGCGCGTTTCTTGTCGTTTGATTTGACGACTGTCCAAGGGGCGTCTGCTGTATCGGTATAGAAGAACATCGCCTCTTTGGCTTCTGTATAGTCTTCCCACTTATCAAGGCTGGCCTTGTCGATGGGTGAAAGCTTCCACTGCTTGAGCGGATCAGTCTCGCGCGCCTCGAAGCGGCGTTTCTGTTCATCCTGCGTGACCGAAAACCAGTACTTGTAAAGCCGGATGCCCGAGCGGGTCAGCATGCGTTCCAATTCGGGTGTCTGGCGCATGAATTCGAGGTATTCCTCTGGTTCGCAAAAGCCCATCACCCGCTCGACCCCGGCGCGGTTGTACCAACTGCGGTCATAAAGGACCATTTCGCCGGATGTGGGCAAATGCTCGATATAGCGCTGGAAATACCATTGGCCGCGCTCTTCGTCCGTGGGCTTGTTCAGGGCCACGACACGGGCCGCGCGCGGGTTGAGGTGTTCGGTAAAGCGCTTGATCGTGCCGCCCTTGCCAGCCGCATCGCGCCCCTCGAACAACAAGACAAAACGTTGTCCGGTCTCTTGCGCCCAAAGCTGCACTTTAAGCAATTCTGCCTGCAGTTCTGCTTTCTCGGCTTCATAGGGGCGGCGGGCCAGCCTTGGCATGCGGGGCGCACGACGGGGTCTTGGCTTTTCATCCACAGCGGTGTCTTTCATGTCCCTCTCCTTGGTTTGCTGGCCTCATCCTAGCAAGTGCTGGAAAAGCGCGCTTTGATGTGGGTCAACGGCTGCGGCAACTGGTCTGTTGGATTTTCAGGCGGTTTGCCCTAAGTTTCTTTCCATCCGTAGCCCGCAGGAGGAAAATCATGCGACTTACTGTACTTGCCTTGACGATTCTGCCTTTCGCCGCACAGGCCCAAGAAACGACGCTGCCCGCCCCGTCCGAGCCGTTGGCCCAAAGTCAGGCCTGCCCTGTCGGGATGACGTGGAACGCCGCCGCACAGGCTTGTGGCATTGGTGGCGACGCCGCGACACCCGCACAAAGCCTGCCGGGTCAGAGCGGGTGCAGCCATGGGGCCGCGCGCGAAGTCACATCCTAAGCCCTAAGGCCCGTTGCAGGATGATCGGCGCAAACCGGCCGCGCTTGTAAAGCGGGGCAGGGGTCGCCACCTGTCATAGAGCCGCCCTATTTCGGGACGGCGCTATGAAAGGGATTACCATGTCCTTCAAAGATCTTGATAAGCAAAAAACTCCCGACGCCGTAGCAGGGCAGGCCGCCAAGCCAGCAAAGCCTGCCGAGACGCCAAAGGCGAAAGCGGTTGACGCCAAGGCACCAGCGAAAAGCTGACCCCTGCGCGGGGCGAGCCCGCGATAGATAAGTTCGTGCGAAGGCGCGTCATGTGAATGATGCGCCTTTTGTTTGTTCTG
>NZ_JANQTS010000109.1 GCF_030731595.1 Yoonia sp.
CGCTTGCGGAGATCAACTTTATCCCACCGCAGGCACGATATTTCAAGACACCCGCACCCCCCTGCAAATCTGGTTTTACGCGATCTACCTCTTTGTCACGACCCGCCACGGCGTGAGCGGCAAAGAACTCCCGCGGCAACTGGGCGTCACCTACAAAACCGCTTGGCGGATGGGGCACAAAATCCGCGAGCAAATGGACAAGGGTGAAGTCAAAGCCCTTCTGACCGGCCACCTTGTGAATCCCGGAGACAAAATGGCCAGCGGAATCGGTCAGGTGGTCTGACCGTCGCGGAGTAAAATTCCGCACTTTGCGCCCGAAGCAACGAGCTGGGGGCGGGGAGATGTATTCCGTGGAACTTTACAGTCGGGTGCGCCGGGCGTGCCACATCGACGGGATGAACAAGAGCGCAGCAGCGCGGCTTTTCGGGATCCACCGCAAGACGGTCGCGAAGATTCTGGAGCACTCGGTGCCGCCGGGATATCGTCGCTCGCAGCCTCCGGTCCGACCGAAGCTCGATCCCTTCATTCCAATCATCGACCAGATTCTTGAAGACGACAAAAGCCAGCTGAAGAAACAGCGGCATACGGCGAAGCGGATTTTTGAGCGGCTCCGTGACGAACACGGGTTCACGGGCGGCATCACGATCGTCACCGACTATGTGCGTGAGCGGAAACGCCGGACGCGTGAGGTTTTCGTGCCGCTGGTGCATCCGCCCGGGCATGCCCAGGTGGACTTCGGCGAGGCGCTCGGGGAGATCGGCGGGGTTGTGTGCAAGCTGCACTACTTCGCGATGGCCCTGCCGCACTCGGACGCGCTGTTTATCAAGGCCTTCCCCGGGGAGACGACCGAAGCGTTCTGCGATGGACACGTCTCGGCCTTTGCGTTCTTCGGCGGCGTGCCGTTGTCGATGCTGTATGACAACACCACGATCGCAGTGGCGAAGATATGCGGCGACGGGAAACGGGAACGGACCATAACCTTCTCGGAGTTGCAGTCGCATTACCTGTTCGAGGACAGGTTCGGTCGGCCGGGCAAGGGCAACGACAAAGGTCACGTCGAGGGCGTGGTCGGTCTCGGCCGGCGCAACTACCTGGTACCGATGCCCCGCTTCGAGAGCTTCGAGGCGCTGAACGCCTGGCTGGAGGAGCAGTGCCTCAAGCGCCAGGACGAAGTGCTGCGGGGTCACGACGAGACGATCGGCCAGAGGCTGCTGCGTGATCTGGATGCCCTGATGGTCCTGCCGTCGGCCCCCTACGACGCCTGTGAGAAGATCAGCACCCGGGCCACGTCGATCTCGATGGTGCGCTACCGGTGCAACGACTACTCGGTGCCGGTGGCCTACGCCCATCACGAGGTGCATGTCCGCGGCTATGTCGACGAAGTTGTCATCGGCTGCGGCGCGGAGGAGATCGCCCGGCACCCGCGGTCCTACGAGAAGGCCGACATGGTCTTCGACCCGATGCACTTCCTGGCGCTCCTGGAACAAAAGGTCGGTGCCCTCGACCAGGCGGCACCACTGCAGGGCTGGGACCTGCCCGATGAGTTCACCACCCTTCGCCGGCTGCTCGAGGGCCGGATGGGAAAGAAGGGCAAGCGAGAATACGTCCAGGTTCTGCGACTGCTCGAGACGTTCGAGATGGGCCACGTCCACGGTGCCGTTAGGCAGGCGCTCGATCTCGGCGCCATTGGCTACGATGCGGTCAAGCATCTCGTGCTGTGCCGGATCGAAAGGCGCCCACCGCGGCTCGATCTCGATATCTATCCCTACCTGCCCAGGGCACAGGTCGAGACCACGGACCCGGCCAGCTATATGAGCCTGATGTCCGGGGTGGCGGCATGACCGACACCCCACAGGTTCTGCTGCAGCATCATCTCAAGAAGCTCCGCCTGCCGACGTTTTCCAGCGAGTACGACAAGCTGGCCCGGCAGTGTGCGGCCGAGAACAAGGACCATGTGCAATACCTGCTACGGCTCTGTGAACTTGAGTTGATCGAGCGGGAGCGGCGGATGATCGAACGCCGGATCAAGGCGGCGAAGTTCCCCGCGACCAAGAGCCTGGACAGCTTCGACTTCAAGGTCATCCCCTCGGTCAACAAGGTCCTGACCATGGAACTCGCCCGCTGCGCCTTCGTCGACCGACGCGAGAACGTCATCGCCCTCGGACCGTCTGGAACAGGCAAGACGCACGTCGCCTTGGGGCTGGGGCTGGCGGCCTGCCAGAAGGGCCTCAAGGTTCGCTTCACGACCGCGGCCGCTCTGGTTCACGAGCTGATCGAGGCGGTCGATGAACGTCGGCTACAGCGTCTGCAAAAGCTGCTGGTCAGCCAGGACCTGCTGATCATCGACGAACTCGGCTTCGTGCCGCTCAGCAAGACCGGCGCCGAGCTGCTCTTCGAGGTCATCTCCCAACGCTACGAGCGCGGCTCCATCGTCATCACCTCCAACCTGCCGTTCGATGAATGGACCGAGGTCTT
>NZ_JANQTS010000110.1:0-4696 GCF_030731595.1 Yoonia sp.
GGCAGTTTGACGTGCAGCTTGATCTCGCACATCTCGAAGGGGGTCGAGTGCCAGTGCCGCATCAGGTAGCGGATCAGCCCTTCGTCGTTCTGCACCGATTTGGTGCCTTTGCCATAGGACACGCGGGCGGCCTGACAGATCGCCGCATCGTCGCCCATATAGTCGATGACGCGGATGAAGCCGTGGTCCAGCACGTCATAGGCCTTGTAAAGATGCCCTTCCATCCCTTCGGCCACAGCGCGCAGCGTGGGCTTGGCCTGGCTGCGCAGTTCTTCGATTTCGGCCTGTTGTTCGGGGGTGATGGGCATGTGTTTCTCCACAATAACGCACTGAGTCGCGCCACTATAGAAAAAGGGGGGCCGCGACAAAACCTCCTAAGGTGAGCGGGTTGTGGAATAACCGGGAAAGCGCGGTTGACATGGGGGTAGGTAAGCGTGAGTTTCATCGGCGTATCGCACCTCTTACAGGCAGATTTTTGCGCAATTTCATGACGAACCCGGCCAATTCCGCCGCCCGCATTTCAAAGCCCCGCCTTGGATCCCCTCCCGCGTGTCTGCGTGCCTTGCGGCATTTCATGGCCGGATGGGTGGCAATCGTCCTGCTTGTGGCGCATCCGGTACAGGCCCAAACCGCGGTCGATCTGACCGTGGATGAGGCCCGCGCTCTGGCGACCCGCGCAATGTTGGCGGATGAACCGGCGCTGGCGTTGCAGATCGCCCAGACGCTTTTGTCCCAAAACCCCGACGACCGTACCGCTTTGGTGATCGTGGCCGCCGCCGCCCCTCGGCTTGGTGATCCGGCCACCGGACGCCAAGCTGGTGCGCGCGCATGGCGGCTGTCTGACACGGACGATCAAAAGTACGAAGCCGCCCGCCTGACCGCACTGGCCGCCGCGAATGAAGAGCGCTTTACCCTCTCTACCTTCTGGCTCCGCCGCGCTTTGACCGTCGCGCCAAACGCCGCCGAACGCGCCCGCACCACCCAGGACGCCCGCGCCGTGACCCGCCGCAATCCGTGGTCCTCGCAATTCTCGATTTCGCTGGTCCCGTCCAGCAATGTGAACGGCGGGGCAGAAGACGCGACCTCCACAGCCCCCGGCAACCCCACTGGCACCCTGTCCGAGGATGCGCTGGCCTTGAGCGGTTGGCGTGGCTCTTTGAGTTTCGGCACCCAGTACCGGATCCAGGAGGCCGAGCGCAGCCGCACTCTTGTCGGGCTACAGTATCAGAGTTCCAGGGTAAGGATCACCGAAGAGACCACCGTTCCCGATGAGGCCTTTGACACCACCTACTATGAAGTCAACATACGCCATGATCGTATCCTGGAGAACGGATCGCTCTCGTTGCGCGCCACGCGCGGCACATACGAATACCGCGACCTGAACCTGCGCGCCGGAACGACGGAGTTTCAGAAGTTTGATATCCGTCGTATCGGCCTTGACCGCCAAATTCCTCTGTCGGACCGCAGCGCACTGTCACTCTCGGCGACCCGCGAATGGCTTGACTATCTGGCCCCCGGAATCGGAGAGGTTGATCGCAGGATCTTTGGTACCGGCCTCTCCTACCAGCTGGAAAGCCGTGACCGGATCAGCGGCAATTTCACATTGGTCGATAGCGATGGCGAGAGCGTCAACTATACCTCTCAAGAGCGCACGATCTCTTTGGCCTATGCTTGGGCCGAACCCATTGGCCCGATCAGTCTTTCTGCCGGTGGCGGGTTCAAATGGAGCGACTACCCGGATTATCGTCTGCTGCTCCCGGTCGACGGCGGCAGGCAGGACACGACGAGCTTTATCTTCATGAACATCGGCTTCCCAGAGATCGAATACGCCGGTTTCAGCCCCGGTTTGCGCATCGATGCATCGCAAGCCGACAGCAACGTCAGCCGCTTTGACCGGACAACTTTGGCCATCGGCCTGACGATCAATTCGACATTCTGACAAAGGGTTGGGATGGTGCTGTGAGAGAGGATTGAACTCTCGACCTCACCCTTACCAAGGGTGTGCTCTGCCACTGAGCTACCACAGCATCCGTGAGCGGGGGAATTAGACGCAATCGCCCCTTGGTGCAAGCCCTCTCTGGACGGTTTTTGCCCTTGTTGCTAACAGGGCTGTCATGAGCGACAAACACGACAAGAGCAAAGCCGACAAGACCGCCAACAGCCGCGAAGCGCGGTTGAAGGCGGCGCTAAAGGCGAATATGGCCAAACGCAAGGCGCAGGCCCGCGCCCGCGCCGCGACTGCGCCCAAAGAAAAGAAAGAGTAGGCAGGCATGGATTCGATTATCGTCAAAGGCGGCACGCCACTGAACGGCAAGATCGTCATTGCGGGCGCCAAGAATGCAGCCCTTGCCCTGATGCCGGCAACCCTGCTGTCCGAAGAGCCTCTGACGCTGACCAATGCGCCGCGCCTGTCGGACATCAAGACGATGACGGCACTGTTGCAATCGCTGGGCGTAGAAGTGACCGCACTCCAGAACGGCAAGGTACAGGTCCTGTCCTCGCATGCGATGACATCCACGACAGCGGATTATGAAATCGTGCGCAAGATGCGCGCCTCCAACCTCGTACTTGGCCCTTTGCTTGCCCGCCACCATCAGGCTGTCGTGTCCTTGCCCGGCGGTTGCGCCATTGGCGCGCGGCCTATGGATATCCACGTCACGGCACTTGAAGCCATGGGTGCGGAAATCGAACTGAAAGACGGCTATCTGCATGCTGTGGCCAAAGGGGGCCTGAAAGGCGCGCGCGTGCCGCTGCGTTTTGCCTCTGTCGGTGCAACTGAAAACGTGCTGATGGCCGCCACCTTGGCCAAGGGCACCACCGTGATCGAAAACGCAGCCCGCGAGCCTGAAATCGTGGACCTTGCCCAATGTCTGCGCCGCATGGGCGCGCAGATCGAGGGCGAAGGCACCAGCACCATCACCATTCAGGGTGTTGATCGTCTGGGTGCCGCCACCCACCCTGTCGTCACTGACCGGATCGAGCTTGGCACCTATATGCTGGCCCCTGTCTTTGCAGGGGGCGAGGTGGAGTGTCTGGGCGGCAGGCTGGATCTGGTGGGATCATTCGTTGAAAAGCTGGATGCTGCGGGCGTAGATGTCTCCGAAACGCCGGACGGGCTCAAGGTCAAGCGTCGCAGTGACCGTGCCAAGGCCGTCGATATCACAACCGAAGTTTTCCCCGGTTTCCCGACCGACTTGCAGGCGCAGATGATGGCGATGCTGTGTACCGCCGATGGCACTTCGGTGCTTGAGGAAAAGATTTTCGAAAACCGCTTTATGCATGCCCCCGAACTTGTCCGCATGGGGGCCAATATCGAGGTGCAAGGCGGTGTTGCGACCGTGCGCGGTGTGGACCGATTGAAAGGTGCGCCGGTGATGGCCACCGATCTGCGGGCCTCTGTGTCGCTGATCCTTGCCGGACTGGCCGCCGAGGGTGAGACTGTCGTCAGCCGCGTCTACCACCTTGATCGCGGGTACGAGCATGTGGAAGAGAAATTGCGCGCGGTAGGCGCACAGATCGAACGGGTGTCAAAATGACCGAAGATGCACGCTTTGAAGATGGCAGCGAGGCCCCGCTCCGGCTCAAGGCGCTGGACGCCGAAGACCTGCAGGTGATTGCGGCCCTTGTGCAGGATGCGGTCTTTCCCGCCGTTGAAATGAAATGGGACAGCAAGGCGCGGCGCTTTGCCATCCTGCTCAACCGCTTCCGCTGGGAGGACGCACCCCGCGCCGCCGCCCGCAAACGCGGGTTCGAGCGCGTGCAGTCGGTTTTGGCGATTGAAGATGTGATGAAGGTGCAGTCTCAGGGTGTCGATAAATCCGATCCTAATATGGTGTTTTCTCTGCTGTCGGTGGCTTTCATCCCCGGTGAAGATGGTGCCGGACGGGTGGAACTGACCCTTGCGGGTGACGGTGTGATCGCGCTGGAGGTCGAAGCGCTGGAAGTCCTGCTGCGCGACGTCACACGGCCCTATGCGGCTCCATCAGGGAAGGCGCCGGGGCATCCGGAGTAAAAGAGTTTTGGGCGATGATCCTGTTTTCTCGCTTCACAATAAGCAAATGGGCTTTTTTTGACAAAGCCACGGCACGAAGACGTTCTTTCCTTGCTTCCTGCGCAGCTATTTTACAGTGTGCGGTGGCAAGGCAAACGCTTTCCCACGGATCGGCAAACTGGGATGACTTGGGTTTCTTGATGCCAGATGATCAGAAAAAAGTCTGGTTCGGTACTTTCGCTCTGGCAGCGACCCAGCTCTCGATTGCCGTTTTTGCTATTTATTCCTCGAATCAGGACCGGTTGTCTGATGGCGCATGTCTGGGCGGCGTTTTTGGTACTTTGGCCAACGTCGTGATATTTGTGGTGGTTGGGATCGTCTCTTTGGTTCTGACGATCAGATCGCTTTGGGCAAAGACCTGGCACGCGGGACTTGCTCCATTGTATTTCGTGCTGCTGACCAGCTCGTTCAGCATTTTGATAGGGCAGTATGCAGGGCTACGCTGCACAGTCTAGTGCAGTCCAATTCAGTCTTGCCTTGGTTGGCGACGTCACGGATCGCGACTTCAGTTTCGGCTTGGAGCAAAGATCCAGTGGCAAACCGAACCTTCCTTTACCGCTTGACGATCCTCTCCATTGAAGCCACAGCCCCACCCCGCTATGTCGTGGCCCGAAGGAGTTCCCGTGATGCCACAGTTTCTGTCCA
>NZ_JANQTS010000110.1:4796-11316 GCF_030731595.1 Yoonia sp.
CACCCCGCTATGTCGTGGCCCGAAGGAGTTCCCGTGATGCCACAGTTTCTGTCCACATCTGATGCCGATTTCGAGGCCCGTTTTACCGCCCTTCTGGGTGCCAAGCGCGAGGATAGCCCCGATGTCGATCATATCGTGGCGGAGATCATCGCGGATGTGCGGGCGCGTGGTGATGTGGCGGTGCTGGACCTGACGTCCAAGTTTGACCGGCTGGACCTGACCCCGCAAACCATGCGGTTCAGTGCCGCCGAGATTGAGGCCGAATGCGCCAAGGTCAGCGACGCCGACCGTGCGGCCCTTGAACTGGCCGCCGACCGTATCCGCGCCTATCACAACCGCCAGATGCCGGAAGATGCGATGTGGACCGATGAGGCAGGCGCGACCTTGGGCTGGCGCTGGACGCCGGTTTCGGCGGCGGGGCTTTATGTGCCGGGGGGGCTGGCCTCTTATCCCTCCTCGGTCCTGATGAACGCTATTCCGGCCAAGGTCGCTGGTGTCGCCCGATTGGCGATTGTCGTGCCGACGCCTGATGGGGTCACAAACCCGCTGGTGCTGATGGCGGCAAAGATTGCGGGCGTGGACGAGATTTACCGCATCGGCGGCGCGCAGGCGATTGCGGCACTGGCTTACGGGACCGAAACGATTGCGCCTGTCGACAAGATCACAGGGCCGGGCAATGCCTTTGTCGCCGCCGCCAAACGGCGGGTTTTCGGCAAGGTCGGGATCGACATGATCGCAGGCCCCTCAGAGATTCTGGTGATCGCGGACAAGCATAACGACCCCGACTGGATCGCGCTTGATCTGCTCAGCCAAGCCGAGCACGACGAAAGCGCGCAGTCGATCCTGATCACGGATGATGCTGGCTTTGGTCAGGCGGTGGCAGCCGCCGTCGACAAGCGGCTTGAAACGCTGGAGCGCCGTGCGATTGCAGGGGCAAGCTGGCGGGATTTCGGGGCGGTGATTACCGTCAAGGACTTTGACGAGGCCGTGGCCCTGTCCGACCGGATCGCGCCCGAGCATCTGGAGCTTTGCACGGCCGATGCCGATGCGCTTTCCGAAAAGATCACCCACGCCGGTGCGATCTTCATTGGGGGTTGGACACCGGAAGCCATCGGCGATTACATTGGTGGTCCAAATCACGTTTTGCCGACGGCCCGGTCGGCGCGGTTTTCCAGCGGGTTATCAGTTATGGATTTCATCAAACGCACCACCCTGTCGCGCATGACGCCCGACGCTTTGGCAGCCATTGGCCCTGCCGCCGAACGGCTTGCCATATCCGAAAGCCTTGAAGCGCATGGCCTGTCCGTGCGGGCACGACTGGACCGTTTGAACAGGGGGGACGCATGAGCAAGATCATCCAGATCGAGATCGACGACCGCAATCTGCCGCCCCCCACGCCAGAGATCGACCAAGAGCGCAAGGTCGCCATGTATGATCTGTTGGAGGACAACAGCTTTTCGATGCCGCTGCGCGACGACCGCGACGTGCCGCGCGGTCCTTATATCTTGGGTCTGTCGATCAAGGAACGCCGTCTGGTGTTTGATCTCAAGCAGGAAAACGGTGATCCGGCCGGAGAATTCCACCTTTCGCTGGGACCGTTCCGGCAGGTGGTCAAAGACTACTTCCAGATTTGCGCAAGCTATTTCGACGCAGTGAAAACCCTGCCGCCCAGCCAGATCGAGACGATCGACATGGCGCGCCGCGGCATCCACAACGAAGGTGCGCGCGTGCTGCAAGAGCGGCTTGAAGGCAAGGCGGATGTGGATATCGACACGGCGCGCCGCCTGTTTACCCTCATCTGCGTTTTGCACTTCGGGGGCTGACAAATGGCAGATGGCAGCACATACCAGCCCCTGCCGCAGTCAGTGCTGTTTTGCTGTGATCACAACTCTGTCCGTTCGCCCATGGCCGAAGGGATCATGAAAAAGCTATTCGGAACAAGGTGTTATATCCAGTCTGTCGGCGTCAAGAACGACATGGAGATTGACGGGTTTTCCGTCACCGTCTGCGCAGAAATCGGTGTCGAACTGTCGCGCCACCGCTCGCGGTCATTCGATGAAATGGCAGATTGGGGCGATGATCTATCGTCCTTCGATCTGGTTCTTGCCCTGTCCCCCGCCAGCCAGCGGCGCGCGCTGGACCTGACCCAGTTCCACCATCTTGAAGTGGAATACTGGCCGATCCTTGACCCCACAGGCCTGGGCGATAACCGCGAAGACCGTCTGGCGCTTTACCGGCAGGCCCGCGACCAGATCATGAAACGCCTCACAGACCGCTGGGGGCCCGGACAAGGTGACATAGATGACTGATGCAACCCCGATATTGCGCCGCTACTTTGATGCGTTCAACGCAGGCGACGTTGACGCCATGCTGGCGGAACTTTCCGATGACGTGGCCCATCACGTCAACGAGGGCAAAGTGCGCCACGGCAAGGCCGCTTTTGCGGAATTCTGCGCGCATATGAACCGCTGCTATCGCGAGAACCTGACCGACATCGTGCTCTTTTCGGCGGAAGGTGGTAACCGTGGCGCAGCAGAGTTTACCGTGAACGGCACCTATCTTGCCACCGACAGCGGCTTGCCAGAGGCCAAGGGGCAAACTTATGTTCTGCCCGGCGCCTCTTTGATGAGCTTGAAAGACGGCAAGATCACCCGCGTGACCACCTATTATAATCTGGCCGATTGGCTGCGTCAGGTGTCATGAGCATCAGCGTCCGTCCTCTGACGGGCGATGATCTGGCCGCCGCCCTGCCCGATCTGGCGCGCCTGCGGATTACGGTTTTTCGGGACTGGCCCTATCTTTATGATGGCACCTTCGACTACGAACACCGCTATCTGCAAAGCTACCGTGACAGCGCGGATGCGATCCTCGTGGGCGCATTCGACGGGGACCGGTTGATCGGGGCCGCGACCGGCACGCCGATGGAAGATCATGCCGATGATTTTGGCGCGGCTTTTGCCCAAAGCGACTGGGCCCTGACCGATATCTTTTACTGCGCGGAATCGGTGCTATTGCCCGCCTATCGTGGCCAAGGGATCGGACATGCGTTTTTCGACGCCCGCGAGGCCCATGCGCGACGGATGGGACGGCGCTTTGTCGCCTTTTGTGCCGTGATGCGCCCGGTAGACCATTCGCTGCGCCCTGCGGATTATGCGCCGCTTGATCCGTTCTGGCGCAAACGGGGTTATATGCCGCTGACGGGTGTGCAGGCCGCGTTTTCGTGGCAGGATATTGATGAAACCACGCAAAGCGCCAAGCAAATGCAGTTTTGGGGAAAGAACCTATGAAAATCGCCGCCGCAGCCTATCACCCGCAATGGCATGACACGTGGGACGCGATGGCAGCAAAGCTGACCGCTTGGGTGACCGAGGCGGCAGACCAGGGGGCAGACCTTCTGGTCTTTCCCGAATATGCGGGGGTCGAGGCCGGTTTGATCGGATCGCCCGATACCGCACCCAAGACCGCACCCGCCTGGGCGGCACATCTGGCGGATCGCGCGGCGGATTGGGTCCAGTTGCATGCTGATCTGGCCAAGCAGTATGGCGTCTACATCGTGGCCGGCAGCCTGCCGTGGACCACCCCGCAAGGCTTGGTGAATGCGGCCCCGTTTTGTGCGCCTGACGGGTCCTGGTCGCTTCAGGAAAAGCTGATCCTGACCCCTTACGAGCGTGAAGAGATGCATCTGTCCCCCGGCACAGACTTGCAGCTCTTTGAAACTTCTCTTGGCAAGATCGGCATCCTGATCTGCTATGACAGTGAATTTCCCCTGCAAGCGCGGGCCTTGGTCGCAGCGGGGGCCGATCTCATTCTGGTGCCGTCCTGTACCGATTTCCCCGCAGGGCAAACGCGGGTACGCCAGTCCTGCCGCGCTCGCGCAATCGAAGGGCAATGCCTGATCGTACAGGCCCCTTTGACGGGCGTCGTGCCCGATTGCGAAATCATTGATCAAAGCACCGGACGCGTCGGGTTCTTTTGCCCGCCAGACCACGGATTGCCGCCTGACGGGATTATCGCGCAAGGTCAGACAGATGACCCGGCCTGGGTCATTGCCGATGTGGACCCGCAGGCCATCGCGGGAGCACGCAAAACCGGTCAGGTTGGTAATTTCACCCATTGGGCGGAACAAGATGACCGCATCAAAACCGTCACACAGGTGCCCTTGGGCTGATTAGCCCTTGAAAAGCGCACGGTTCAGGCGCATTTAGGCGCCGTCCGCATCTATCAGCGGAAGTGAAACATAGGAGATCACATGGCCAAGGAAGAACTGCTCGAATTCCCAGGTGTCGTGAAAGAACTTCTGCCAAACGCGACGTTTCGGGTCGAGCTGGAAAACGGCCATGAGATCATCGCGCATACGGCAGGCAAGATGCGCAAGAACCGCATCCGGGTTCTGGCTGGCGACAAGGTACAAGTCGAAATGACACCTTACGATCTGACCAAAGGTCGGATCAACTATCGCTTCAAGTAGCGTGAAGCCCTGCTTCGCGCCGCACGGTTAAAGTCTTGCCGCAAGGCAAAGGCAGGGCCGGAGCGAGATTGCGGCTGACAATATGACAACCCTGCCCCCCCATCCTGATCTGAAACTGATCCTTGGCTCTGGTTCGCCCCGGCGGCTGGAGCTTTTGGCACAGTTGGGTTTGACGCCTTTTGCGGTGCGTGCCCCCGATATCGACGAGGATGTGCGCAAGGGCGAATTGCCGCGCGACTATGTCAACCGGATTGCGGCCGAAAAGGTGGCGGCTGTCCAAGCCGCAGATGATGAAGTTGTCCTCTGCGCCGACACGACGGTGGCGCTGGGTCGGCGCATCATGGGCAAACCTGCCGATGCAGCCGAGGCAGCAGCGTTCCTTTTCGCCCTCTCGGGTCGCCGCCACAAGGTGATCACGGCCTTGGCGGTGAAGCGGGGCGACAGGATATGGCACAAAGACGTGCAAAGCACGGTCGCCTTCAAGCAGTTGTCGGACACGGAAGTGAATGCTTACCTTGCCTCGGGCGATTGGCAGGGAAAAGCGGGCGGCTATGCGATCCAAGGACCGGCGGGCGCTTTCATTCCATGGATCAACGGCTCTTATACCGGTATCGTCGGACTGCCACTGACGGAAACGGCGGGTCTGCTCACAGCCGCTGGCATCATATTGCACGGGGGAACCCCATGAAGGGCCGCACGATCATTCTGGACCACATCGGAGATGTCGAAGCCGCCGCCTATCTGGTCGATGGCAAGCTGGACGATATCCTGATCGATCATCTGGATGCCCCGCGCCCCGGTGCGATTTTTCGCGGCATCTGCGACCGGCCGATCAAAGGCCAGGGGGGCATGATGCTGCGCCTGCCCGACGGCGAAACGGCATTTCTGCGCCAAGGCAAAGGGCTGCGCCCAGGTCAGGCGATGCTGGTCCAGGTCACGGGCTACTCCGAGGCGGGCAAAGCAGTGCCTGTCACCGACCGCGTGCTGTTCAAAAGCCGCTATGCGATTGTGACGCCCGGCAAACCCGGCCTGAATATCTCGCGCCAGATCACCGATGAAGACACCCGCGATGAACTCTTGGCGCTTGCCCATGAGGTCTTCGACAGCCAGCACGGGCTGATCCTGCGATCCTCTTGCGACGGGGCGGACGAGACCGAAATCGCGGAGGATATCGTGGCGATGCTATCGCTGGCCGATGCGGTGCTTGCGGATGCCGAAGGCAGCACGCCGGAAGCCCTGACCGAAGGCGACGGGCCGCATACGCTGGCCTGGCGGGATTGGACGGGTGCTGCCGAGATTGTGACAGAGGCAGGTGCCTTTGCCGAACATGGCGTGCTGGACCAGTTGCACCAGCTTGGCAGCCCGATGGTCCCTTTGGGCGAAGGGACCATGTATGTGGAACCGACGCGCGCCTTGGTCGCTGTGGATGTTAACACTGGCAACGATACCTCTCCTGCGGCGGCCCTCAAAGCCAACCTGGCCGCGGCGCGTGCGCTGCCTCGGGCTTTGCGTGTGCGCGGGCTTGCTGGACAGATCACTGTTGATTTCGTGTCCATGTCCAAGGCCCACCGCAAACAGGTTGAACAATCCCTGCGCGCCTCTTTCAAGTCCGATCCGATTGAAACCTCGCTGGTCGGCTGGACTCCGATGGGGTTGTTCGAGTTGCAGCGCAAACGCGAACGCCCGCCCTTTCCGGCAGCTCTGCTAGAGGATCTTTGATGGCCTGCCCGATCTGCGATAAAGCGACCGAAACCGCCTTTCGGCCCTTCTGTTCAAAGCGCTGCGCCGACATTGATCTGGCGCGCTGGTTCAGTGGCGGCTATGCCATTCCTGCGGACAATCCTGACGATGCCGAAGAGCTGGAAAACCAACTTCAGCAGGCGGACAGAGACAAACCGCATTAGAGCTATGATTTTGATGCACTTCCCTCTGGACACCCTCTGCCGCCACGTCTAAAACCCCGCTACCCGACGAAGCGCTGATGCGCATACGTCCCGGTGCCCGGGTAGCTCAGGGGTAGAGCAGTGGATTGAAAATCCTCGTGTCGGTGGT
>NZ_JANQTS010000111.1 GCF_030731595.1 Yoonia sp.
CTGCGCATGGCAGGCCGCAAAGTCCATGCGCCCGACAAGACAATCGCCGTGCCGGACCACAACGTGCCCACGACTCTGGGTCGTGACAAGGCCGACAACATGACCGAGGACAGCCGCATTCAGGTCGCCGCCCTTGACACCAACGCCAAGGAATTCGGCATTCACTACTACCCCGTGACCGACGTGCGCCAAGGCATCGTGCATATCGTCGGGCCGGAGCAGGGCTGGACATTGCCCGGCATGACCGTCGTGTGCGGCGACAGCCACACTGCGACCCATGGCGCTTTCGGGGCTTTGGCCCACGGCATTGGCACGTCAGAGGTCGAACATGTGCTGGCCACCCAAACGCTGATCCAGCGCAAGGGCAAGAACATGAAAGTCGAGATCACCGGCAAATTGCGCCCCGGTGTCACCGCCAAGGACATCACCTTGTCCGTCATCGGTGCGACCGGCACTGCTGGCGGCACCGGCTATGTCATCGAATATTGCGGCGAAGCGATCCGCGATCTGTCCATGGAAGGCCGCATGACCGTCTGCAACATGGCGATCGAGGGCGGCGCGCGTGCGGGCCTGATCGCGCCTGATGAAAAGACGTTTGCATACTGCATGGGGCGCCCACATGCGCCGAAGGGTGCACAGTGGGAGGCTGCGGTTGCCTACTGGAAAACGCTCTTTACCGACGAAGGCGCGCATTTCGACAAGGTTGTGACGCTCAAGGGCGAGGATATTGCACCAGTGGTCACTTGGGGCACATCGCCCGAAGACGTGCTGCCGATCACGGCCTCTGTCCCTGCCGCCGAAGATTTCACCGGCGGCAAAGTCGGTGCGGCCCAACGGTCGCTGGACTATATGGACCTTAAGCCTGGCACACCTTTGACCGACATCGCCATTGATACGGTCTTTATCGGGTCTTGTACCAATGGCCGGATCGAGGATCTGCGCGCAGCCGCGGCGATCCTGAAAGGCAAAAAGAAAAAGGATGGCATCCGCGCGATGGTCGTTCCCGGCTCTGGTCTGGTACGGGCGCAGGCGGAAGAAGAAGGGCTCGCGCAGATTTTCATCGACGCGGGCTTTGAATGGCGTCTTGCGGGCTGTTCCATGTGTCTGGCGATGAACCCTGACCAATTGGCGCCAGGTGAACGTTGTGCGGCCACATCCAACCGCAACTTTGAAGGACGGCAGGGCAGGGGCGGACGCACCCACCTGATGTCGCCCGCCATGGCGGCGGCTGCTGCGATCACGGGCAAACTCACCGACGTGCGGGAGATGATGTAATGCAAAAATTCACCAAACTCAGCGGTATCGCTGCGCCAATGCCCTTGGTCAATATCGACACCGATATGATCATCCCCAAGCAGTTCCTGAAAACGATCAAGCGCTCTGGCCTTGGCGTGAATCTGTTTGACGAGATGCGCTATGACGACGACCGCAACGAGATCGCGGATTTCGTACTGAACAAGCCGCAGTATCGGGATGCGCAAATCCTTGTGGCTGGCGACAACTTTGGCTGCGGGTCATCGCGCGAACATGCACCGTGGGCGATCGCGGATTTCGGGATCACCTGTGTGATTGCACCCAGCTTTGCCGATATCTTCTACAACAACTGCTTCAAGAACGGCATCTTGCCGATCGCGCTGCCGCAAGAGCAGGTGGATGTTCTGATGAAAGACGCCGAGAAGGGATCGAACGCACGGATCGAAGTTGATTTGGAAGCGCAAACAATCACCTCTTCGGATGGGGATGTGTTCAGTTTCGAAGTCGACGCCTTCAAAAAGCATTGCCTGATGAACGGTCTGGACGACATCGGCCTGACCATGGAGAAAGCCAGCGCCATCGCCAGCTTTGAAGCAAAGGCCGCAGCCGAACGGCCCTGGGTTTGAAAAAGATACATTGATCTTTAGAGGCCGCCTTTCGGGGCGGCCTTTTGCGTTTGACTGACTGCCGCACGCGATGCTGCTCTTGCCCCGTCAGGGAAGGTGTTAAATCGCTCATGAAATCCGGCGCGCCGTTGCGCATTTGCATCAGTTGGGTTGCAATCCAGCATCACTGCGCGCCCAAATCAGGTTGATTTGGCGATTTCCATTAACACGCAGTTGAAGGGCGGCACGGGATTTGCTCAGGATTGCATTAATAAGAACGAAAAGTGCCGTAGTCAGTGCAATGTAAACGGTAGCGTTGTGCTGTGCTGAAGGGTCCGAAAGAGGAAAATCGCAGTGCTATCCCGATTGCCCGCCGCATTGGTCAGAGCCGCATTGGTCGTGATGTTGATCGTCATGCCTTACGCGCTTTTGCCCAGTGCCAGCGGTGACAACACGCAAATCATCGCTTTGGTCGCAATCTTCAGTGCTTTGTTCACCATCGTTGAATATAGTTCCAATTCGCCGAGCCTTGTAGAGTTTCGCGATGCGCCGCCCTTTAACCGGATGCGCTTCTCGACGCTCTTTGCAACCGTGCTATGTCTGTCGATCATTTTCAGAGGGGGTGATGCGCCTTCTGCAGTGACCGCATATTTTCAGAACAGCGGTTCAGCTATCGGCGCGGCGATCGATTTTCCCTATTCGCCTGTCCGGTTAATGGTCCTGATGATGCCCGACGGGACAGATATATCTGTGATTCAACGACTACGGGACGCTGCGGGTCTTGCCTATCTGGTCTCCATCTTTTCGGTGATCTCGTTTGTGATCCTCTTGCGGCTCAATCAATGGCCGCGCCGCACGGCGGCATTCAATGTTTGGGTCAACCTGCCAACATTTGACCCGACTGCCGGTGGTGACGTCGTCAGACGGCTCGAACGGGATAGCCGCATTAACGTTATATTAGGATTCTTGCTGCCTTTCTTGGTACCTGCGGTCATCAAAATTGTTTCTGCGTTCGGAACGCCCATCATTCTTGACAACCCGCAGACTTTGATTTGGACGGTCTCTGCATGGGCTTTCTTGCCAGCCAGTATCTTGATGCGCGGCGTCGCACTCAGCAGGGTGGCGCAGATGATACGGATGCAAAGGGCAAGAGCGAACGAACGTTCCGCCGCAGACGATGGTATGTATCAATAATAATCGCTCTGTCGGCCGCAAGCGCGCCGGCAGAACCCTACCGGATTGCCACATTCTCTGCACCCTTAAGCCGGGACGGTCCCGGCCTGCTTTTGCGCGATATCCTCAAGGGCGATGATCCACAGGTGCGCGCCACAGTTGGCATCATTGCGCAGGTCAACCCTGATATTTTGGTCCTCACGGACTTTGACTTTGACCTTGATGGGCTCGCTTTGGCCGCCTTTGCACAAAACTTTGAGCAAGCCTATCCTTACCGTTTTGCGCTCCAGCCCAATGCGGGGCTGGCGACCGGCCTTGATCTTGATGGCAATGGGCGCTTGGGCGAGGCGCGGGATGCGCAAGGTTATGGACGCTTTGCAGGGGACGGAGGTATGGCGATCCTGTCCAAGCTGCCGATTGCCGCGCCGGACGTGACGGATTTTTCCGATTTGCTTTGGAAAGACTTGCCCGGTGCGGTTTTACCGCAAAGTGCAGGCGGCCCGTTCCCCAGTTTGCGCGCACAATCCATGCAGCGCTTGTCCACCACCGGTCATTGGATTGTTCCGGTCATTCCAGAGAGCGGCAGGGCCTTTTCGATCTTGGCGTTCTCTGCGACCCCGCCAGTCTTTGATGGCCCCGAAGACATGAACGGATTGCGCAATCGCGACGAATTGCGCCTGTGGGAATCTGTCTTGGACGGCCACTATGGCCCGCCGCCCGAGAGCTTTGTGATAGCAGGGAACGCCAACCTTGATCCGAAGGCGGGGCAGGGGTTGACGGCGGCGATGGCCGCGTTTCTTGCTGACCCGCGCCTGCAGGATCCATTGCCGGATTTGCCTACCGCTGAATGGTTGGAAGATGGCCCCGGCAGGTTGAGGGTCAGCTATGTGCTGCCCTCGTCGGATTGGACCGTCACCGGCGCTGGCGTCTTTTGGCCTGCACCGGATGATCCGCTGCGCGGCTTACTCGGCAGCGATGGTCTTGCTGCTGGTCCGCATCGCCTCGTCTGGGTGGACATCAGCAGGTAAGCCCGCAAGCATCACTTGCCGAAGGTCAGAGGCGGCAAAATTTGGCAACAGGCGGTCGAACTTGGTCGCGCTGATGTGGTGGGGCATGGTGTAAAGATAGCGCATCTCGCGCAGCTCATAGGCCAAAGCCCAAAACGGGCTGAGGGCGGTCATCATCCACCAAGGGAAAGCATTCAACTTCACAGGTGTCGCTGTAACAGATTGCACAACATCGCGCAGGTCAGCGAAGGTAAAGGCATGGCCGGGGAAGGGTACATCTTCGAATTGGGCCAGCGTTGTTCGCATCTCGGCCAGCATGACCGCCGCCCGCGCCCAATCGGGCAGATAGCAATACGCCTGCATCGCGTCCGGATCGCCACCGTGGGTGATTTTGCCCTTCGCGATCTCGCGCATGATCAACATGCTCATGATATCGTCGTTGTGATGAGGGTCGATAAAGTTGCCCGCCCGCAGCACGATGGTCTGCACGCCGGATGCGGCATAGGCCGCTTCCATCTCGACCCTGATCTTGCCTTTACGCGTGTGCGGGGTTTGCGGGGTCGTCTCTGACAATAGGCCGGGCTGGTTGCCAAAATTGTAGATATTGCCGGGGATAATCACGGTGGCCCCGCTCGCCTTGGCTGCGGCAATCACCTGTGCCGTGATGGCTGGAATGGCAGTCGCCCAGCCTTTGTAGCCTGCGGGGTTCATGCCGTTGACGATCACATCGGCACCCATTGCGGCCTGCGTCATGTTGTCGGTTTTGCGGTTGAAAAGGCGCACCTTCCAGCCCGCGTTCCAAAAGGCTTCGGCGGCATGGGACCCGATCTTGCCAGAGGCCCCAAGGATCAAAACGGTCTGTTGCATCACAAGCTCCTATGCTGATGTTGCCGGGAATTTGCGCCATTCATTCTCTTAAAGAAATTGCCAGAATTTGCAGATCATGTATTCATTATTGAATGGATAAATCACTTTCCTCATTAGACTGGTCGCTGGTGCAATCCTTCTTGGCCGTCGCAGAGACAGGCAGTCTTTCCGCTGCGGCGCGGCAGTTGGGGACAAGCCAGCCCACCTTGGGGCGGCAGATCAAGCAGATCGAAGCGCAACTCGGAGCCGAGTTGTTCTATCGGCAAGCGCGGGGCTTTGCCCTGACCCAGACAGGCGCGGCCTTGGTCCGACCTGCCCAAGCCATGCGCGACGCGATGCAGCAGATTGCATTGACCGCCGCAGGTCAGCGGGCGCGGCTAGAGGGTACGGTCCGGATCACAGCAAGTGTTGCAACCTCGGCCCAGCACCTGCCACGGATCATCGCGCGGATCCGTAAACTTGAACCGCAGATCGCGATTGAACTGGTGCCCAGCGACGACAGCCGCAACCTGCTCTATCGCGAAGCGGATATTGCCGTGCGCATGTATCGGCCCACCCAGCTTGATCTGGTAACGCAGCATCTGGGCGACATCCCCTTGGGCATCTTTGCTGCAAAAACTTATCTTGCCGAAAGGGGTATGCCGCAGTCCCCCGCTGATCTGGCGCGGCATGATTTTGTGGGCTTTGATAGCGGGAATGAAATTATTGACGGCTTCAGAGCGGCAGGCCTCGAGGTGGACCGTGATTATTTCAAGACCCGCTGCGATGACAACGTCGCTTATTGGGAATTGGTCAGGGCTGGCTGCGGGATCGGCTTTGCCCAGGCTGATGTCGGGCGCAGCGATCCGCTGGTTGACCAGATCGAGATCGGCATGCCTTTACCCACACTGCCTGTTTGGCTGACAGCCCACGAGGCCATGCGCCAAACCCCACGGATCAGGCGCGTTTGGGAGCTTCTGGAACAGGGTCTGCGCCCCTTGGTATCTTGAACCTGACGCCGCGTCGCGCTAGGCCCTGTGCAACCCATTCAATCAAGGACCCTATAAATGGCAAACCCCTCCCTTTTGATCCTCGCCGGCGACGGCATCGGCCCTGAAGTCATGGACCAGGTCAAGCGGATCATCGGCTGGTTCGGCGACAAACGCGACCTGACCTTTGATGTCTCTGAAGACCTTGTCGGTGGTGCCGCCTATGACGTGCATGGCGTGCCACTGACCGATGCCACGATGGCAAAAGCGCAAGAGGTTGATGCCGTTCTGCTGGGCGCAGTTGGCGGCCCGAAGTACGACAACCTCGATTTTTCGGTCAAGCCAGAGCGCGGGTTGCTGCGCCTGCGCAAGGAAATGGACCTGTTCGCCAACCTGCGTCCGGCGCAGTGCTTTGATGCGCTGGCCGATTTTTCCTCGCTGAAAAAGGACATCGTGTCCGGCCTCGATATCATGATCGTGCGCGAACTGACCTCTGGCGTTTATTTCGGTGAACCACGCGGTATCCACATGGAAGACAACATGCGCGTGGGCATCAACACCCAGCGCTATACCGAAGCCGAGATTGAACGTGCCGCCCGTGCCGCCTTTGACCTTGCCCGCAAGCGCAGCAACAAGGTCTGTTCGATGGAAAAGGCCAATGTGATGGAAAGCGGCATCCTGTGGCGGGACGTGGTGACTGAGGTACATGAGGCCGACTATGCCGATGTCGAGCTGAGCCATATGTATGCCGACAATGGCGCGATGCAGCTGGTGCGTGCGCCCAAGCAGTTTGACGTCATCCTGACCGACAACCTGTTTGGCGATATCCTGTCCGACTGTGCGGCCATGTTGACCGGATCGCTGGGCATGCTGCCCTCGGCGTCCTTGGGCCTGCCGATGGCGAATGGGCGGCCAAAGGCCATGTATGAACCGGTCCACGGATCGGCGCCTGATATTTCGGGCCAGGGCAAGGCGAACCCGATCGCCTGTATCCTGTCGTTTGCGATGGCGCTGCGCTATTCCTTCGACGAAGGGGCAGAGGCGGACCGTCTAGAAGCCGCAATCGAGAAAGTGCTGGCCGATGGTGCGCGCACCGCTGACCTGATGGGTCCAGAGGGTGGCACGCCGCTCAGCACGACCGAAATGGGCGATGTGATCCTCGCTGCTCTGGACGCATCGGTCTGATGTCGCCGAACGCCAGAGGCGCACTCTTTGCGTTGCTCGCCTTTGGCGTCTTTGCGACTCATGATGTGATCGTCAAGATTCTCGGAGGGATATATTCCCCGTTTCAGATCGTGTTCTTCAGTGTCCTGCTCAGCTTTCCATTGGCGGCGGTCATGTTGATGCGCGACGCAAAGCCGGGAACTTTGATGCCAGTGCATCCTTGGTGGATGACGCTGCGGACCGGGGCTGCGGTTGTGACGGGGGTATCTGCCTTTTACGCCTTTTCGGTCCTGCCGCTTGCGCAGGTCTACGCGATCCTTTTCGCCGCGCCGCTTTTGATCACGGTGCTGGCCATTCCGGTACTTGGTGAAACCGTCCGTCTGCGGCGCTGGATGGCGGTCATTGTCGGGCTGATTGGTGTCTTGGTGGTGCTGCGCCCGGGCCAAACCGAACTTTCTGCCGGGCATATTGCGGCTTTGGCTGCAGCTGTCGGCGGGTCGATTGCGTCTATTGTTGTGCGCAAAATAGGAAATGAGGAACGCCCCGTCGTCATGATGCTGCATCCGATGATCGCGAACTTTGTCCTGATGGGCTGCGCCTTGCCATTTGTTTACCAGCCCATGCCGATCGAGCATCTGGGTATGCTTGGTGTCATTGCTGTTTTTGCATGGATCGCGAGCCGCCTTGTCATCGCGGCCTACCAAGCCGGCGAGGCTGCGATCATCGCACCGATGCAATATAGCCAGATCGTCTGGGCGACTGGCTTTGGCCTGCTCTTCTTTGACGAACGGATCGATATGGCCACGGGGATCGGGGCAGGGATCATCATCGCCAGTGGGATGTATATCGTGCTCCGCGAAAGCCGGATCGGAACGTCGGAAAATACCCCTGTCCTACGCACCAGATCACGGTCAGAGACGGGTACGACGCCACGCGTTTCTTTGGTGATGCGCATCGCGGGCAAGAAGCTTGCCGGAGAAAAGAAGCCTTAGAGCGTTTCCATTCTGATTGAATCGCGATGATCGCTTAGTTCGGAGGTCGAGCGCGATTTTTGAGCCGTCATTCTTTACGTTGAATGCGAAACTCTCTGACGCGCCTCCGGAGGTGCAAAGGTATGCGCATTCGCGCGAGCCCACCGTTCACGGTAAATCGGTGAATCCGTGCCATCATCAAGCAAGAACCCTTCGCGCAGATAGGTATAGACGTCGTTTGCTTCGGTCATCTGCCCGTCGCCGCGCCGTGTCATGAAGTGATAGGGCAGGAACCCGCAGGGGTCATCCAAGCCCGCAGCACCGGCCATTTCACCCAGCGCCTTAAGCGTGTTGGCATGGAACCGCGCCACCCGCTGGCTTTTGTTTTCCACATTCAGCGCCCTTTGGCGCAGCGGATCTTGGGTGGTCACGCCCACAGGGCAGTGATTGGTGTGGCAGGCCTGCGCCTGAATGCAGCCGATGGCGAACATGAAACCGCGGGCAGAGTTGCACCAGTCGGCCCCCAAAGACAGGGCGCGGGCAATGTCAAAAGCGCTGACGATTTTGCCCGCCGCACCGACCTTGACCTGATCGCGGATGCCCGCCCCGCGAAGCGTGTTATGCACAAAGGTCAGCCCTTCGACCATGGGCATGCCGACGTGGTTGGCAAATTCAAGCGGGGCTGCACCTGTGCCTCCCTCGGTTCCGTCAACAACGATGAAATCAGGGACAATTCCGGTCTCGAGCATCGCCTTGACCATGCACATAAACTCCCGCCGGTGGCCGATACAAAGCTTGAAACCAATCGGCTTGCCGCCTGATAGCTCACGCAGCCGGCCAATGAATTGCATCATTTCCATCGGTCCGTGAAAGGCGCTATGCGCGGCAGGCGACACACAATCGACACCCATCGGGATATCGCGGGCTTCTGCAATTTCTGGCGTGATCTTGGCCGCCGGCAGCATCCCGCCATGGCCGGGCTTTGCCCCTTGGCTCAGCTTTATTTCGATCATCTTGACCTGATTGTCGGCGGCCTGTTCGGCAAACTTTTCGGCGTTAAAGGTGCCATCATGATTGCGGCAGCCAAAATATCCCGACCCGATCTCGTAGATCAGATCGCCGCCACCTGCGCGGTGGTATCGGCTGATCCCGCCTTCGCCGGTGTCTTGGGCAAAACCACCGATCTTGGCCCCTTTGTTGAGGGCGGAAATCGCATTGGCCGAGAGTGACCCAAAGCTCATTGCGGAGATATTATAGAGCGAAGCGTTATAGGGTTGCTTGCAAGCGGGTCCACCAATGGTCAGGCGAAAATCGGTACTCTCAAAATGGGTTGGCTGTACCGAATGGGTCAGCCACGAATAGCCCGCCTCGTAAACCCGTTCCTGGGTCCCGAAGGGGCGTTTGTCCTCGGCCCCCTTCGCGCGCTGGTACACCAAAGAGCGTTGTTCGCGGCTGAATGGCTGTTCTTCCTGATCACCTTCGATCAGGTATTGGCGAATTTCGGGGCGGATTTTTTCGAACACGAACCGCAGATTGCCCAGGATCGGATAGTTTGTCGTGATGGCATGGCGGCTTTGCGTCATATCGTAGAGCCCCAAGAGCGTCAGCGCTGCAAAAACCGCGCAGAGGAAAAAGACCCAAGACGCCCAGAACCCGATGACAAAGCAAACCAAGGTCATGATGGCTGCAAAGACCAGTGTCGCGTACCGCTGTAATGAAATGATTTTTTGCAAAAGACCCTCTCCCAAGTTACCGGTACACTAGGCTTCGACTTTCGTTAACGAAAGATGATTTCTAACCGCGTAACGTCACAAATTGGTGCCCTTGGGATCAAAAATTCGCGGAAACCCCGGGAAGATCAAGCGCCTTGATCAGGTCACGCAGTTCCTGCCGGGCGGCCACATTTGAGATATTCATTCCCTTTACCCCGATATCCCGCAGATCAAGGAGCGTCAGACCCCGTGGAAACAATTCGCGGAAAATCACGCGCTCATTGAAACCCGGTGCTGTCCGAAAACCGATCCGCTTGGCGAGTTTGTTAATGGCGCGCTCCATCTTTTCTTTGTTCACCATCGCCTGTGCGCCGACACGGTTGCGCACCACCACCCAGTCAATCGGCTTGAGCCCCGCTTGGGACCGCAGTTGGCGGGCGTTCCAGACCATTTCAGCATAGACGGACGGGCCTGTTATCTCTTCCCCGTCGCTGTCCACATGAGCAAGCAAATCAAAGTCGATGAAGCTGTCGTTCAATGGTGTAATCAGTGTATCGGCCAGTGAATGGGCAACCTGACTCAACCGTGTATGCGATCCGGGGCAGTCGATAAGGATGAAATCGGCATCCGTCTCCATTTTGGCCACGGCCATCGAAAGACGATGATCAAATGCATTCTCTCCCGGCTTGAGGGTGGATTGATCGATCTCTGGAAGCTCGTGATACGACGGTGTTGGCAGATCAAGCCCCGTCTTTTTCAGATAGTTTTGACGATTGGTGATATAGCGCCCAAGCGTCTTTTGCCGCAAATCCAGATCAAGCGTGCCAACCTTATGTCCCATCCGGGCCAAAGCGGTTGCCACATGCATCGACACTGTCGATTTGCCCGCACCGCCCTTTTCATTGCCGACAACGATAATATGCGCCACGCGATGATTCCCCACTATTCGAAGCTTTCAGCCACTATATGATGTGGTCCGCACAAGTGAAAGCACAGCGATCACTGCGCGGTTCGTTTTTCCGTAGGACTTGACACAGCAACAGCAAAGCCTCATGTGACACTCAACCGACGCAAGCTGCCGCGTGAGCAGAGCGGGACAAGACTAAGTCCATCGCAAGGCGTCGTTCACCTCAGGTTCCCACATCACGCAGGGGTCCCGCGCCAGATCGGCGCCCGGACAATGTGGTCTTGGCTGTCAGCATATTGGCGCAACCTTGCACCGGCTTCATGGCGTTCTGCCATGGGCCAAATGATATGCGCGGACCTTTGGTTCGCAACAAATAGGATATCCATCTATGGATTTTGACATGCTGGGCCTCGCGCCCCGACTGATTAACGTACTGAAAGAACAGGGGATCACCGATCCCACCCCGATCCAGACCCAAGCCATCCCGCA
>NZ_JANQTS010000112.1 GCF_030731595.1 Yoonia sp.
TCGGGCACCGTTTACGTGGCGTTTGTCATCGACGTTTTCGCAAGGCGGATCGTAGCCCTGCGTGATTTGCACGCAAATCCCTTTCGGGTAACAGCTGGCGGACCTCCACATCCATGAAGACACAATTTGTCCTCGATGCGCCGGAGCAGGCGATCTGGCAAAGAAAAACACAAGATAACAAGGAGTTGGTCCACCATTCCGACCGCGGATCGCAATACCTGCCGCGCGACAATCAAGATGAGAATCCAGCGTCAATCAGGATGAGAACGCAGTTTTGGGGCCACGTAGGGAGGGCGTAGCCCGACCGGAGGGGTCCCAAAACTGCGTTTCGCCCTTCATGGGTGGGTCTGACGGTCGTGACCGGTTCGGGTAGAAGGTGATTTTTCCGTGTTGGAAGGGATCACTCATGCCGGGCTGCCATGTCACCTATCAACAGATGAGGCGCTTCATGACGCTCAAAATGACCAACCCCGTCGCCGTCGCAGCGACCAAAGCCGGTTTCAGCCAGGCCACCGGCTACCGGTTGAAGGCCAGTTCCACATTGCCTTCACAAAAGAAGGCGCCGCGTAGCCGACGCCGCTCAGACCCGCTTGGAGAGATTTTCGAGACCGAAGTGCTGCCACTTCTAAAGTCAGCACCGGGGTTAAGGCCGGTCGCGATTTTCGAAGAACTACAGCGCCGCCATGCGGATCTGAGCCCCGGCATTCGTCGCACGCTTGAGCGACGCATCCGCACGTGGCGCGCTGAGCACGGCCCCGAGCAGGAAGTCATGTTCAGACAGGTGCATGAGCCGGGCAAGATGGGCTTGTCGGACTTTACTGACATGGGCAAGCTCGGCGTGACCATCGCTAACGAGCCATTGATGCATCGGCTGTATCACTTCCGGTTGGCCTATTCAGGGTTCGAGCACGCCGATGTTGTTTTGGGTGGCGAGAGCTATGTCGCGCTGGCAGAAGGCCTACAGAATGCCTTGTGGTCGCTCGGCGGCGTGCCTGCAGAGCATCGCACCGACAGCCTCTCGGCGGCATTCAAAAACCTGGAGGTATCGGTCGAGAAAGATCTGACGGACAGCATGGAAGGGCTATGCTCCCATTACGGCATGGCGCAGTCACGCAATAACAAAGGCGTGGCCCATGAGAACGGTTCGATTGAGAGCCCCAACGGTCACCTGAAGCGGGCGATCAACGACGCCCTCATCATGCGCGGCTCGCGCGACTTTGCAGACCTGCCCAGCTATCGACGCTTCATTGATGTCGTCGTGGGCCGGATCAATGCACGTAATGCAAAGCGGATCGACCTTGAACGCGCATGCCTCAAGCCTTTGCCGACACGACGCACAACGGATTATCAGGAGGTCACGGTCCGCGTCACCTCATCGGGCGGGTTCCTGCTGCGCAAAGTCTTCTACACCGTCCCGTCCCGACTGATCGGCCATCAACTCAGGGGGCGTGTCTACGATGACAGGATCGACCTTTTTCTCGGGGCGAGCTTTCTGCTCACATTGCCGCGGGCGCGGGCAGCACGCCATGGGCCGCATCAGCATGTCGTCAGCTACCATCACGTCATCCACTCGCTGCGCCAAAAGCCCATGGCCCTGATGGGCCTGACTTACCGTGATCAGCTGTTTCCACGCCAAGCCTTCCGTGATCTCTTCGACATGATGCTGGAACAGACATCCGACAAACAGGCCTGTCGCATGACTGTGGATATTCTGGCACTGGCCCACGATCGTGGCTGTGAAGCTGAACTGGCGTCTCAGATCGAGGAAGACATGCGTCAAAAGCAAATACCCGATATCGCAGCTCTACGTGCGCGCTTCGCCCCCTGCGCTGGTGGATTGCCCAAAGTCGAGGTCCGTCTCGGGGATTTGGCAGCCTACAACAATCTGCTGTCCGCCTCGACTATGATGCAGGAGGCCGCAGCATGACGCAGACCGATGTCGACACCGCCCGCCTCACCCTGGCGCTGAACGAGCTACGTATGCCCGCCATAAAAGCGCTCTGGCCGCACTTTGCCGAGCAGGCCGACAAAGAAGGCTGGCCCGCCTCGCGGTTTCTGAGCGCCTTGGTGGAACATGAACTGGCAGAACGCGACCGCAGACGCATCGAACGCCACGTCAGTCAGGCCCGCTTGCTACCCGGCAAGACGATCGACACCTTCGACTTCGCGGCAGTTCCCATGCTGTCCAAGGCTCATGTCAACGCCATCACCGCAGGGGACAGCTGGATTGGAAAGGGGGACAACATTTTGGTGTTCGGACCGCCTGGCGTGGGCAAAAGCCACTTGAGCTCAGCTATAGGACTAGCACTGGTCGAGAACGGTTACCGTGTTCTCTTCACCCGCACGACTGATCTGG
>NZ_JANQTS010000113.1 GCF_030731595.1 Yoonia sp.
GTACCGGCCTGTCACGCCGGGGGTCGCGGGTTCGAGCCCCGTCAACCGCGCCATTTTCCCGATTTGCTGTCAAAAACATGCGTCTGGTTTCCTGCGCCTTTTTTGCCGTGCCCTGCGCACCGCTACGCAGTTCCCTGTGGGGCGCGCCAAGGTCAGAGCCGGAAAATCAGGCAAGCCTGATGCCGACGGTGCCTTTGCCGGCAACACTTGAAGCTGATCCGCCAGCGCGCGCGCAAGCCGACCGAAAGCAATCCGCAAAGATCGTTTCCGAATATGCGATAAGGCGCAGCCCCAGTCGGGATTGTTGTAATGTCTGAGATTAGCAGTTGCGCAATTGTCGCTTAATGTTTGAAAATTAGCGTAAAAACTTCACTCAGCCATTGAAGTGGACTAAATCTCGCACAGATTTGGTTCGGTTTTAAACATTTTATTGGTAGGGTAATGCAACCAACGCGTGTCTTAGGTGTTGATCAGGATAGTTTTGCCTCTGGCGAAGCTCTGGCCGCTGGCGCGCTGTTGAACGGCGGTAACTATGTTGTAGAGCGATCGCTGGGACAGGGTGGTTTTGGTATCACCTACCTCGCAAAAGATCTGCAACTCGAACGTTATGTCGTTATAAAAGAGTGCTTTCCCGAAAGCATCTGCTACCGCGATGGCCTTGATCTTGCTGTCCGCTCACCAAGCCATGGCCCGCATTTTAGCAAATGCGTCGAAATGTTTGTCCGTGAGGCGCGCAGTATTGCGCGGCTGTCGCATCCCAATATTGTCAATGTCTATGCCATCTTTGAAGAGAACAAGACGGCCTACATGGTTCTTGATCTGATTGATGGTGCCGATTTGCTGGACATCATCGAAGAGCATGATCGAACGTTCACCCCTGACGAGATCGAGTTAATTCTGACGGATATCCTGAGTGCACTCACGGTTGTTCATGATCAGAACCTTCTGCATCGTGATATTTCGCCAGACAATATCCTGCTGTCTGACAGTGGTCGCCCAACACTGATCGATTTTGGTTCTGCGCGCGAATTTGCCTCGGAACGCACAAGAGTGAACACATCGCTCTTGTTCGTGAAGGACGGATATTCGCCTTTCGAGTTTTACGTTTCAGGGGCTGCGCATAGTCCGGCAAGCGATCTTTATGCGTTGGGCGGGACGATCTATCACCTTGTCGCTGGTGAAGCGCCTCCCAGCAGCCAGTTCCGCAGCGCAGAACTGCAAGCGGAACGGCCGGACCCCTGCGTGCCTCTGGCTGGTCGGTTTGAGGGTTACAAGAGCGGTTTTCTCGAGTCGGTCGACAAGGCGCTCTCTTTGGTACCGTCGAAACGGATTCAAACCACGCGGGATTGGCTCAAACTGCTCGCGACCAATGATGTCGTGCGCAGATCGGTCACCGAAACCCCAAGCCCACAACAGCCGACCTCGCTGGGTGAGCTTGTTTCGCAAACCAACAAAGAGGTGTTGGGCGCGCAACCGGTGGCCCGCCCTGAACCTCTCCGCCGTAATGAATACGCCGTTGATCTGGGGCAACAGCCGGTTTGGCGCGATGAATTCAATCGCGAAACTGAAGAGTTGCTTGCCAAGACGGATCTGACGGAACTGGACGACGCGGAAGACAGCGAGATATTTGAAACTGTCGCAGACATTCCAGAGGCCCAAGAGCAAGTGATGCAGGGCCGCCATGCTGCACAGCAAAGCGCGGATGTAAGATCGGCACAATCGGAAATCGCTGCCTATTATCAGGCCAAGGACACGCGCAAATCGCGACGCCGCAGATCTGGCAATCCGGGGCCGCTTTATATTTTTATCGGCTTCTTTGTAGTCATCTTGGCCTCATTCATCGCAGTCAACCAGGAACGGATGAAAGAAGATGGCAGCTGGACCGTCGTGTTTTCTCTTCAAGGTTTTTGCCGCAGTGATTTCTTTCAGACGTACTCGCCGATCGAGATCAGCTGTGAAGGACGGCAAGACGTTCGCAGAATAGATTTGAATGATCGTGACATGATCCTTCAACTTAACAAAAATGTCCGAACTCCGGGAAGCAATTCACTCATCCCGCAACCGTAAGTCGCGTTCAGAGCCCCGAGAGTGCTGTCTGGCAAAAGACGTATCTTACGCCTTCATTGCATCAAGAATACGCGCCCACGATCTGATGCCCTTGTGGAAGGATGACAGGTCGAACTTTTCGTTTGGCGAGTGCAAGCCATCGTCGTCTTTGCCAAAGCCGATCAGCATTGTATCCATGTCGAGGATCTCCTTGAAATGCCCCGCGATGGGGATGGAGCCGCCACCGCCGGTATAGGCCGCGGCGTTGGGCCATTCATCGGACAGCGCCTTGCGCGCCTGATTGAAGGCCGGATGCGTGGTTGTCATCACAGAGGCCATGTTGGCACTGTGGTCCTTAAAGCTGACAGTGCAGTCGGCCGGCAGCATGTCTTGCACCATCTTGCGAAAGCTCGCGCGGATTTTCAGCGGGTCCTGCTTGCCCACAAGCCGGAAACTGATCTTGGCCGATGCTTTGGATGGCAAGACCGTTTTGAACCCTTCACCGGTATATCCGGACCAAATCCCGTTCACCTCGCAGGTCGGGCGCGACCAGATCATTTCCAGTGGACGCCGGCCGACCTCGCCTGCGGGTTCAGAAAGACCCACTTCGCCCAGAAATTTCTTGTGATCGAATTTCAGGTCATCCCAAGCCGCCGCGAGTTCATTGGAGAGTTCAGGCACCCCGTCATAAAAGCCCGGCACGGTGATACGCCCTTGATCATCGTGCAATGACGCGATGATGCGCGCCAGCACCCGGGCAGGGTTCATTGCAATCCCGCCATACATCCCCGAATGCAGGTCGCGGTTCGGCCCTGTGATCGTGATCTCTTCGCCCAGAAGCCCGCGCAACTGCGTCATGATCGACGGCGTGTTTTCATCATAAAGCGACGTGTCCGAAATCAGCGCGATATCGGCGGTCAGTTCTTCGCGGTTGGCTTCCATGAAGGGAACGAGGGAGGGCGAGCCTGATTCTTCTTCTCCCTCAAAGAACATCGAAATGTTCATCGGCAAGCTGCCGTGGACGGCCTTCCATGCGCGGCAGGCTTCGACAAAGGTCATCAACTGGCCCTTGTCGTCGGCGGTGCCGCGTCCGCGGATAACCTTACCTTTGGGCGTGTCCTCGATTTGCGGATCAAAGGGGTCACGGTCCCATAATTCAAGGGGATCAACCGGTTGTACATCGTAGTGGCCGTAAAACAGGACATGTGGACCTGTGCCGCCTGAATGCGCCACGACCATCGGATGGCCGGGGGTCGGCCGTTTGCTGACATCGAACCCGATGGAATCCAAATCGGCCACCAGCCAGTCTGCTGCTGTATCGCAATCGCCCTTGTAGGCGGGATCGGTCGAGATCGACGGAATGCGCAGCAATTCGAACAAACGCTCGGTCGCTTGCGGCAGGTCTGCGTCGATACGGGCGAGGACAGGGTCGAGTGTCATGGGGGCGGCCTTTTTGAGAGGGGTTTGGCCGCAAGGTTGTCCTCTTTACACGAGAGGTCAAGGCGATGTGCTGAAAGATCCAGTTGAAAATATCTCAATTCCCGCGCGAGCGCGGGAAAACGGGTGGCACTATGACTTTCCTCGTCGCGGTCGATCCGCTGAAACCCGACTTGGCGAGAGAGGCTCTGCATCGCGGTCGTCTTGCGCCACCTGTCCGCACAAGTTGACGGCTTGCTTGTGCCTCAGACAGAAACGGCCAGCAGGCCTGCAACGACCAATGCAGCCCCGGTCGCTTGCCGCAGACCAAAACCTTCACCGATCATGGCGGCGTATAGCAGCACCAGTATCGTCTCGGAGGCGACAATTGTGATGTAGACAATCGACAGATCGGTTTTGCGCAGCAAGGCGATCTCGGCAAGAACGGCCACGACAAGCCCCAAGATCAGAAGCGCGGCCCCCATTGGGACAGTATCCTGTGAAACCAGCTTCATGCCGACGGTCGCGAGCGTGTAGCTCAGCGCCGTAATCAAGATCAGAACAGGTGCTGAAACCAAGGGCAAAAACTGGGTCATTGGGCTTTCTCACTCTTGAACCGGCATTCCGAACACATCCGGAGCCTGTTGCGATCCTGCGAGAGAGCATGGCTTTACGTAAAGTCAGGTTTTCCATTCCTGCCCATTTATTGATCCAGATCACGGTTGTGTATTTTTGACTGGCCTAGAAAAGCAGCAGGGCAGCGACAGTTTGTAGCGTCTTGTTCGGGGGCGATCTGCCCTATATGCAGCTTAGAACGATTCAAAGCCCGAGTCCTTGTGGCTTTGAGACGACAAGAAGAAGGACGTATCAGTGGATTATACCGCCCAACTGGACACAGCGATCAGCCGTTTGCACCAAGAAGGCCGTTACCGGACCTTTATCGATATCGAGCGCAAGCGCGGACAGTTTCCGCATGCGACATGGCGCAAGCCTGACGGATCCGAAGCGCCTGTGACCGTCTGGTGCGGCAATGACTATCTGGGGATGGGCCAACATCCTGTCGTGCTGGCGGCCATGCATGAAGCGATTGACGCCACAGGTGCCGGCTCTGGCGGCACGCGCAATATTTCCGGGACAACCGTCTATCACAAACGGCTGGAAGCGGAACTTGCCGATCTTCACCGCAAGGAAGCCGCGCTGCTCTTTACCTCGGCCTATATCGCCAATGACGCGACATTATCCACACTGCCCAAATTGTTTCCCGGCCTGATCATCTATTCCGACGCGCTGAACCATGCCTCGATGATCGAAGGCGTCCGCCGCAATGGTGGGGCCAAGCGTATTTTCCGCCACAATGATGTGGCGCATCTGCGCGAACTGCTGGCCGCAGACGATCCTGCCGCCCCCAAAATCATCGCCTTTGAATCGATCTATTCCATGGACGGGGATTTCGCGCCGATTGAAGCCATCTGTGATCTGGCCAATGAGTTCGGCGCGCTGACATATATCGACGAAGTGCATGCGGTGGGGATGTACGGCCCGCGCGGGGCTGGCGTGGCAGAGCGTGACGGGTTGATGGGCCGCATCGACATCATCAACGGCACTCTGGCCAAAGCCTACGGGGTGATGGGTGGTTACATCGCGGCATCTGCAAAAATGTGTGATGCGATACGCTCCTATGCGCCGGGCTTCATCTTTACGACATCGCTGCCGCCTGCGGTTGCGGCAGGTGCGGCAGCCAGTGTCGCGCATTTGAAGACGGATCAGGACTTGCGCGCCCAGCACCAGACACAGGCGAAAATCCTCAAACTGCGGCTCAAGGGGCTGGGCTTGCCGATCATTGATCATGGCAGTCACATCGTGCCGCTGATCGTGGGCGACCCTGTTCACACCAAAAAACTGTCCGACATGCTGCTCTCCGAGTTTGGCATCTACGTGCAGCCAATCAACTTCCCAACAGTGCCGCGCGGCACCGAGCGGTTGCGCTTTACACCCTCGCCAGTACACGGCCCTCGTGAACTAGATGCTTTAGTAGGCGCTTTGGATGGCCTTTGGTCACATTGTGCGCTGAATCGTGCTGAGTTGGCAGGCTAAGTACTTTTCAGCCTGTGCATAACTCCTGTCGTCGTGTTAATTCTTGTCTAAGTGTTAATGGCGTATCGATTCGTATCATTGTTTACACTTAGGGGCATTAAGCGACGGGACAGTCGATGATCGGGAAGACCTTCAAGCGTGCGGAGGAGTCTGAGGACGTTCAAGCCAAAGGGTTTGACGACTACGAACTGCGGCTTGGTGACCTGATGCGCGGCGAGCGCGCGACAATGGGCAAAAGCCTTTTGGATGTGCAGCGCGAACTCAAGATCAAGGCGGCCTATATCGCAGCCATTGAAAACGCAGACCCCTCGGCATTCGATACCCCGGGCTTTATTGCTGGTTACGTGCGGTCCTATGCGCGGTACCTGAATATGGACCCCGATCAAGCCTTTGCCGCATTCTGCGCAGAAAGTGGGTTTGCCACGGCCCATGGGATGTCAGCCGAGGCGTCGTCGCTGAAGGGCAAGAGTTTCGATCCTTCGGCCGTGCCACTTGGCAAAGATATTTTTTCGGCTTCCGCGACACCTTTCATTCCGGCAGGCGATGCCGTCCTTTCTGGTATTCAGCCGCGTGCGGTGGGATCAGTTCTGGTGCTGGTCGCGCTGATCAGCGGACTTGGCTATGGCGGTTGGACCGTGTTGCAAGAGGTGCAGAAGGTACAGTTTGCGCCGGTCGATCAGACCCCTGTCGTTGTCTCTGACCTTGATCCTTTGGCGGGTGTGACCAACGCCATCGAGGTAGGTGATGCTCTTGCCGGATTGGAAGCGCCTTCCGCTGCGGCTTTTGACCGTTTGTATCGTCCGCAGGCGCTTGACGTGCCGGTGCTTGTTGCCCGTGACGCGCCGATCTCCACGCTCCGGCCGGGCACGATTGGCGCCTTGGTCCCCGATGCGGGCATTCCCGCGACGGCTGTGACCGAAATCGCAGGCCTTGACCTGCCCGAGGGACCTGCCGTGCAGGTCGTTGAACCGGATGTGCCAGAGCTTCAGCTTGTGGCTGTGCGTCCGGCTTGGGTGCGGGTGCGTGCTGCGGATGGCACCGTGATTTTTGAAGGCGTTATGGAACCGGGACAGAACTTTGTTATTCCGGCCACCGAAGAACCTGCAACGCTGCGTGTGGGCGAAAGCGGTGCGATGTATTTTGCGGTGAACGGCGTGCACTACGGGCCTGTGGGTCCGGCAGGTGTCGTGACATCCGATGTCGCCTTGACCGTCGCAAGCCTGACCGAGACCTACCAGATTGCGGATCTGGCTGCGGACAACGATCTGGCACAGATCGTCAATGTCGCCGAAGCGGTCGTGGACGAATAATCGCATCCGCATCTGCTTGCTGAGATCGGTTTTGCTGCTTAGGTTGGGGTCAAATGACCTGAATTCGAAAGCAGTCTGATGTCGATGAACCATATCCGCCCTTGGCGTAACATCTATCGCCGGAAATCCCGTCAGATCATGGTTGGCAATGTCCCCGTCGGAGGGGATGCGCCGATTTCGGTGCAGACCATGACCAATACGCTCACAACGGATGTGAAAGGCACAATCGCGCAGATTCAGGCTGCGGCCGATGCAGGCGCCGATATCGTGCGGGTCTCTGTGCCTGACGAGGCTTCAAGTGCCGCACTGAAACTGATCGTGCCCGAAGTCTCTGTGCCGATCGTGGCCGATATCCATTTTCACTATAAGCGCGGGATCGAAGCGGCAGAGGCGGGGGCTGCCTGCCTGCGGATCAACCCCGGTAACATCGGCGACGAGAAGCGCGTCAAAGAGGTGATCAGGGCCGCGCGCGACAATAACTGTTCGATCCGGATCGGCGTGAATGCGGGCTCCCTGGAAAAGCATCTGCTGGATAAATACGGCGAGCCGTGCCCCGATGCGATGGTCGAAAGCGGTCTCGATCATATCAAGATTTTGCAGGACAATGATTTTCACGAATTCAAGATATCCTGCAAAGCCTCTGACGTGTTCATGGCCGCTGCCGCCTATCAGCAGTTGGCAGAGGCCACCGATGCGCCGATCCACCTTGGCATCACCGAAGCAGGAGGATTGATCAGCGGCACCGTCAAATCCGCCATCGGCATGGGCAATCTGCTGTGGATGGGGATCGGCGATACGATCCGTGTTTCGCTCTCTGCCGATCCGGTGGAAGAGGTGAAGATGGGCTTTGAGATCCTCAAATCCTTGGGCCTGCGCCACCGCGGTGTGAACATCATTTCCTGCCCGTCCTGCGCGCGGCAGGGCTTTGACGTGATCAAGACGGTCGAGGCTTTGGAAAAGCGGCTCGAGCATATCAAGACGCCGATGTCGCTGTCGATTATCGGCTGTGTGGTGAACGGCCCCGGAGAGGCGCTGATGACCGACGTGGGCTTTACGGGCGGCGGTGCCGGATCTGGGATGGTCTATCTGGCGGGTAAGCAAAGTCACAAGCAATCCAACGATGACATGATCGAACATATCGTGGCGCAGGTGGAAAAGAAGGCCGCCGAGCTGGAAGCGCAGAACGACTTGGCCGCGGAGTAAAGTGGCGCAAGATCCACCTTATCCTTTTCAAACCGAGGCCAATTCCGCCGTCCGTATGCCGTCTTCGGCATTGACGCCACCCACTTTGCGCGGGCAAACAGGCGTCAAAACAAGCGAGGCAGGCCATGCGACACTCAATGCGAGGTGATGTTGATCCGTTTATCGTGATGGACGTGATGGAAGCTGCCCGCAAAGCAGAGGTTGCCGGTCGCCACATCATCCATATGGAGGTCGGTCAGCCCGGAACCGGCGCGCCGCAAGCCGCCAAAACCAAACTCATGGCCGAGATGAGCAACCCGCTTGGCTATACCGTCGGTCTTGGCTTGCCAGAGCTGCGGGCGCGGATTGCCCAGCATTATGCGGAGTGGTACGGCGTCACGATTGATCCTGCCCGCGTCGTCATCACCAGCGGCGCATCCGGCGCGTTCTTGCTCGCGTTTTCTGCGCTTTTTGACAATGACGCCCGCGTGGGTTTGGGCACACCCTGCTATCCGTCCTATCGCCAGATCCTCAAGGCCGTGGGCCTGACACCGGTCGATATCCCCACAACTTTCGCGCAAAGGTTCCAGCCTTTGCCCTCTGATGTGGCGCAGTATAATCTGGATGGGCTTATCGTTGCCTCGCCGGCCAATCCGACAGGAACAATGCTGGATCAGGACGCTTTGGCGGCTTTGGCAGCGGCATGCGATGGGCGCGGAGCGGCGCTCATCTCGGACGAGATTTACCACGGGATCGACTATGACACTTCGCCTGTGACCGCCTTGCAGGTCACTGATGAGGTCTATGTCGTCAACTCATTCTCCAAGTATTTCTCGATGACCGGATGGCGCGTGGGCTGGATGATCGTGCCCCAGGATCACGTGCGCCGGATCGAACGTCTGGCACAGAATATGTTTATCTGCGCCCCGCACGCCGCCCAAAGGTTGGCTTTGCATGCGATGGATTGCACCGACGAACTAGAGGTGAACAAGGCGGTCTATGCCACAAACCGCGCTCTGATGATTGCGGGGCTAAAGGCGGCGGGCCTGACGCGCTTTGCGCCGCCAGATGGCGCGTTTTATGTCTATGTGGATGTGTCCGACCATACGGACGATGCCTTGGCATTTGCGGCGGAAATTCTTGAGAAGGCAGGCGTTGCGGTCACGCCGGGGTTGGATTTTGATGCATCCCGCGGTCACCATTGGCTGCGCTTTTCCTACGCCCGCGCCACGGCAGACATCACCGAAGGCCTTGACCGGCTCGCACGCTTTATGCATGAGCGGCAAACATGATCCGCTGGTGTGTGGCCCTTTTTCTGCTGGCGCAAAGCGCCTTTGCGCAGGTTGCCGTTGATCCCGCGCGCACCGCTGTCAAGGACGGCTGGTGGACGCTCGAGGTCGCACTGGGACTGGCTGCCATCACACCTTACCGCGCCTTCACGCTGGATGATCCGCGCCGGTTGGTGGTGGATTTCGAAGGGGTCAGCTTTGACGGTCTGACGCCCGGGGACATCTTGTCGGGTGATCGGGCAATGGCCGTCCGCTTTGGCCCTTTGCGCCCCGGATGGTCGCGCATGGTGGTTGATCTGGCAGAGCCTCTGGTCATCACAGAGGCAGGGATGGTGACCGTGCCTGACGGCGCTGACCTGCGGATTGTTCTGGCCCGCGCGACCGAAGCGGAATTTGCCGCCGCGGCCGGTGCGCCACCTGATCCGGGGTGGGATGTGGTGACAGGATTTGATCCCCAAGCCGCGGCAAGACTGGCCGACAGCGAAGATTTCGTCGTCGTGATCGACCCCGGTCATGGCGGCATTGATCCCGGCGCAATTCAGGGCGGCATCAAAGAGGCCGATCTGATGCTGATCATGGCCGCCGAACTGGCTGTGATGCTCAACGGGCTGGATGGGGTAAGTGCCGTCATGACCCGCGAGACCGATACTTTCGTGCCACTTTCGGCACGTCTGACTTTTGCGCGGCAAGTGGGGGCTGACCTTTTTCTGTCGATCCATGCGGATGCGCTGGAAGAAGACGAGGCGCGCGGTGCGACTGTCTACACGCTGTCCGCTGATGGCGGCGATGCTGCGGCCCAAAGGATTGTCGAACGGCACGAGCGCGGGGACCTTCTTGCCGGTGTTGATTTGAACGCTGCAAGCGACCGCGTTGCCACCGCGCTGATGGATCTGGCACGCGCTGAAACCGGACCTGCCGGACGCCGCTTTGCCGATGCGCTGGTGGCGTCCATGCGGACGGAAGGGGTGCGGCTGAACGCGCGACCCCGCCGCGAAGGCCAGTTTGCCGTACTCACGGCGGCGGATTTTCCCAGTGTGCTGATCGAGGCCGGGTTCTTGTCGAATGCAGAAGACCGCGCGGTGCTGGCCACCGCAGAGGGCCGCGCGCGCATCGCGCGGGCCATTCGGGATACGGTTGCCTTGATGGCGCGCTAGGGCCGGAACTGCGCGAGCCAGACCGTGTGATGTCCGCAGGCGGGGTCTTCGGGGGTATAGCGCAAAACGCTGAACCCAGCGTCCTTGAGCAATGCGCGATAGGCCTCTGGATCCAGTGACGCATGATAGATCGGGGCATCGGCGACTTGGCCAATCGCCTCGCCGGCCATGTGGCCCGATGTGAACAGCAATGCCGCATGCGGTGCTGCATGCGCGGCAAAGGTCGCGAACATCTGCCGCTGATCATCTGCGCCCAGATGAAAGAAACTGTCCCATGCCAGAATGGCGTCGAACTGCTGATCCAGCGCAAGGCCGCGCATGTCGGCTGCGATGGTCCGCGCCTGCGGGACATTCTTTGCGTAAAGCGCTGTCATCGTGTGGGCGGCATCGACACCGGTCACGCGCGTGCCGCGGTCCGCCAGATAGCTGCCGATCGGACGCCCGGAACCGCAGCCCAGATCAAGAACCCGCAGTTTGCCATCGCTGCGGGGTGCCGTGCTGAGCATCCGGTCAAGCCACGCTTTCTCGATCAGATCGACACGACGTTGCTGCGCCCAGATTTCACCGATGCGTTCGTATGTGGCAATGACATCATCTGCTTTCATCGCTGTCAGATGCCACTTGCGGTGATCCGGCACAATGGCGCAATCAAAAGTGATCGCTTTGCTGGCATCTTCCGGCCGAAGCCGGCATATCGGCTTTTGACCATCACGGCTTTGACAGGTATAAGCTTGTGAAATCATAAGGGCTCGTACCAACTCGTGTTGCGCTTTATTCTTTCGTTCTTTGGCGGTCTTTTCACGCTGATCACCCTGGGTCTTTTCATGGGGGCACTGGGTATCGGTGGCGTGCTCTATATGTATGGTCGCGACCTGCCCAGTTACGAGACATTGTCGCAATACACCCCCAAGACCATCAGCCGGATCTATTCCGGTGAGGGGCAGATCATTGACGAATTTGCCGTCGAGCGCCGGTTGTTCACACCTGCCGAGGAAATTCCGGACATCGTCAAGCAGGCCTTTATCTCGGCCGAAGACAAGAATTTCTATGAACATGCCGGTTATGACGCGATGGGCATGGTTGCGGCTGTTGTCGATGCGGTGGAATCGCGTGGCGAGAACTTACGTGGTGCATCGACCATCACCCAGCAGGTGATGAAGAACTTCTTGCTGGACGGGTCGCGTTCTGTCGAGCGCAAGATCAAGGAAATCATTCTTGCGGTGCGTATCGAAGGTGCGATGCCGAAAGAGCGTATTCTTGAACTTTACCTGAACGAGATTTTCCTCGGTCAGAACAGCTTTGGCGTGACCGCTGCTGCACTGACTTATTTCAACAAGCCCCTGTCAGAACTTTCGGCGGGCGAGGCGGCCTATCTCGCGTCGCTGCCAAAGGCTCCAAGCAATCGCCATCCGGTCCGTGATCGCGAGGCTGCGGTTTTCTGGCGCAACAACACCCTGCGCGAGATGTTCGAGAACGGCTATATTGATCAAACAACCTATGAGACCGAACGCAACGCGCCGCTTTTGTCTGTGCAAGGCGGGGACTACACGGATTTCCGTGAAAGCCTTCCCGAACGTGATTACTTTACCGACGAAATCCGCCGTCAGCTCAGCCAGAACTTTGGCGAAGAGGAATTCTTTTCCGGCGGTTTGTCGATCCGCGCGACTGTTGATCCCGATCTGCAAATAACCGCTGCCCATTCGCTCCAGCGTGCGCTGGAAGAGTATGACCGTGGGTCAGGGAACTGGCGCGGCACTGGCGAGGTCATCCCGCAAGAGACTTTGGGCGATGATGCGGCATGGCGCGCCGCGCTCGCCGCTTTGACTTTGCCGCGCGATATCGATCTTGACGGGACATGGTACCCCGCGGTGATCCGCGAGGTGGCAGAGAACACCCTCACCATCGGGATCGAGGGCGTGGAAGAAACCGAAGATGAGCCCTTTGTTGTGCCCCGCGCCGATATCCGGTGGTTGACGGGTGATTTCTTTGACAACTTTACGCCCGGTGATGTGGTGCATGTGCGCCGCCTTTTGAATGATGACGGCAGTTTTGAACGCTGGTCGTTGCGGCAGGTGCCCGAAGTACAGGGCGGCTTTATGGCGATGGACGTCAATACCGGTCGTGTGATCGCGATGCAGGGTGGTTTCAGCTATCAGCACTCGGTGTTCAACCGCGCCACGCAAGCGCAACGCCAGCCGGGGTCGTCGTTCAAACCCTTCGTCTATGCGGCGGCTCTGGACAGTGGTTATTCGCCTGCCACGATCATCGTGGATGCGCCGATTACGATCAACACACCACAAGGTGTCTGGCGTCCGCGCAATGCCTCAAACCAGTTTTATGGCCCGACGCCCATGCGCACCGGGATCGAGCGGTCGCGGAACCTGATGACGATCCGTCTGGCCCAAGAAATCGGGATCGACACTGTCGGTCTTTATGCCGAACGCTTTGGTGTCTATGACAATATGAACCGCGTGCTGGCGGCCTCGCTTGGCTCGGATGAGACGACGCTTTTCAAGATGGTGGCGGCCTATGCCATGTTCGCGAATGGCGGTGAGCGGGTCGAGCCGACGCTGGTGGACCGCGTGCAGGACAGGTTTGGCCATACCGTTTATCGCCATGACCAGAGGACCTGTGTGGACTGCGATCAGGCCTCCTTGCCAGCAGGCGATGCGCCCCGGATCATGACCAACCGCACGCGCGTGATGAACGAGATAACGGCCTATCAGCTGACCTCGATGCTCAAGGGCGTGGTGGATCGTGGCACAGCGAGCGGGACAGTGAATTTGCCAGTGCCGATTGCAGGCAAGACCGGTACAACAAATGATGCCAAAGATGTTTGGTTCATCGGCTTTTCATCCAATATCGTGGCAGGCTGTTACATCGGCTATGACACGCCACGCTCTCTGGGCCGTGGCGCATCAGGCGGCGGCATGTGTGGGCCTGTCTTTAACCGGTTCATGACCGAAGCAATCGAGAAATACGGCGCTGGTCCATTCCGGGTGCCTGCCGACTGCCAGTTTATCAATATCGACCGTTTCAGCGGGGCCCGGCTTCCGCCAGAGGCGACAGGCGACAATGTCATCGCCGAGTGTTTCCGCCCCGGCGAAGAGCCACTCTTTGGCATCATGTTTGACGGTGGTTTTGCGATGGCCGCGGACTTGCCCTTGTTTGATGAAGTCCCCCGCACCCAGCGTCAGGTCACCACCTCGACCGGTGAGACAGCTACCGTTGGTGAAAAGGCGACATTCGGCACTTTGTCATCGGGTGGTCTTTACTGACCTGCCGCTTGTGGCGGGCAGGGCAGCGCTGTAAGAACCCCTGACATTTGAATCCCAACAAACGACGACAGGTGCATGATGCGCGCAGAAATCCAGACAACAGTAGAGGCGATTGAAAAGTCTCTTTCACTGCTTGCGCAGCGGATGGACCATGAAACCGCAGCGCACCGGTTGGAGGAATTCAACGCCCGTGTCGAAGATCCGGCGCTTTGGGACAATCCCGAGGCAGCGCAGAAACTGATGCGCGACCGGCAGATGCTGGTCGATGCTTTGGCCAATTACGACGGGATCAAGCAGGAACTCTCGGACAACATCGAACTCATTGAATTGGGCGAGATGGAAGAGGACGCCGAGATCGTCGCCGAAGCAGAGACAGCACTCAAGGCGCTTCGTGTGAAGGCCGCACAGAAAGAGCTGGAAGCGCTGCTGGATGGTGAGGCGGACGCCAACGACACCTTCCTCGAGATCAACGCAGGGGCGGGTGGTACGGAAAGCTGCGACTGGGCCAATATGCTGGCGCGGATGTATGTCCGCTGGGCCGAGAAAAAAGGCTATAAGGTCGAGTTGCAATCCGAGCAAGCCGGTGACGAGGCGGGCATCAAGTCTGCCGCCTACAAGATCAGCGGGCACAACGCCTATGGCTGGCTGAAGTCCGAAAGCGGCGTGCATCGGTTGGTGCGTATCTCGCCCTTCGACAGTGCCGCCAAGCGCCACACCTCCTTTACCTCGGTGAAGGTCTATCCGGTGGTGGATGACAATATCGAGATCGAGGTCAGCCCCTCGGATATCCGTCTTGATACCTATCGGTCGTCAGGTGCCGGTGGTCAGCACGTCAACACCACCGACTCGGCCGTGCGTATCACGCACTTGCCCACGGGGATTGTCGTCACCAGTTCCGAAAAATCGCAGCACCAGAACCGGGACATCGCGATGAAGGCGCTCAAGTCGCGCTTGTATCAGATGGAATTGGACAAACGCTCTGCGCTCGTCAACGAGGCCCATGAGAATGCAGGCGATGCAGGCTGGGGCAACCAGATCCGGTCCTATGTCCTGCAGCCCTACCAGATGGTCAAAGACCTGCGGACGGGCCACGAGACTTCGGACACCAAAGGCGTGCTTGACGGTGATCTGGACGGGTTCATGGGGGCCACACTGGCGATGGATGTCGCCGGCAAGAGCCGCGCCGAGGCCAACGCAGAGTAAGCTTGCCAAATGCGCGCGCGCGCGGTTTGGTAGGTTATGACCGATTTTCTGACATGGAACGCGCACGACCTGATCGCAGCCTTGGCCAAAGGCCAGTTGAGTGCTGTCGAGGTGATGCAGGCGACGCTGGCGCGCATCGCGGCAGAGAATGGCCAATACAATGCGATTGTGTCCTTGCGCGATCCGGACATACTTTTGCAAGAGGCTCGTGCGGCAGATCAATCTGCCACGAAAGGCCCGCTCTTTGGCGTGCCTATGGCGATCAAGGATCTGGCAAATGTTGCCGGCATTCCGACATCGCAAGGCTCTCCGCTGTTTGCTGGCAAGCCTGCCGTATCCAGCGACGTCTGGGTGCAGCGGATTCAGGATGCAGGCGCCATCATCATCGGCAAGACGAACACGCCCGAGTTCGGCCTTGGCAGCCATACCTACAACCCTGTTTTCGGTGCGACGCAGAACGCCACAGTGCCCGACCATACGGCGGGCGGGTCTTCTGGCGGCGCGGCAGTCGCACTTGCGCGGCATATGGTGTGTCTGGCTGATGGCTCTGACGCGATGGGCAGTTTGCGCAATCCGGCTGGCTGGAACGGTGTTTACGGCATGCGCCCCACTTGGGGGCGGGTTCCCGCAGAGCCTGCGGGCGATCTGTTCATGCACCAGCTTTCGACCGACGGCCCGATGGCGCGGTCCCCGCGTGATCTGGCGCTCTTGCTGGCGGTGCAGTCAGGTCCGGACCCGCGCCGCCCTTTGCCTCTGCCGCGGGTGGATTGCCAAAGCGATCTTGATGTTGATGTATCGGGCCGCCGCATTGCGTGGCTCGGCGATTGGGGCGGGGCATATCCGATGGAGGACGGTGTCCTGTCCTGCGCTGCGGAGGGGGTGAAGCGCTTTACCGCGTTGGGTTGCACCGTAGAGGCGGTGGCGCCGCCCTTTGAGGCTGCTGCCCTCTGGGAGGCTTGGACAGTGCTGCGGGCATGGGCCAATGCCGCAAAGTTGGGGCCGATCTATGACAACCCCCAAACACGCGATGCGCTCAAACCCGAAGCGATCTGGGAGGTCGAGAAAGGGCGCGCCCTGAGCGGTGCAGCGATCCAAAGGGCCAGCACGCTGCGGTCGGACTGGTACCGCGCAGCGCATGCTTTGTTTCAAGATTACGATGCTTTCGTTCTGCCCACAGCCCAGTGCTGGCCTTTCCCGATAGCTTGGGACTGGCCCAAGCAGATCGCAGGCGTTGCGATGGATACCTATCACCGCTGGATGGAAGTTGTGGTCCCCGTCAGCCTGATCGGCCTGCCTTGCGTGGCGGTTCCGATGGCTGGTTCACGCCCCATGGGGCTTCAGATCGCGGGGCATCGCGGAGACGACCTTGGTGTGCTACAATTGGGTCAGGCATGGTACAAAGCGACATCATAGGCGCAGGCGATGCAATCAGGTTCCGCAAACTGGCATTGGCGGACATCGCCGAAATATTGCGTGCAGGTCTACGGGACTTTCGCCGTGCCCCGCAGTTCGGTTTGTTTTTCAGCGCGGTCTATGTGGTTGGCGGATTCGTGTTGATCTGGTTCGGGGCAGGGCATGTAAGCTGGACCTTGGCCACGTCCTTGGGGTTTCCACTTGTTGCGCCGTTTGCTGCTGCCGGCCTCTACGAGGTCAGCCGCCGGATGGAGGCAGGCCAAGCTCTGGAATGGCGCGGTGTTCTGGGCATCGTCTGGCACGAACGCACACGGCAATTGCCATGGCTGGGTGCGATCATCGTAATCTATTTTCTGTTTTGGACCTTCCTGGCGCATATGATCTTTGCGCTGTTCATGGGCCTGTCGACGATGACGAATGTCAGCCAGAGCCTCGAGGCTTTTTTGACCCCGAACGGGCTGATGATGATCGCGGTCGAATTGGGCATCGGCGCGGTGCTGGCGTTCTTGCTTTTCGCGATAACCGTGGTCAGCCTGCCGCTGGTACTGGACCGCGAAGTTGATTTTGTGACGGCGATGCTGACAAGCGTCAGGGCTGTGCGTGAGAACCTGATGGTGATGCTGGTCTGGGCGATGGTGATCGCTGTGTTGTCATTTTTGGCATTGCTGCCGTGGTTTTTGGGGCTAATGGTCGTGTTGCCGATCCTGGGTCATGCGACGTGGCATTTGTACCGGCGGGCCTTGGTATAATGCAAAAAGGGCGCCCCAAAGAGCGCCCTTCGTAAAACCGTTCTGCGCGGATTACTTTACTTCTGGTGCCGCTGCTGCGGTTGGCATCTTCTTGGAGCCAGTTGTCAGCGGATCGTCCTGACGCTGCACAGAGCCTTCGAAATGCGCACCGGATTCAATCGCGATTGTCTTGTGGATGATATCACCCTCGACACGCGCGGTTGATGTCAGGCGGACCTTGAGGCCACGCACGCGGCCCACGACGCGGCCATTGACCACAACATCGTCTGCGACGACTTCACCTTTGACGGTGGCGCCTTCGCCAACGGTCAGAAGATGGGCGCGGATATCACCCTCAACCTGACCTTCGACCTGAATATCGCCTGTCGTCTTCAGATTGCCAGTGATCAGCAGATCAGATGACAAAACGGAAGGTGCCGGCTTGGCCTTTGGCGTAGATGGCTTGAAATCAGAACCAGCGGGCTTTGCAGCATCCGGGGCTTTTGTCGCATCAGTATCGGACGCTTTTGGCCCGGGCTCGTTGATTTTTGATTTAGAAAACATCTTGTCCAGCTCTTATATAGATCATGGGGTTGACGGGGTTGCCGTTGACACGGACCTCGTAGTGAAGGTGGGGTCCGGTGGAACGACCAGAATTCCCCATAGCACCAATTCGATCGCCACGCGAGACCCTTTGACCAACGCGCACGTCCATTGCATTCAAATGCGCGTATCGGGTTTCAATACCAAAGTCATGTCTAATCTTGATCAAGCGTCCATAGCCTGAAGACCAGCCCGCCTCTGTCACAACGCCGTCAGCGGTTGCATAGATCGGCGTGCCGATCGGCGCGGCAAAGTCGGTGCCAGCATGCAGCCGTCCCCAGCGAGGGCCAAAGCCTGAGGTATAGCGGAAATTCGACTTCACCGGAATCGAGAAGGGCGCTTTTTCGGCGGCAATCCGGTAGAGGTTGATCCGGTCCATCGCCGACAGGATTGCATTGGCGCGCAAGGCATCCGCGTCGGGCTCTTGGCCGCGGGTCGAGAACTGGATCGGTGTCAGGGGGCCTCCCGTGCCGGAATAGCCGCGGCGGACCTGATCAATCAGCGTGTCGGGATTCATGCCAGCGGCGCGGAACATTTCATCAAGCGGTTCGACAGAGACAAGCATAGCCTCTTCCAACTGGCGGAAAATCTGGTCGTTGCGTTCCTGCAAGAGCCGCAATTCCAATTGCATGTCTTGCGCCTGTTCAATCGCAGATTCCGCGTCCGATGCGATCTGATCGCGTTCTGCCGCAGTTTCGGCAAGCGCTGCGGACAAAAGCCCCATCGTCCCGGCGGCTTCTGCACCGGTCACATCTGCGGGCGCGTTGTCACCATCTCCGGAAAGTGCGGCCAGTTGACGTCTGGCCTCTTCACGTGCGCGCATTGTGTTGCGTAGGGTGGCTTGGACGACTTCCATGCCGGTTTCCAGCTCGCGCCGTTTTTCCTCGGTGGCGAGCAGTTCGCTTTGCATGATCGAAATCTGCTGGAGGGCCGAATTGAACCGCTCTTGTGCGGCCAAAGCCTCCATCGCGCGGGCGTCGCGTTCGCTTGAAAGCGCATTGAGGCGCTGCTCGTATGTGTATTGATCACGCTGCGCTTGCGCGCGAAAGTTTCCGGCCCCGATGCTGTCCATCAGCAAAATTGCCGTGGCGATAATTGTCCATGCAACCACGATGATGCTGCCGGTCCATGCGACCAGCTGGGTTTCCGGTCTGAGGCGGATAAATCGTGTTTCGGTATCCGAGCGCAGAAACAGTCGTTTTTCCGGGAACACCCGTTCCAGCATCGCATGTATGCGTGTCGTAATGCGTGATCTCACGATGTTTCCCGTCCTGTCCCGTTAGCCTTACCGTTGCCCGGCCGGTTTTGTCTCAGACCGTTTAAGTGCCTCAGCCCATAGCTGCAAGATTTTTGCGCAGACAACAGGCAATAATTGGGGCTTGCGCGAGGAATTGCCTATTATGTGTCCCCGCCTGAGCGAACATGCCCTGTCCCTGCGAGTGGCCAGTAGAAATCGGGCGGAATTCCTGCCTCTGCGCGCTTTTCCTCGTTGAATGGTGGTTTGAGGTTGCCGTGAAAATACCTGCGTACCAGATCATGAAAGACCCCTGTCGGGTCAAGATCATGCCGTCCGCACAGGAAATGAAACCATTTTGACCCGTAGGCCACGTGGTGCACCTCTTCGCCATAGATCGTTTCGAGCGCTGCGACCGCCTGGATATTCTTTGCCTGTTTGAAAAGCTTGATCATGCCCGGCGTCACATCCAGGCCGCGCGCCTCCAGCACCATAGGCACAACGGCCAAGCGCCCCATCAGGTCCTGGGCTGTATCCTCTGCTGCCCGCCACATGCCCGCATGGGCCGGCAAGGCGCCGTAATGGCTGTTCAGTGCTTCAAGGCAGTCGCATACCAGATTGAAATGTTTTGATTCTTCATCAGCGGCTTTGACCCAGTCGTCATAATAACCAGGCGGCAATGGGACATGCGAGAACCGCGCGATGATATCCCAATGCAGATCAACCGCATTCAGTTCGATATGGGCCACAGCATGGAGCAACGCGATGCGTCCTGCCTCTGTCCCCGGCTTGCGGTGGGGGACGTCGCGCGGGTCAAGCAGCACAGGTGCGGCTGGTCGCGCAGGGCGCAGCGGAGGCGTTGCACTGCCGATCTCGATCACGGTGCCGGTTTTGCGCGCGGCCTGCCATATCGCGGCATAGCGGCGCGACAATGCTGTCTTTTCGCGTCCGTCTGCGGTGGTCAGGACGGCCACCGCCATCTCGGTCAGGGTCACAGGGCGCTGACGGCTTCACGCACGGCATCGACGTGACCGGGCACTTTCACCTTGCGCCAGATCTGCGCGATCTTGCCTTCTGCATCAATCAGAAAGGTCGCACGTTCGATCCCCATATAGGTTTTCCCGTACATGCTCTTTTCCACCCAAGTGCCATAGCGCTCGCAGACATCGCCCTCTTCATCCGACAAAAGCGCGATCTTGAGGTCATATTTGCCTACAAACTTCTCGTGTTTGGTCACACTGTCCTTGGAGACCCCAAGGATCACCGTATCGAGCGCTGCAAAGTCATCGACGCTTTCGGTAAAGCCAATCGCCTCTTTGGTGCATCCGGGTGTGTCGTCTTTGGGATAGAAGTAGAGTACCACTTTCTTGCCCTTGAAATCGGACAAAGAGACGGTCTCGCCTCCGTCGCGGGGCAGGTTGAAGTCTGGCGCTGTTTCGCCGATCGCTGGTAGTGTCATGGTCTGTCCTTCATAAGGTCGGCATTCTGGGTTTTGTTTTAGCCCGTGACAGGCAAAGATAAAGCCCAATGGCAGGCAATTCTGCCGATGACGAGTGACAATGACCCAAACAGAGTCTGAAACCAAAACTGTGCCAGAACCACCCGACAAGCGGAATGGCTTGCGCCCGTGGTTTTTCTGGCTCCGTGCTGGATTGGTCTTGTGTCTGTTGCCTGTGGTTTTCCTTGCGGCAGCGGCAGTGATGCTGATCGAACGCGACATCACGGCGCCCAGTTGGATCACGCAACAGATCGAGGCCCGCGCGGACGACATGTTGGTGGATACGACTTTGGAGTTCGGGTCCATCACTTTGCGGATCGGTCGTGATTTGCACCCGACCGTGCGCTTGGTGGATACGCGGCTGGTTGACGCGGGCGGCCTGACGCTGACGCGCGTGCCGATCGTCGAAGGGCGCATTTCGCCACGCGGGCTGATCTTTCAACAAGATGTTCTGATGCAGGAGGTGCGCTTGATCGGTGCCCAGATCAATCTGCGTCGCGCCACAAATGGCGATGTGTCTTTCGCCTTGTCGGCAGCGGGAAATGATCTGGGGCAGGCGCGGTCTGTGCCAGAGTTGCTGGACCAGTTCGATCAGGTCTTTGAACGCCCCGCACTCGAGGCGCTCGAGACGGTGCGTGCCGAGGGCGTGATCGTCAACTTTGATGATGCGCGTGCGGGGCGCAGCTGGATTGTGGATAGTGGCTCTTTGGCGCTTGATCTGCGCGGCGGCGAGACAGCAATCCGCGGCAATTTTTCACTGCTTTCGGGCCGCGCCGAGGTAACAGAAGTGAACCTCTCTTACGTCAGTCCCCGGGGTAGCCGTTCAGCACAAGTCGGTCTGAATCTCAGCAATGCGATCGCAAGCGATATCGCCGCGCAATCTCCTGCACTGAGTTGGTTGCGCGACGTCGAGGCGCCGATCACGGCTGCAATGCGCACAAGCCTTGATAGCGATGGTGCGCTGGGACCTTTGAACGCGACATTGGAAATCGGGCAGGGCGTGTTCCAGCCCAATCCCGCCACCCAGCCTGTCGCCTTTAACGACGCCAAAGCCTATTTTACCTATGATCCGGTCCGCGATCGCATCTCTTTTTCCGAGATGAGCATCCAGACGGCATGGGGTAGTCTGAGCGCAAGTGGCGATGCCTATCTGCGCGAATTCAGGGACGGCTTGCCACGGGCGCTTTTGGCGCAATTTGCGTTTCGTGATGTGGCCATTAACCCTCCGGGGTTTTTCGACACACCACCCGAGGTGCCGGAAATCGCTGTTGATCTGCGTGTGCGCTTTGATCCGTTCCGTGCGGAATTCGGCGAGGTCGTGCTGATCGACGCAGACACCCGTTTGCGCGGTCGCGGTGAAGTTGCCGCAACAGATGCGGGCTGGCAGCTTGCGGTTGATGCGCAGGTCGATCAGATCGCACCGGAACGGCTTGTCGCCTTCTGGCCGATGTCGATGAAACCGCGCACGCGGCAATGGGTCGCCAACAATCTGTCAGAAGGGCGGATCAACAGCCTGGTCACCGGATTGCGGATCAGGCCAGAGCGCGAAACAGAATTTGCTTTGGGTTTCGGGTTTGAAGGCAGTTCTGTCAGATTTCTGCGGTCACTGCCGCCGATCACGGGCGCATCGGGCGTGGCCAGCATCGAGAACCACCAATTTGTTGTAAGCCTTGACAAGGGGATCGTGCAGGCGCCCGAAGGGGGGCCGCTCCAATTGGCAGGCACGGATTTCACCATTGTTGATATGCGGCGCAATCCGTCGCCTGCCATCCTCAATCTGGAGATCGACAGCACGGTCACAGCGGCGCTGTCGATCCTGAACCAGCCGCCCTTTGAATATATGGACAAGGCCAATTTACCCGTGACGATTGCCGACGGACGGGCGCGCACGCGGGGTGAGGTGACATGGCCGCTTCAGCCGCGCCCTGATCCCGGCAGTATCCTTTTTGCGATGACCTCGGATTTGCAGGGTGTCCGGAGTGAAACACTCGTGCCGGGGCGGAGTTTTGCGGCACCTCGCTTGCAGGTGACGGCCAGCCGCGCGGGGATCAATATCGCGGGACCTGCACGGATTGGTGCTGCTACTGCAATCGGGGCATGGGATCAGCGCTTTGGCGATCCCGCGCGACAGGGCAGCCGTGTGCTTGCCGATGTGGGTTTGTCGCAAGCCTTCCTTGATGAATTCGGGATAGCGCTGCCACCCGGGACGATTGGCGGCAATGGCTCTGGCGAGCTTGCCATCACGTTCCTGCCCGGCGCACCTCCTGCGTTTGCTTTGACATCGGATTTGCTGGGCATGACGGTTGGTTTGCCTGCCGTGGGCTGGTCAAAAGGTCCCCAGACGCCGGGAAACCTGCGCGTGAGCGGGACCTTGGGCGCTGTCCCGACGATTGATGCGCTCGAGATCGGAGGCGGCGGGCTTCAGGCGGCGGGGCGGATCAATCTTGATGCGGCAGGGCGGTTGGAGACAGCCCAATTCAGCTCTGTGCGGGTGGGTGACTGGTTGAATGCCCCTATCACATTGCGCGGGCGCGGAGCGGGTATTCCTCTGGGAGTAGAGATTAACGGCGGTACGCTTGATCTGCGGCGCGCGCGCTTTGGTGGCGGAACAGAGGATGGTGGTCCGGTGACGATCGCGCTGGACCGTTTGCAGGTAACAGAAGGGATCGCACTGACAGGGTTTCGCGGTGATTTTCGCGGCGACGGCGGGTTCCGGGGCGAATTTCGCGGCCAACTGAATGGCGCGGCCACTGTGCAGGGCACGGTGGCCCCCCGTGACGGGCGTTCGGCCGTGCGATTGCGCAGTGATGACGCAGGGGGCGTCTTGCGGGCCGCCGGCTTGATGCAGAATGCGCTAGGCGGCGCGATTGATCTGACATTATTGCCCGCACGCGACGCGGGAACGTTTGATGGCACCTTGGCGGTGCGGGATATTCGCGTGCGCGACGCGCCGGCGATCGCAGCGCTTCTGGACGCGATCAGCGTTGTGGGGCTTTTGCAGCAGATGGACGGGCAGGGACTGGCCTTCAACGAGGTGGACGCCCGTTTCCGGCTGACCCCAGAGCAGGTGATTGTGTCACAGGCCAGTGCCGTCGGTCCGGGTCTTGGCATTTCGGTTGATGGCATTTACACGCTCGCCAGCAAACAACTTGATCTGCAGGGCGTCTTGTCACCGTTTTTCCTTGTCAACAGTATCGGCTCATTCCTGACGCGGCGGGGCGAGGGGTTGATAGGGTTCAATTACACCATCGGCGGCACGTCAGATGCGCCGCGGGTCAGTGTGAACCCGCTTTCCGTCCTCACACCCGGCATGTTCCGGGAAATCTTTCGCAGACCGGCACCGGATATTTCCCAATGAAACTGAGCGACTTTGATTTTGATCTGCCAGAACGGCTGATCGCAACGCGCCCTGCGCGGCCCAGATCCTCTGCCCGGTTGCTGCTGGCGCAAGGCGGCACAATCGCCGACCGGATCGTGCACGAACTGCCGCAGATTTTGCGCTCGGGCGACCGACTGGTCCTGAATGATACAAAAGTCATTCCCGCCCGACTGACCGGCCTGCGCCATCGCACCGGAGAGGCAGGCGATACCGCAGCACAGATCGAGGTGACATTGCTGGAGCCCCGTGCCGATGGCGCGTGGTCCGCGCTGATCAAACCCTTGCGGAAAATCCGTGATGGCGAGGTCATCGTGTTTTCGGATGATCTTTCAGCCACGATCACTGGCCGCGAAGACGGGCAGGGGGTCTTGCAGTTCAATCTCAAGGGCGATGATTTCGACGCTGCTTTGGCGGCCGTGGGCGCAATGCCATTGCCCCCTTACATCGCGGCCAAACGGCCTGCCGATGCCGCAGACATGGACGACTACCAGACCTACTGGGCGCGCCATGCAGGGGCGGTTGCGGCCCCTACGGCATCACTGCATTTTGACGGACCGCTGCTCGAGGCTTTGGCGGCAGCAGGCGTGCAGTTTACCCATGTGACCCTGCATGTGGGCGCGGGCACGTTTTTGCCGGTCAAGGTGGACGATGTGCGCGATCACAAGATGCACGCGGAATGGGGCGAGGTCACACCACAGGCCGCCGCTGAAATAAACGCGACGAAGGCCGCTGGCGGGCGACTCATTCCGGTCGGGACAACCGCGCTGCGCCTGATCGAAAGTGCGGCACAGGACGGGCAGATGCAGCCTTGGACTGGACCGACTGACATCTTTATCATGCCGGGGTTCCGGTTCCAGATGGCGGACGGCTTGATGACCAATTTCCACCTGCCGAAATCGACATTGATGATGCTGGTATCGGCGTTGATGGGCGTTGACACGATTCGCGATATCTATGCCCATGCCATCGCACAGGAGTATCGGTTCTTTTCCTACGGGGACAGCTCGCTCTTGCTTCCTGCGCGATGAGGCGCGATTAGACGCAGCAGGGTCGCTTCGGTAGGGTGTCTTTAGGGTAGATTCGTGTCATAGCACGGGTCTGCACGCACGAAAGGGCACACGATGCTACAGGTTCTCACCGGCTCTTGGGCTTTGTTTCTTGGCATGTTCATGCTGATGGTCGGCAACGGCCTTCAGGGGACGTTGCTGGGACTGCGCGGCGAGCAGGAAGGCTTCAGCACGCTGGCGCTTTCGATCGTGATGTCCGCCTACTTTCTCGGATTCCTGTTCAGTTCGCGCTATACGCCAGAGCTGATCCGCCGCGTCGGGCATGTGCGGGTCTTTGCGGCGCTCGGCTCGATGATTTCGGCGGTGCTGGTGGCCTATCCGGTCTTGGTTGAACCATGGGCTTGGGCCATCGGGCGCGTGATCATCGGTTTTTGCTTTTGCGGCGTCTATATCACCGCTGAAAGTTGGCTGAACGATGCGTCAAGCAATGAAAACCGCGGGAAATCGCTTTCGCTTTACATGATCGTGCAGATGGCGGGGATCGTTTTTGCCCAATGGATCGTAAGCATGGGTGATGTGTCCGGCTATGTTCTGTTCATCATTCCGTCAATCCTGGTGTCGCTGGCCTTTGCACCTGTCCTGCTGTCGGTGCGCCCGATGCCTGCCTTTGATACGACAAAGCCGATGCGGATCAAGGAACTGATCAGGGCCTCGCCCTTGGCCTGTTTCGGCATGTTCATGCTGGGCGGCGTTTTTGCCGCACAGTTCGGCATGTCGGCGGTTTACGGCAGCAGAGTGGGCCTGACTGTGGGCGAGATTTCGTTCTTTGTTTCGGCGATTTATGTGGCGGCCCTTGTCTTGCAGTACCCCATCGGGTGGCTGTCTGACCGTATGGATCGCCGTGTCTTGATCATCTGGATCGCCTTTGTCGGGGCGGCAGGGTCGATGATCGCGTTTCTTGTCCCCGGCAACTTTTTCTTGATCGTGCTGAGTGGCGCGATTTTGGGCGGGACGTCGAACCCGCTTTATGCGCTGCTGATCGCCTATGTGAACGACTATCTTGATAAATCCGATATGGCCGCGGCCTCGGGCGGGCTTTTGTTCATCAATGGCGTGGGTGCGATTGCCGGGCCTTTGATTGTGGGCGTGATGATGGATTCCATCGGGGACAACGGTTTCTGGCTGTTTACCGCATTCCTGATGACTGCGATCGGGTGCTATGGCCTGTACCGCGCCACGCAACGAAAACGCGATACCAGCGATCTCGAGACTGTGCCTTACGCGCCGGTCTCGGCCGCATCAACGGTGGTCGCCGCAGAGCTTGCGCAGGAAGTCTATATCGAAGCCGGAGAAGACGACGAGGATGCGCGGCACTAAATCTGTGGCCCGTTTGTCACCCGAGGTGTCAATCCGAAGGATCATGTGACATTTTGACATTCAAAACCGCTTGCCAGATAGGGTTTTGTCTGTTTCGGTCCGTAACAGTTTCATGACTTACCAAGGAGCAGTCTTGTGGTAACCCCCGACGAGGTATTGGCGTTTTGGCTGGACGAATGCGCGCCCGCCGATTGGTACAAGTCTGATCCCGCGCTTGATGCACGCATCACCGAAAAATTTGCCGCGACCTGGAAAGCTGCGACCGAGGGTGCGCTTGGTCTGTGGCTGACCTATCCTGCGGGGACCTTGGCATACATCATCCTGACCGACCAGTTTCCGCGCAATATGTTCCGCGATTCCGGTGATGCCTTTGCCACCGATCCTCTGGCGCGGGCTGCGGCCAAAATGGCGATTGACCGGAACTGGGATATGAAGATCGATGAACCGGCCCGCCAGTTCTTTTATCTGCCCCTGATGCATGCAGAGAACCTGTGCGATCAGGATCGTGCGGTGCGCCTGATCCATACGCGGATGCCTGAAAGCGGCCAAAACCATCGTGATCATGCCTGCGCCCATCGTGCCGTGATCCGCGATTTCGGCCGGTTTCCCTTTCGCAACGCAGCTTTGGGCCGCAAAACCTCTCCTGCCGAACAGGCATTTCTGGATGCTGGCGGCTATGGTGCCGCGATCCGGGTCCAGCAAAGCGGTGCGAAATAACGACATTGCACCCAACGGGTAGCTGTTATGCCGTAAGGTCACTAGAGGTCGATCCAAAAGTAGTTTAGTGTTCAACTAAATTAGGAACTGGAGGGCCCTTGCATGGCTGCGCAAAATTTTGACTTGATCGTAATCGGAGCCGGGCCGGGTGGCTATGTCGCTGCAATCCGTGGCGCACAGTTGGGCATGAAGGTTGCGATCATCGAGCGGGAAAATCTGGGCGGTATCTGCCTGAACTGGGGCTGTATCCCGACCAAGGCGATGTTGCGTTCCTCCGAGGTCTTCCACCTGATGCACCGCGCCAAGGAGTTCGGTCTCAAGGCCGAAGGGATCAGCTACGATCTGGATGCGGTCGTCAAACGCAGCCGTGGCGTGGCAGGGCAACTGTCCGGCGGCATCGGCCATCTCATGAAGAAGAACAAGATCACTGTCTTTATGGGTACAGCGACGATCCCCGCCAAAGGCAAGGTATCGGTCAAAGGTGCCAAGGGCACTGACGAGCTGACTGCCAAGAACATCGTGCTGGCCACAGGCGCGCGCGCCCGCGAACTGCCGGGACTTGAGGCTGATGGCGATCTGGTCTGGACCTACCGCCACGCGCTGCAACCGGTGCGGATGCCCAAGAAACTGCTGGTCATCGGTTCCGGCGCGATCGGCATCGAATTTGCAAGTTTCTACAACACGCTGGGCGCTGACACGACTGTGGTCGAGGTCATGGACCGCGTGCTGCCCGTCGAAGATGCCGAAATTTCAGCCTTTGCCAAAAAGCAGTTCGTCAAGCAGGGCATGAAGATCATGGAAAAATCCATGGTCAAGCAGTTGGACCGCGCAAAGGGCAAAGTGACCGCCCATATCGAAACCGGCGGCAAGATTGAAAAGATGGAATTCGACACGGTGATCAGTGCCGTTGGCATCGTCGGCAATGTCGAAGACTTGGGGCTGGAAGCCTTGGGCGTGAAAATCGACCGCACCCATGTCGTGACGGATGAATTCTGCCGGACCGGTGTTGAAGGGCTCTATGCCATCGGCGATATCGCCGGTGCGCCTTGGCTTGCGCATAAGGCCAGCCATGAAGGTGTGATGGTGGCCGATCTGATCGCGGGCAAACATGCCCATCCGGTCAAGCCCGAAAGCATCGCGGGCTGTACCTATTGCCATCCGCAGGTGGCCTCTGTCGGTTATACCGAGGCGAAAGCGAAAGAGTTGGGCTTTGACATCAAGGTTGGCCGCTTTCCGTTCATCGGCAATGGCAAAGCGATTGCCTTGGGAGAATCCGAAGGCCTCATCAAGACGATCTTTGACGCCAAGACAGGCGAATTGCTGGGCGCCCATATGGTAGGCGCCGAAGTCACCGAATTGATCCAGGGCTACGTCATCGGTCGACAGTTGGAAACGACCGAAGAAGACCTGATGAACACGGTCTTCCCGCACCCGACCTTGTCAGAGATGATGCACGAAAGCGTGCTCGATGCCTATGATCGCGTGATCCATTTCTAGCCTGCCATCATTGACATAACAAAAGCCCGCCGTCCGGTCGCGGCGGGCTTCTTGTCTTGCTTTGTGATCGTTTACTTGGTCACCTCGAGCGGCATACGGGCAATAATCGTGCCATCTTGTCGCATAACATAACGCACTTCATACGTGCCCGCTGTGTCAGGCAGGCGTAGCTCTACGGGATTACCGCTTTCCGTGCGCGTATAGTCGATATAGCCGTCATCGTCCGGCTGCGCGATCGTGATGTAGTCGCCCGCATAATCCGGCCCGTCCCAGCCGATGAGCAAGGTTTCCCCCAAGGCAATCGTCGCAGGGCCGACAAGCTGTGCCTTGACCTCCGTGACCGTAATCGGACGGGCAAAGGCCACCGTTGCGCCTTGGGCCAGAATATAGCGCAGTTCATAGGTGCCAGCCACCGGTGGTAGCTCAAGCGCAACAGGATTGCCGGATTCAGTGTAGGTATAGTTGATATAGCCACTGTCGCCGACTTCGCTCACGGCGATGTAGTCGCGTGCATAGTCCGGCCCGTCGTAGGAAACCTGTATCGTTTCACCGGCAAGGGCGGATTCGGGTGCATCCAGCGCTATCTTGAGCGCCGTAACAGTGATCGGACGGGTCATCAGGATCTCTGCACCCTGACTGAGTTGATAGCGGATTTCATAATCGCCCGCTTCGGGCGGCAAGGTCAGTGTCAGCGGATTGCCCTCATCCGTATAGGTGTAATTGATATATGCCTGTTCACCCGGCTTTCCGACCGAGATATAGTCGCGGTTATAGCCCGGTCCGGTCCAGTTGACCGTGATCTCCGAAGCAATCGCGGCTTCTGCCGGGGCATCAAGGCTGACTGTCGCTTCAGTGACCGTGATGGGACGTACGGCCAGAATCTCTGCGCCTTGGCTCAACTGATACCGGATTTCATAGTCGCCCGGTTCGGTCGGCATCACCAATGACAACGGATTGCCATTTTCGGTGTAGGTATAGTTGATGTACTGATTTGCGCCGATGTCGCCCACAGAAATGTAATCGCGGTTATAGTCAGGCCCGGTCCAGCCGACAGTGATGCTTTCGCCAACAATGGCCGTCTGGGGTGCCTCTAATGTGACCACGGCGGCGCTGACGGTGATGCTGCGCGTCGCCAGAATATGTCCGCGCTGGTTCAGTTGGTAGCGGATGTCATAAGTGCCGGGCTCTGTGGGCATTGTCAGCGTCAGCGCGTTGCCTTCGTCGGTGTAGGTGTAGTTGATGTATTGCGATTTGCCCGGTTCGCCGACCGAGATGTAGTCGCGTTCATAGCCAGGGCCGGTCCAGTTCACGGCAATGCTTTCACCGACAATGGCTGTCTCTGGTGCGTCGATGGTCACATCGACGGGGGTGATTTCAATGGACCTGGTGGCGATGACCGCATCACGGGTCTGGTCGAAATAACGCAATTCGTAGGTGCCGGTTTCGACAGGCAGCCGCAGGTCGAGCGGGTTTCCTTCCTCCGTGTAGGTGTAATTGACATAGCCCGATTCATCTGGCTCCGACACGGCGATATAGTCACGTTTGCCATCCGGCCCCGTCCAGGTCACGGGAATGGTCGCGCCAACCGGCGCGCTATCCACGGCCTCGATACTGGCTGCGGGAACAACATCGGGGAAGACGACAACCACGGTCACATCGTCGGGGCCGGATACGGTGAATGTGGCCTCGGCCTCGATCTCGTCGGTGATCCGATAGGCGGTGGCGCGATGCATGCCTTCCAGCAAATCAACGGTGACAGGGTTGCCCGCCATGTCATCGGCGATCATGTCGCTGTCGCTGCTGATGTCCCAGATGATCGGATCGGTGATCAGCGGTCCGTCAACCTCGGCCAGCCGCGCCTCGAATGTGCCGGTGACCACGATGGGCGCAGGCTCCATCACCATCGACGCCATGGCCAGGTCAAGTTCGGCGGCGTTGGCGGCGGTCAGAAAGCGCCCGCCGGTTTCATCTGCAATACACTGCATCTGCGCCAGCGCGTCGGGGTCGGTAATGTCAAATCCGACAACATGGGCGGTAAAGTTGATGCCGGCTTCTTCAAGGAGCCGCGCCGCAGCGCAAGGGTCCGGGTTGCAGGTTTCCACCCCATCGCTCACCAGAATAACTGTGGCGCTGTCCTCGGTATAGCGCAAGGCTTCGGCTGCGGCGATCACGGCATCCGTCATCGGGGTTTTCCCCAAAGGCTTGATCCCGTTGACAGCACTGACAATCTGGCTGGCCGTTCCCGCAGCCGGGGCGACCACCGTTTCAATGTCGGTGCAGCTCCCGCGTTCGCGATGGCCATAGACGGTCAAACCCAAGCCCTGATCGGCAGGAAAATCCTCGAGCAATCCTGCGACCACGTCCTGAGCAATGGTGATTTTTGCAACGCCATCGATCTGGCCCCACATGGAACCCGATCCATCAATGACAAGAATGGTATTGGGCCTGTCCTGTGCAACAACGCCAGTGGCAAGACTGACTGCAAGACCTAAGGGAAACAAAAGCCGCATGACCGCACTCCAAAAAATGAACCTGACCCCATGAAAGCACAGCAGCGGCGCTCCGCATAGCTGCATGATGAGACAGTCTGGAATTCCCTACCGCGTCAGTCTTGACCGGATCTGCTTCATCTGTGAAATAAAGTCGCAAATGTTCTATTAATGTTCTATTAAGTTGTTGGACCACACGGACCACTGCATTATGTGCGTAGAGGTGGTCGAGGGATGATACATGGCTGAACTGAAGAATATCGAGGTGCGCGGCGCGCGCGAACATAACCTCAAGAATATCGACGTCGATATTCCGCGCGACCAGTTGGTCGTGATCACCGGCCTGTCAGGGTCGGGCAAGTCCTCGCTCGCCTTCGATACGATCTATGCCGAAGGGCAGCGCCGCTATGTGGAATCGCTGTCCGCCTATGCGCGCCAGTTTCTGGATATGATGGAAAAGCCGGATGTGGATCATATTTCCGGCCTTTCGCCCGCCATCTCGATCGAACAAAAGACGACGTCGAAAAACCCCCGTTCAACCGTTGGGACGATCACCGAGATTTACGACTATCTGCGCCTGCTCTTTGCGCGGGCAGGGACACCTTATTCGCCAACCACGGGCCTGCCGATCGAGGCCCAGCAGGTGCAGGATATGGTGGACCGCGTCATGGCTTTGCCCGAGGGCACGCGCGGCTATTTGCTGGCCCCGATCATCCGCGACCGCAAGGGCGAGTATCGCAAGGAATTTCTGGAACTGCGCAAGCAGGGGTTCCAGCGCGTCAAAGTGGACGGCCAGTTTTACGAATTGGACGAACCGCCGACGCTCGACAAGAAATTCCGCCATGACATTGACGTGGTCGTCGACCGGATCGTCGTGCGCGAAGGTTTGGAAACGCGGCTGGCCGACAGTTTCCGCACCGCTCTTGATCTGGCAGATGGTATCACTGTGCTGGAAACAGCACCCAGCGAAGGCGAACCTGAACGCATCACCTTTTCGGAAAAATTCGCCTGTCCTGTCAGTGGCTTTACCATCCCCGAAATCGAGCCGCGCCTGTTTTCCTTCAACGCGCCTTTCGGGGCCTGTCCGGCCTGCGATGGGCTGGGGGTCGAGTTGTTCTTTGACGAACAATTGGTTGTGCCTGATGTGACCTTGAAAATCGCCGATGGGGCGCTGGCCCCGTGGCGCAAGGGCAAATCGCCCTATTTCCTGCAAACCATCGAATCCATCGCCAAGCATTACGGGTTCAACAAGAACGCCCGCTGGAAAGATCTGGACCCCAAGATCCAGCAGGTTTTCCTTTACGGGTCGGGCACCGAAGAGATCAAGTTCCGCTATGACGAGGGCGGCCGTGTCTATCAGGTCGAACGCGCTTTCGAAGGCGTGATCCCGAATATGGAGCGCCGCTATCGCGAAACCGACAGCAACTGGATCCGTGAAGAGTTCGAGAATTTCCAGAACAACCGCGCCTGTGGCACCTGTGGCGGCTATCGCCTGCGCGAAGAGGCTTTGGCGGTGAAAATCGGCGGCCAGCATGTGGGTCAAGTGGTCCAGATGTCGATCAAGGAAGCCTATGACTGGTGTCAGGAGGTTCCCGCCGCGCTGAGCAAGCAGAAAAATGAAATTGCCGTCGCGATCCTGAAAGAAATCCGCGAGCGTCTGGGGTTTCTGAATAACGTGGGTCTGGATTATCTGACCCTGTCGCGCAATTCCGGCACGCTCTCGGGCGGCGAAAGCCAGCGGATCAGACTGGCCAGCCAGATCGGCTCGGGATTGCAAGGCGTGCTTTATGTGCTGGATGAACCTTCGATTGGGTTGCACCAGCGGGATAATGACCGGCTCTTGACGACGCTGAAGAACCTGCGCGATCAGGGCAATACGGTCATCGTGGTTGAACACGACGAAGAGGCGATCCGCGAGGCGGATTATGTTTTCGATATTGGCCCCGGTGCCGGCGTGCATGGCGGGCAGGTGGTGGCCAAAGGCACCCCGGCCGAGATTATGGCCAATAAGGATTCCATCACCGGCCAATATCTGACCGGCGCACGCGAAATCGCAGTGCCAGCCGTCCGGCGCAAAGGCAAAGGCAAGAAGCTGAGCGTGGTCAAGGCCACGGGCAATAACCTGCAGAACGTCACTGCGGATTTCCCGCTGGGGATGTTTGTTTGTGTCACCGGCGTGTCCGGTGGCGGTAAATCGACCCTGACGATCGAGACATTGTTCAAGAATGCCTCCATGAAATTGAACGGCGCGCGCCAGACGCCAGCCCCTTGCGAGACGATCAAAGGGTTCGAGCATCTGGACAAGGTCATCGACATCGACCAGCGCCCGATCGGACGCACGCCGCGGTCGAACCCCGCGACCTATACCGGTGCCTTTACACCGATCCGCGATTGGTTTGCCGGGCTGCCCGAGGCCAAAGCGCGGGGCTACAAGCCCGGCCGCTTCAGTTTCAACGTCAAGGGCGGGCGCTGCGAGGCCTGTCAGGGCGACGGCGTCATCAAGATCGAGATGCACTTCCTGCCCGATGTCTATGTCACCTGCGAAACCTGCAAAGGTGCGCGCTACAACCGCGAAACACTGGAGATCAAGTTCAAGGGCAAATCCATCGCCGATGTGCTGGATATGACCGTGGAAGATGCGCAGCAGTTCTTTACCGCCGTCCCCTCGATCCGCGAAAAGATGGATGCGCTGATGCGCGTGGGCCTGAGCTATATCAAGGTCGGCCAGCAGGCCACGACCCTGTCAGGGGGCGAGGCGCAGCGGGTGAAACTCTCCAAGGAGCTGGCACGGCGATCCACCGGCCGCACCCTTTATATTCTGGACGAGCCGACGACAGGTCTGCATTTCGAAGATGTGCGCAAGCTCTTGGAAGTGCTGCATGAATTGGTCGATCAGGGGAATTCGGTTATTGTGATCGAACACAATCTGGATGTGGTGAAAACCGCAGACCATATCATCGACATCGGCCCCGAAGGTGGTGATGGCGGTGGCCGGATCGTGGCCACTGGTACGCCCGAGGAGGTGGCCGAGGTCGCCGAAAGTCATACAGGCCGCTATCTCAAAGCGATGCTGTCGGGGCGAAAGGTTGCCGCGGAGTAGGGATTAAAAAACACAAAGGTCTGTGGAGCGTCTTTGAGCTTTGATGCCATCAGACCGATGTTGTGGATCAGTCCGGGTCGCCATTTGATTTTGACCCCGAGGGACGTTTCGGCACGGCTTTAATCTGGGTTTGCTTTGCGGACAAACGGTGCATTCGCTGCACTTGCCCCAATGACTGCTCTGCGTTGGGAGTATTCGCTAGATCGTC
>NZ_JANQTS010000114.1 GCF_030731595.1 Yoonia sp.
GTTCAACACCTATCTGACCTGAAACCAAATGGCCCGCCGCGATGGCGGGCCGGTGCGGTGGGCGGTGGAGGGTGCGGATGGGGTTGTGCTGCAAGTGGCTCAAACCATCCGGATACCGCGACGTCGTCTCTGGGTCGCTAACAACGAGCTATGCTCTGGCCTAGCTTAAGTCCGGTTTGCGGACAAAGCTGTCGTTGCGGCTTGGCAGTCGAATGACCGCTTACACAAATTTTCAATCCCTTTCGGCGGTCCCTGATCAGACCGCCTCGCACGGGTACGGCAGGTCATCAAGAGGGACGTTCACGAAATCTGGGTCGGGTGTCCTACCAAACCGCACGGCGGAAATGTGAGTTCGGCCTTCCGCTATCGCTTTCACAACACGGTGCATACCATCCATCAGCCGACCTTCGGCGCAGAGGATGATGGGATGACGTGGATCGACTTCGTTGATCAAAGCGACGTGAGAAGCAATTGAGCGCGGCGTTGGTATGGCTTCATCGTCACCGTACCACCAATTCTCATCCACTTCGGCAATATCGTTCACCGGAACCATTTCCACGTCGATATCGCGTGCAGCGCGCATGAGCCGATGAACGTCCCATACATGCCGGTCCGACCCGACTTGCCGAGAATGGTACTGTTTTCTTACGGTTCTGTTATCCGCCTGATCCATGGCCACACAGTAGCAAAGTGTTGGACGCGCTCCTAGGGATCAGTTCTGATCTTCGGGAAGCCGACATTTGCGCACCGTGCAGCATCGAGGACTATGGGCTCCAAGCTGTCCATCCCAAAAATTGACCCCACACAACGCAAAAGGCCCGCCATCACGGCGGGCCTTCTTTCTCTTGCACCAAGATCAATCAATCTTGGGCAGCAACTCGTCCAGCGACTTTTTGGCATCGCCATAGAACATCCGCGTGTTGTCCTTGAAGAACAGCGGGTTTTCGATGCCGGAATAACCGGTGCCCTGACCGCGCTTGGACACGAACACCTGCTTGGCTTTCCAGCATTCCAGAACCGGCATCCCCGCAATCGGGCTGTTCGGATCGTCCTGTGCGGCAGGGTTCACGATGTCGTTGGAGCCGATGACGATGGCCACATCCGTGTTCGGGAAATCGTCGTTGATCTCGTCCATTTCCATCACGATGTCATAAGGCACTTTCGCCTCGGCCAGCAGCACGTTCATGTGACCCGGCAAACGGCCCGCCACCGGGTGGATCGCGAAACGGACGTTCTTGCCCTTGGCACGCAGCTTGCGCACCAGTTCAGACACAGCCTGCTGCGCCTGTGCCACCGCCATCCCGTAACCGGGAATGATGATGATGCTGTCAGCCTCGTTCAAAGCCGCCGCAACGCCATCGCTGTCAATCGCGATCTGTTCACCTTCGACAGCCATCTGTTCGCCTTGTGGCCCGCCAAAGCCGCCCAGAATGACCGAAACAAAGGATCGGTTCATCGCCTTACACATGATGTAAGACAGGATCGCACCAGAGGAGCCGACCAGCGCACCGACCACGATCAGCAGATCGTTGCCAAGGCTGAAGCCAATCGCCGCTGCCGCCCAGCCGGAATAGCTGTTCAGCATGGATACGACCACAGGCATATCCGCCCCGCCGATCCCCATAATCAGGTGATAGCCGATAAACAGCCCCGCCAGCGCCAGCAGAACCAGCGCCCACGATCCGCTACCGCCCAGATAGGCGATGAGCAGGATGACCGAAAGCGCCGCAGCGCCCGCGTTCAACAAGTGTCCGCCCGGTAGTTTCTTGGCCGCAGTATCAACCTTGAACGGCAGCATGCTGGAGCCGCCAGCAAGCTTTGCATAAGCGATCACAGAGCCCGTAAAGGTCACTGCACCGATCCAGATCCCCAGAACCAGTTCGACCCGCAGAATGCCGATCTCGATGCTGGATTTCTTGGCGATCAACTGGCCAAAGACGCTCAAGCCTTCGTAGACCTCCTTGGGCAGTCCGATGGCGGTGACGCCATCTGCCCCGACAGCCCCCATGACAAGACCATTCGCTTCGTAAAGAGCGGCGATGGTGTTGATCATGATATCGGCGTTAAAGCCCACAAATACGGCGGCAAGGCCCACCATCGAGTGCATGATCGCGACAAGTTCCGGCATCTGGGTCATTTCGACCTTGGTGGCCAGTTGATAGCCAACCAAGCCGCCCAAGCCGATCAGGAGGACCGACAGAAGCCCAAGTCCGGCACCCGGCCCGACCAGCGTGGCAAAGACCGCAAGCGCCATGCCTGCAATCCCGTACCACACGGCGCGTTTTGCACTTTCCTGCCCCGAAAGTCCGCCCAGCGACAGGATGAAAAGAATACCCGCGACGACATAGGCCGCGATTGTGAATGCGTTATCCATTGCCCTGCCCCTTTAGGATTTCTGGAACATGGCGAGCATGCGCCGTGTCACGAGGAAGCCACCAAAGATGTTGATCGCCGCCATAAAGATACCAAGTGCTGCCAAAAGAGTGATCAGCGCGTTTGACGAACCGATCTGGATCAGCGCGCCAAGAATGATGATCGATGAGATCGCGTTGGTCACGGCCATCAGCGGCGTATGCAGCGAATGGGCCACGTTCCAGATCACCTGGAAGCCGATAAAGACCGACAGAACAAACACGATGAAGTGCTGCATAAAGCTCGCCGGCATGCCGGGGATAAGCCCGATGCCAAGGATCAGTGCCGCACCGGCAGCCAGAAGGCCCACTTGCGTCTTGGTTTCTTTCTTGAACGCGGCCACTTCTGCGGCGCGCTTTTCTTCCGGGGTCAATTCCTTGGGTGCAGCTTTCTTTGGCGCCGCAGCGATCGCTGCCACTTTGGGAGGTGGCGGCGGGAACGTGATTTCGCCTTTATGCGTCGCGGTCGCGCCACGGATCACATCGTCTTCCATGTTGTGCTTTGGCACGCCGTCTTTTTCGGGTGTCAGGTCCGACATCATGTGGCGGATGTTCGTGGAATAAAGCGTCGAGGATTGCGCCGCCATCCGGCTTGGGAAATCGGTGTAGCCGATGATGGTCACGCCGTTATCGGTGACGATCTTTTCGTCCATCACGGTCAGTTTGCAGTTACCGCCGCGCTCGGCCGCAAGGTCGATGATGACCGAACCGGGCTTCATGCTTTCGACCATGTCTTTGGTCCAAAGCTCTGGTGCGTCGCGTCCCGGGATCAGGGCTGTCGTGATAACGATGTCCATGTCGGGGGCGATTTCGCGGAACTTGGCAAGCTGTGCTGCCGCGAATTCGGGGCTGGAGACGGCTGCATAGCCGCCTGTGGCCGATCCGTCCTGCTGTTCTTCTTCGAAATCAAGAAAGACAAATTGTGCCCCCATCGATTCGACCTGTTCGGCCACTTCAGGGCGCACGTCGAAGGCATAGGTGATCGCACCCAGCGATGTGGCGGTCCCGATGGCAGCAAGGCCCGCAACACCGGCACCCACAACCAGAACCTTGGCGGGAGGCACTTTACCAGCGGCCGTCACCTGCCCGGTAAAGAAGCGGCCAAAGTTGTTACCCGCCTCGATCACAGCGCGGTAGCCCGCGATATTCGCCATCGACGACAGCGCATCCATTTTCTGCGCGCGGCTGATGCGCGGGACCATGTCCATCGCGATGACAGTCGCGCCCTTGGCGTTGGCCGCCTCCATAAGATCCTTGTTTTGCGCAGGATAGAAGAAAGAGATCAGGGTCTGCCCGTCACGCAGTTTCTTCACTTCGGCGTCCGAAGGGGGGCGCACCTTGGCCACCACATCAGCGGCTTTCCACAATGCGGCAGCGGTTTTGACAACCTCCACGCCTGCGTCTTTGTAGGACTGGTCAGAGAAACCAGCGCCTGCACCGGCACCCGCTTCAATCACGCAGTCATAGCCAAGCTTTTGCAGATCTTTGGCGGATGCGGGTGTCATTGCGACCCGGTTTTCGCCAGTGAATGTCTCTTTTGGTGTGCCGATTTTCACGGACCATCCCCCATATCTGTTCTTGCAGTCAGACTGCATTATAGCGCGAAATTATATTTCACAAGACAATGGCTGCGCTTACCGTTCATGTCATGCGCTAACAGTCACACCCAACGACGGGTCTTTTCGCAATAGCGCGCAAAATCGGCCCGAAACTTGACGCGGAGCCGGTTTTCTTCGGGAATGATGAACCGCTGGGTAATCGTTCCGATAAAGAGTGGGACCAGCAAAAGTGCCACTGGCACCTCCCAGCGCAACGCCAGCCCTGCAAGGATCAGCGCATCCCCCAGATAGATCGGGTTCCGGCTGCGCGAAAAGATACCGGTCGTGACCAGATGGCTGGCCTCCATATGCGGTATCACGGTGGTCCGCTTCTTGCGCATTTCCGCAAAGGCCAGCAGCATCAGAACGATCCCGCCGCCCACCAGCAAACCGCCCAGCAAGTCCGTCACCGGCCCGCCAATGGCCATCGCCTGTGGCTGCAACTGCCCGATCCACCAAGTGATGACGAGGGCCAATGCCAGCCAGACGGGGGGAAGATCAATCCATTTCATATCCCGTTTGTGCCTTGCAGGTTTGGGCTTGTCCATGCCTGTCTGACCGCTAGGGTCGGCACAAGGAGGATGCGACATGGAACATGCAGGCAAACACGCGCTGGTCACCGGTGGCGGCACAGGGATCGGTGAAGGGATCGCTGTGGCTCTGGCAGAGGCCGGGGCCGAAGTCACGATCACGGGCCGTCGCGCGGACAAGCTGGAGGCTGTCGCGGCCACCCACCCGCGCCTGCATGCGCTGGTGATGGATGTGGATGATGAAGCCTCTGTGCGCGACGGGATTGCCGCTGCCGCCGCATCGCGCGGACCGATCCGGATTTGTGTAGCGAACGCAGGGATTGCCGAAGGCGGGCCGTTTGAGACAACGACGCTGGCTGACTGGCGGCGCACGATGACCACCAATCTGGACGGGGTGTTCCTGACTTTTCAGGCCGCCATGGCGACCCTTGCACCCGACACCCCTGCCCGCATGATTGTTGTCAGTTCCATCGCCGGTGTGCGCGGACTGAAGAACGCGATCCCCTATACAGTCACCAAGCACGGCGTCATCGGACTGATCCGTGGCTTGTCCGAAGAATTCATGCGCCGCCCCATCACCTTTAACGCCCTGTGCCCGGGCTATGTGGACACGGCGATTGTGCAAAACCAGATCCCCGGCTTGATGCGCCGCTTTGATGTGGACAAACAGGGTGCGATCGACGTTATCGCGAAAGGCAACCGCCATCGCCGCTTGTTGGAGGTTGATGAAACCACCGCCGCCGCCATGTGGCTGTGTTCGGATGGCGCGCGCAGCGTGAACGGGCAAACGATCCAGATTTCCGGAGGACAGGTCTAATGCTCGCGACAGTCCTCATTGCGCTGGTGGCGCTGATCCACGTTTATTTTCTGGTCCTGGAAATGTTCCGCTGGGAAGCACCACGCACCCGCAAAGTCTTTGGCACAACGCCGGAGTTCGCGGCTGAAAGCCGAGTGATGGCCGCAAACCAAGGCCTGTATAACGGGTTTCTTGCAGCAGGTCTGGTCTACGGGCTCTATCTCGGGGCGGCGGGCGCATCCATGATCGCCTTCTTGCTGGTTTGCATTGTCGTTGCGGGCGTTTATGGAGCGATGACCGCCACCAAAGCCGCGTTTGTCGCACAAACCATCCCCGCGACGCTGGCCTTGCTTGCACTCGTTTTGAATATCTAAGAGGGCCCGACATGACCGATTTCGCCGCAACAAAGGCTTTGTTTCACCTGCCGGAGGGTATGATCTATCTGGATGGCAATTCACTGGGTCCTTTGCCGAAAGCCACAGCCGCGCGGGTGGAACGGGCTGTCACCGCGGAATGGGGCGAGAAGGTCATCACCGGCTGGAACCGCGCAGGCTGGATGGCACAGCCGACAGTTCTGGGCGACCGGATCGGCCGGTTGATCGGGGCAGAGCCGGGGCATGTGGTGCTGGGCGATACGCTGTCGATCAAGGTCTTTCAGGCGCTTGCCGCCGCGATTGATCTGGTGCCGGATCGCCGCGTGATCCTGACCGACAACGGCAATTTCCCGTCCGACATCTACATGGCCGAAGGGCTGATCAAATCGCTTGGGCGCGGGCATGAATTGCGCATCGTGAACCCCGAGGACGTTGCCGATCACATCAACGACGATCTGGCGGTGCTGATGCTGACCCAAGTCGGCTATAGCGACGGGCGGCTGCACGATATGGCCGATCTGACGGCCAAGGCTCATGCGGCAGGCGCTGTCACGGTCTGGGACTTGGCCCATAGTGCGGGCGCTTTGGCCGTGGATCTGCAAGGCTGCAACGCGGATTTCGCCGTGGGTTGCACGTATAAATACCTCAACGCAGGCCCCGGCGCGCCCGCCTTCATCTATGTCGCCCCCCGCCATATCGCCAACTGCCAGCCTGCCCTGTCCGGCTGGCTTGGGCATGCGGCCCCCTTTGCCTTTGATCTTGATTACCGCCCCGGCACCGGTATCGAACGGATGCGCGTCGGCACCCCACCTGTCTTGCAGATGGCGGCACTCGATGCGGCCCTGGATATCTGGGATCAGGTCGACATGACCGCTTTGCGCAGGGCTTCTGTCGCCCTGACCGAGCAGTTTATCGTAGGGATCGAGGCAACCTGCCCGATGCTGACACTGGCCAGCCCGCGCGACCCCGCAAAGCGCGGCAGCCAAGTGTGTTTTGCTTTCGAGAACGGCTATGCCGCGATGCAGGCCTGTATCGCGCAAAACGTGGTCGGCGATTTCCGCGCCCCTGACATCATGCGGTTCGGGTTCACACCGCTGTTCATTGATGCAGGGGATGTGGACCGCGCGATTGCGGTCATTTCAAAGGTGATGAACGAAAGGCTTTGGGATGATCCGGCCTTCAAACAGGTCTCGCGGGTGACCTAGCCTTCGTCAAGAAAGACGGCTGTTTCGGTCTGTTTTGGCAGATCAAAGCCATGTACCGCAACATTCAGCGCCGCCCCGAGCAGGATCAGATAAGCGCTCACGTAAAGCCACAGCAGAAGGCCGATGACAGCCCCGATGGAACCGTAAACCTCGTTATAGCTGGCAAAGTTCGTCAGGTAGTATGACAGCCCCGCAGAGGCCGCGACCCAGAGGATCACAACCGTTACCGCCCCCACGGTGATCCAGCGCCCGCGACTTCCGATGCGGGCGGGGCCAAAACGGTAAAGCAGGCTCAGCCCGATCATCAGCACACCAAGCGCAATCAGCCAGCGCAGCGCCTCCAGCAGCCACGCGGTCGACGTCGCCACCGGAATAAACGCAAGGCCGATGGGGACCAGGACAACAACGGTCAGAGCGACAATCGCCAGTGTGACCAAGGCAATGGTCAGCAAAAAGGCCACCACCATCTGCCAGATCGTATTGCGCACCCTTTGTCCCGCAATGGCATTCAGACCCCCGATCAAGGCGCCGACCCCCGCACGACAGGACCACAGCGCCAGCACGATCGACACAAAGGTGGCCCATCCCAACGTGCCTGAATCCGCAAGAACAAGGCGGGTGATCTGTGACGATAGCAGCCGGTAAGCATCGGGCGGAATGATCCCCTCCATCAGGGCCATCTGATCCTCGATGACAACCGGATCAGCCACCAATCCGAAAATCGCGATCACGGCGGCAATGCCCGGAAAGATGCCGAACATCCCGAAAAACGCGACCCCGGCCGCAATCAGCCCCAGGTGTTTCTCCGAGGCCGTCGTCCAGACCGTCACCAGAATGCGCCATGTTTTCAGGAGTGCCGCCATGTGTTTGGCTTCCTCGCCCTTTATCCGTTTCAAGCTGTAACCTATGGCAAAGCCGTGCACATGACCACGGAGCATCGCAAAAACGGCTTTGTGATAAAAACAGGTCGCCTGATCCTTCAAGACAGGCTAAGCTTCTGGCAAAACAGGGCAAAGGCCCGATCCGAGGCAGGACACCGTGAATACGCTGACACTCCATACCAACACGCTGGCAGAGTACCTGCTGGACCGTGATGAAAGCAGACTATTGGTCGCGATCACAGGCGCGCCCGGCTGCGGGAAATCGACACTAGCGGCAGAGCTTGCCCGCCGGTTGAACGCCCAGGGTCGCAAGTCGATCGTGGTGCCGATGGACGGATTTCATCTGGACAACGGCATTCTTGAAACGCGCGGGTTGAAGCCGCGCAAAGGTGCGCCCGAAACATTCGACGCCCCCGGCTTTCTGCGCCTTGTCCGTGCGCTCAAGACGGGCGAAGAGGTTTTCGCCCCGGTCTTTGACCGGTCCCGCGACCTTGCCATCGCAGGCGCCGTTGCGGTGCCGGTGGCTGCCAAAGTGGTGATTGTCGAAGGCAATTACCTGATGTTCGACGAAGCTCCCTGGTCCGAACTGGCCGATCTTTGGGATGTCACCGCCCGCCTTGATGTGCCGATGCCGGAACTGCGGGCGCGGCTGATCCATCGCTGGCTTGCGCTGAACTATTCCCGTGCCGTGGCCACACGCCGCGCCGAAGGCAACGATATTCCCAACGCCCAGCGCGTGATCGACCGTGCCTTGCCCTGTGATTTCACATTCGACGGACAGCCGACTCCCAAGTCCTAGACAAAGACCAGCGTGATCGCGGGGAACATCAGCAGGATGAAGACGCGCACCACATCGGACCCGACAAAGAACAATACCGCCTTATAGGTCGCCGTCATCGGCGTTTCCTTGTCCATGCTGTTGATGATGAACAGATTCATGCCCACAGGCGGGGTGATCAACCCGACCTCGACCACGATCAGCACCAGAATACCGAACCAGATCGCGATTTCCTCGGTGGTCATCCCGAAATCAAGGCCAGAGATCACCGGCCAGAAGATCGGCACTGTCAGCAGGATCATTGACAGGCTGTCCATCAGACAGCCCAGCACCAGATAGAACAGCAAGATCAGGACCATGACTGTCCAAGGGCTGAACCCCTGCTCTGTCACCCAGCCAGAGAGTTCCTGCGGCACCTGCGTCAGCGCCAAGAACCCGTTATAGAACCCCGCCCCCAGCACGATGAAAAAGATCATGCCGGTGCCGGTGGCGGTCTCGATAATGCTGCCCCGCAGGACGGCCCAGTTCAGCGACCCCGAGAAAAGCGCGATCAACCCCGTGCCCAGCGCACCAACAGCTGCACCTTCGGTCGGAGTGAACCAGCCTTGGTAAATGCCGCCCACAACCAGCCCGAAGACCAGCAAGACCGGCCAGACCGCGACCAGAGCCCTGGCCCGCGCGGCATAGGGGATGCGCGCTTTGGTACCGGCTTGGTCGGGATAGATCCGCACATAGATGGCGATTGTCAGCATATAGCCCAAGGCGGCCATGATGCCCGGGATAAAGGCCGCCGCGAAAAGCGTGGCGATGTTCTGCTCGGTCAGGATTGCATAGATCACAAGGATCACGGATGGCGGGATCAGAATGCCCAGCGTGCCGCCAGCGGCCAATGTGGCGGTGGAAAACCCGCCCGAATAGCCGTATTTGCGCAACTCCGGCAGCGCCACCTTGCTCATCGTGGCGGCCGTCGCCAAGGACGACCCGCAGATCGCGCCAAAGCCCGCGCAAGCGCCGACAGCCGACATGGCCATACCGCCCTTGCGGTGGCCAAGCCACGCCTCTGCCGCTTTGAAAAGTGACTGCGACATGCCCGATAGCGTCGCGAATTGCCCCATCAGCAGGAACATCGGGATGATCGACAGACTATAGCTGGAAAAGGTCGAATAGACCTCGGATTTCAGCCGCGCCATGAAGACGGTGGTGCCATCGGTGGCCAACCAAAGCCCGCCAATCCCGCACAGCAGCATGGCAAGTCCAATTGGGGCCCGCAGGAAGATCAGCAAAAGAAGAACGGGGAAGGACAGATACCCCAGTGCCAGATCACTCATAGGCTGCGCTGTCCGACGAGTTGCAGAGCGGCACAGTAAAGGCTGACGATGCTGGCGGTCACGGCGGCGGCAAAGCTCGCGGCATAGGCCCACCATGTGGGAAACTGGATCAGATAGCTGGTCTCGTTATAGCGGATCTTGTCCTGCATCCCTTCAAACAGACGCCATGTGATCAGCACGACAATGATAGCCATCACAAGGCTCCAGATCGTCGTGAGCGCGCGATTGGCCCTTGGCCCCAGACCGCTGGTAAAGATATCGACCTGTGCATGTGCGCCACTCAGTTGCGTGATTGGCAGAAAGGCGAAGATGGCAAAGGCCACCCCCGCCTCGACCAGTTCAAAATCACCAAGGATCGGACCAACGCCCCGATCAATCAGCCAATTGCCAAAGCCGCCGAGCGCGCCGGAAAAGGCCAGATCACCCAGTTCCCGTCCGGCTACACTCAGGCAGACCATCACAATCAGCAAAGACAACACGAGCCCGCCAAGCAGCGCCATCAGGTTGGCCATCCGTTGGATCACTTGGTGCAACACATGCTGTCTCCGCGCAGGGGCCTAGTTGCCTGCGCTATGCTTGGCGATCAGGGCTGTGGCCTCTTGATAGAGCCCCGTGCCGTCGATGCCAGCCGCGTCTGCTTCGGCAATCCAGTTGTCGATTGTGGGCTGGCTGGCCGCGCGCCATGCGGCAACCTGATCGTCATTCAGCGTGATGATGTTGTTGCCGCGCGCCAGCGCCAATTCCCGCCCCGGTGCGTCGTAGTCCTGCATCGTGCGGCCCGCGAAAGCGGAGAACTCCAGACCGGAGTTCGCGTCGATCACGGCCTGAAGATCGGCAGGCAGCGCGTCATAGGCCGCTTGGTTCATCGCAAAGATAAATGCGGTCGTATAAAGCGCCTGACCGGGAAATTCAGTGTGATTGGTCACAAGCTCTTGGACCTTCAACGAGGGCACGACTTCCCAAGGAATAACGGCCCCGTCGATCACACCGCGCGAGAGCGATTCAGGGACGGCAGGGACCGGCATACCGACCGCTGTCGCACCCAATTCCGTAAAGAGCGTGGTCGTCGTGCGGGTGGGCGCGCGCAGTTTCAACCCCCGCAGATCAGCCACATCGGTGATCGGGCGGTTGGAATGGATCACACCCGGCCCATGCACCCAAAGGCCCAATGGCTTGAAGGCGGCAAAATCGGTATCCATCATCCGTGCCTCGGCCAGTTCCCAATAGGCGCGCGATGTGGCTTCGGCATCGGAGGACAGGAAGGGCAGCTCGAACACTTCCAACTGCGGAAAACGGCCAGGTGTGTAGCCGGCAACTGTCCAGATGATATCGGCCACACCGTCGATCGCCTGATCGATCAGCTGCGGCGGCGTGCCGCCCAGTTGCATGGCCGGAAAGCGGTCGATCTTGATGCGCCCGTCACTGTCCGCTTCGACCTTGTCGGCCCAGACATCCAGAATATGGGCGGGGACATTGGCTTGGGCAGGCAAGAACTGATGAAGACGCAATGTGACCTCTTGGGCGGCAGCACTGGTGGTCAGTGTCGCGGCGGCCAAAAGGCCAAGCAGGGTACGGCGGGTCGTGGTCATGGTGATCCTCCTCAATCAGACATGAGACTTGGCGACACTTTGGTGAACTCCATCCAATGCGCAAGGTCCATTTGAAAAGATAATGCGGGTTTTGGGTGGGACAAAACCGCCGGTTGAGGACAGCGGAACGAACAGATGCGCAATCGGGCAGCGCACAAGACCGATAACGGGCATAAAGCTCTCTGCGAGTTGAGTTGAAGCTGCGGCAGACGTAGCCTATCTGTTGAGGACGCGATAAACTCGCGTTCAAGTTGGGGCAAAACCCCGCAAGAAAACTGGAGTTGCCTCGCGCGTGTCTGCCGCCCTACCCCCTTTGGATGATCTGGTTGCCTGCCCGCAGTGCGACACACTGCATCAGGCGCGCGACCTGCCCGACAATGCACGCGCGTATTGCCAACGCTGCGGGATTGTCCTGATGACATCGCAACCCGCCGCGATGGCGCAAATCCTGAGCCTTGCCCTGACCGCCTTTATCATGATGCTGGCCGCCATCAGCTTTCCGTTTTTGTCGTTGGACGCAGGCGGGCTGCACAATGCGACCTCCGTGATCGATGCGATCCTTGCCTTCAACGATGGTTATGCCTTTCCTTTGGCGATCGCCGTGGCGTTCTTTATCGTTGTGATCCCGCTGGTCCGGTTGGGGGCCTTGATCTATGCGCTGGGACCACTGGTGCGCGAGCAAAAGCCGCGCCAAGGTGCGCGCAAAGCCTTTGGCCTTGCCGAACGGCTGCGGCCCTGGAGCATGGCGGAAATATTCATCGTTGGCGTGACTGTGGCGCTGATCAAAGTGGCAGGTTTGGCCGCCGTGACGATTGGGCCCGCATTTTGGGCCTTTGCGGGGGTCGTTGTGATTACCGTTCTGAAAGATCAACTTATTTGCAGGTATTCGATTTGGGAAGCTCTGGACCAATCAACGGACTGATCTCGGCCCGTGATGCGGGGCTTGTCGCGTGCCAGCGCTGCGGGCAGGTGCACCCGTTGCAAACCCGCTATTGCACGCGCTGTGACGGGCCTTTGCAAAGCCGTGATACAGAGAGTCTGCAAAAGGTCTGGGCTTGGCTGATTGCGGGGATGATCGCCTATATTCCAGCGAATATCTATCCGATGCTACTGACCTCGACGCTGGTCGAGAGATCGGAAAGCACGATCATCGGCGGGGTCATCGAACTTTTTGACCACGGGTCATGGGGTATTGCCACGATCGTCTTTGCCGCCTCGGTGCTCATTCCGGTGGGGAAATTTATCGCGATCATGTATCTTGCGATCAGTGTGCAACGCCAGTCCGCTGCCAACCGGCACGAACGGCACAAGGCCTATGAGGTCGTCGAATTCATCGGGCGCTGGTCGATGATCGACGTCTTTGTCGTTGCAATCCTGTCGGCGCTGGTGCAACTCGACACCATCGCAACCGTAAATCCCGGGATTGCGGCTGTTAGTTTTGCATTGTCTGTCATATTCACGATGCTTTCGGCGCAAGCCTTTGACTCGCGGCTGATTTGGGATGCAGACAGGATGCAGCAATGAGCAACTCAGAGCCCACAGGCCCCGCCCCACTGGACGTGCGGCCTGTCAAACCAAGCATTTGGCGGCGGTTGTCGCTTGTCTGGCTTGTTCCGCTGGTGGCGCTTGCGGTCTCATTGGGTGCGGCGTGGCAAAACTATGCGGATCGCGGCACTTTGATCACCATCAGTTTCGAGAATGCGTCCGGTATTCTGGCCGGTGAAACCACCATAAAATACCGTGACGTGACGGTGGGCGAAGTCGAGGATATCGAATTCTCGGATGACTTGGCCGTCGTTCTTGTGCGCGCCCGCATCGAGCGGAATGTCGCCCCCTATCTGGATGATGATGCCCAATTCTGGGTGGTCCGGCCGGACGTGTCCGTGCGCGGAATCACCGGGCTCGAGACTGTGCTGTCAGGGGTCTATATCGAGGGCAACTGGGACACAGAGGCCGATGTCGCCCAATTCAACTTTACCGGATTGGAACAACCGAACCTGATCCGCGCCAACCAGCGCGGGAAAACCGTTGTCTTGCGCGCAGAAGATGGCGGCAGCATCGCGGCGGGCGCGCCCGTCCTGCACAAGGGGATCGAGGTCGGCTATCTGGAAGCCCCACAACTTTCATTGGACGGCCAACAGGTCATCGTGAACGCCTTTATCGAAAGCCCCTATGATCGCCGGATTACCAGCAGCACCCGTTTCTGGGATACATCGGGGTTCAGCATTTCTTTTGGCGCGAGCGGCGTTTCGCTTGATGTCAATTCGCTCGCCTCTCTGATTGAAGGGGGTATCGCCTTTGACACAGTTGTGTCGGGGGGCGCGCCGGTCAGTGATGGGCATCGGTTTGATATCTTCGCAAATGAACAATCCGCGCGTGATAGCCTGTTTACTGATCCCAATGCCGAAGTCCTTGAAGTTGCTGTTCTTTTCGAACAGTCGGTCAGCGGCCTGACAACCGGTTCCGAGGTGCGTTTCCAAGGTATCCGGATTGGCGAGGTCAGCCAGCTCAGCGCGATTGTCGTAGGAGAGGCTGATACTGCCGAAGTCCGCCTGCAGGCGGTTCTTGCCATTGAACCCTCCCGCCTTGGGATGGGCGCCGATGCCACCGTTGATGACGCGATGGAGCTCTTGTCCGATTTCGTGGCACGCGGGCTGCGGGCACGGATGGTGACGGGCAATATTCTGGCGGGCACGCTGCTTGTCGAACTGGTGACAGTCGAAGATGCACTCCCCGCGATCATGACACTGACCTCTGGCCTCTACCCCATCATCCCCACCACCGAGTCCCAGATCTCTGATGTTGCCGCCACCGCCGAGGGCGTTCTGGCGCGGATCAACGCGCTGCCTGTCGAGGAATTGATGGATGGGGCCATCAATCTGATGGACAGCATCGAACGGCTGGCCAATGACGAATACACCCGCGCAGCCCCTGCTTCTCTGGTAGCTTTGCTGGACGAGGCCCGCGATCTTGTGGCCTCTGACGATGTGCAAGGCATTCCGCGTGATTTGCGTGTGGTCATCTCCGATCTTGATGGGCTTGTGAAGGAAGCGACCGAAGCAGGGCTGATCTCTGATATTGACGCGGCTGTGACCACGGCGGCGCAAGTGGCCGAGAATATCGAGATCGCAACCCGGAACCTGCCGCAGATCACCGCCGATATCGAGACCTTCATCGCCAAGGCAAACCAACTGGAGCTTGAAGCATTGGTCGCATCGACCACGCAAACGCTGGATTCGATTGATGCTTTGGTCGGGTCGGATGATGCGCTGGCGCTGACGGCCACGGCCAGTGACGCGCTGGCATCACTGCGCACCGTGCTGGATGGAATCGTCGAGGGCGGTGCGATTGAAAACACCAATGAGGCGCTCGCCTCGGCCAATGCGGCCGCACAGGCGTTGGAGGCTTCTGTCGGCACCCTGCCCGACCTCGTCGAGCGTGCCAGCAGGCTTGTGGCCCAAACAGAGGCCGTGGTGAACAGCTATAGCGAACGGTCGCGCTTTAGCAGTGAAACATTGGCCACATTGCGCGCGATCCAGGAAGCCTCTGATGCAATTTTCTCTTTGGCGCGCACCATTGAACGCAACCCCAATTCCTTGTTGATCGGACGGTAGAATGCTTTTGAGAACGATGCTCATCACACTGGGACTTGTGGCGGCCTGCACTCCGCTGGCGGACCGTTTGGCACTGTCGCCGCTGCCCTCGTCGCTGGAGTTGCGCCCGCTTGTGGGCAGCGCGATGATCCGTACCGTATCGCTTCCCACCTATGCGGCGGTGGAGGAAATCCCGTTCGAGACGGCTGACGGTTTGATCGTGGTCAGAGAAGACATCCTCTGGGCCGATGACCCAGAACGCGCGGTGACGCTGATCCTGACCCGCACGCTGACCGACATCTTGAACACGGACGTGGGCCCCGACCCGTGGCCCTTTGTCGGCCTGCCCGATGTGTCCGTGGATGTACGGGTCGAGCGGATGCTGGGCGGTGCCGACGGGACATTCGAATTGAACGGGCAGTTCTTTGTCGCCAGCGAAGGCGCGGCCTTGCGCGACACGACCCATTCCTTCGAGATCACCCAACCAATGGCCGACGCCACGCTGCCGAGCCTTGCGCGGGCGCAGTCTGCGGCCTTGCTGCAACTCTCAGAACAGATCGCCCGCACCCTAGGGCGCTAGTTTGACCCAAGCTCCGTCGCGCTTGGACGAGCGCACGCAGGCATCCACGAACTGCATCCCCTTCAGGCCATCTTGGATGGTCGGATACAGCACGTCTGGCGCAACCTCGCGGCCTTCGCGCTTGGCCGTGATTGCGTCTGCGGCTTCGCTGTAGATGGTGGCAAAGCCTTCCAGATAACCCTCGGGGTGGCCTGCCGGGATACGGGTGACACGGCCTGCCGCTGTACCTGCGCCCGCCCCGCCCCGTGTGATCAGCCGCTTGGGTTCGCCGTAGGGCGTATACCAAAGCTGGTTGGGGTTCTCCTGCGCCCATTCAATCCCGCCCTTGTCACCGTAAACGCGCAAACGCAGCCCGTTTTCATTGCCCGGGGCGACCTGGCTGCACCACAGCATCCCCCGCGCGCCACCTGCAAAGCGCATCATGACGTGGGCGTTGTCGTCCAACTGCCGCCCGCTGACGAAGGACTGGAGATCAGCCGAAAGGCTGTCGACGTCCAACCCCGTCACGAAGGACGCCAGATTGAAGGCATGGGTGCCGATATCACCGGTTGAGCCGCCAAGACCCGACCGTGCGGGATCGGTGCGCCAAGCGGCTTGCTTGTTCTCTTGGGCTTGGGTCAGCCAGTCTTGGGCATATTCCACCTGCACCACGCGCAGCGTACCCAAATCCCCGTCCGCCACCATCTGGCGCGCCTGCCGCATCATCGGATAGCCGGTGTAATTATGGGTTAGCACGAAGAGCGCGTCACTGTCTTCGGCCGCTTTTACCAGCTTTCTCGCATCTGCCATCGTGGAGGTCAGCGGCTTGTCACAAATGACGTGAATCCCGCGCTTGAGGAATTCGCGCGCCGCCGCATAGTGGACGTGGTTGGGGGTCACGATTGCAACGGCTTCGATCCCGTCTTTCAGCCGCGCTTCACGGATCGCCATGGCTTTGAAGTCGTCATAGGTCCGTGCCGGATCAAGCCCGAGGGCCGCACCAGAGGCTTGCGCCTTTTCAGGCGTCGACGAAAGTGCCCCTGCCACCAAAGTGAACCGTCCGTCGATACGGGCCGCGATGCGGTGCACACCCCCGATAAAGGCGTCATTGCCGCCGCCGACCATGCCAAGCCGGATAGGTCTGTCAAAGCTCATGTCTTAAATCCCCAGCATCTTGCGGTTTGTGGCGTCATCAACCGCGCCCCCCGCAAAGTCATCAAAGGCCCGTTCGGTCACGCGGATAATATGGTCCTTGACGAATTGCGCCCCCTCGCGCGCGCCGTCTTCGGGGTGTTTGAGGCAGCATTCCCATTCCACCACGGCCCAGCCGCCAAAGTCATTGGCCGCCATCTTGGAAAAAATCGCCGCGAAATCAACCTGTCCGTCGCCCAGACTGCGGAATCGGCCCGCGCGGTTGACCCAAGACTGGTAGCCGCCATAGACGCCCTGCCGCCCTGTCGGGTTGAATTCGGCATCCTTGACGTGGAACATCTTGATCCGGTCTTTGTAGATGTCGATATGATCAAGATAATCGAGGCATTGCAGCACATAGTGCGACGGATCATAAAGCATGTTGCAGCGTTTATGGCCGCCCAGACGTTCCAAGAACATTTCGAAAGTCACGCCGTCATGCAGGTCTTCGCCGGGGTGGATTTCATAGCAGACATCGACGCCGTTTTCCTCAGCGTGATCCAGAATGGGGCGCCAGCGGGCAGCGAGTTCATCAAACGCCGCTTCGACCAGACCTTCGGGACGTTGCGGCCAAGGGTAAATGTAGGGCCACGCCAAAGCACCTGAAAAGGTTGCCATTTCGGTGATGCCCAGATGCTTGGACGCCGTGATCGCCATCTTGACCTGATCTACGGCCCACGCCTGCCGCGCCTTGGGATTACCCTGCACCTGGGGGGCTGCAAACCCATCGAATGCAGTATCATAGGCCGGGTTCACAGCGACCAGCTGTCCTTGCAGGTGTGTGGACAGTTCCGTGACCGCGACGCCATTGGCCGCCGCCCGCCCCTTGAAGTCATCGCAATAGTCTTTGGATGCCGCAGCCTTGGCCAGATCAAAGAGCCGGTCGTCCCAACTGGGCACTTGAACACCCTTGTAACCGCAGTCCGCCGCCCATTTGGTAATGCCGTCCCAAGTGTTGAAAGGGGCTTGGTCGCCCGCGAATTGCGCCAGAAAAAGCGCGGGGCCTTTGATCGTTTTCATGATGAACCTCCCGTGTTTGGGTAAAACTATAACGATTTAGAATTGCCGTGCCAGTCCTTGTTTGACGAAGGTCCCTGCTTCGGCCACAAAGCCCTATGCGCATTGATAATCTGCAATATGCCAAATGGTCCGAGAAAGTCTTTCGCCAGATGCGCGAAGGACAGGTGGACGCTGTGCATGTCACCATCGCCTATCACGAAAATTTCCGCGAGACTGTGCTGAACATCGAACAATGGAACCGCTGGTTTGAGCAGTTTCCGGATCTCATCATGCAGGCTCGCACCGCTGCGGATGTGGATCATGCCAAGGCCACAGGGCGCACGGCGATCATCTTTGGCGCCCAAAACCCCAGCCCGATCGAGGATGATATCGGTCTGGTAGAAATCCTGCACAGCTTGGGCCTGCGGTTTATGCAGCTCAGCTACAACAACCAGTCCCTGCTTGCGACGGGATGTTACGAAGCGACTGACCCCGGCATCACCCGCATGGGCCGTCAGGTGATCCGCGAGATGAACCGCGTGGGGCTGGTCGTTGACATGAGCCATAGTGCGGACCGGTCAACGATAGAGGCCGCTGATCTCTCGACCCGCCCGATCACGATCACGCACGCCAACCCGCATGACTGGCACCCTGCCCTGCGCAATAAATCCGGTGATGTGATCCGCGCCGTGGTTGAAAACGGCGGCATGTTCGGGTTTTCCATCTATCCGCACCACCTGCGGGGCGGGACCGCCTGCACGCTGACCGATTTCTGCGAAATGATCGCGCGCATGGCTGATACTTATGGCACCGCCCATTTCGGCCTTGGCACCGACCTCTGCCAAGACCAGCCTGACAGTGTGGTTGAATGGATGCGCGTCGGGCGCTGGAGCAAAGAGATCGACTATGGCGAAGGATCGGCCAGCGCGCCGGGCTTTCCGCCAATGCCCGCATGGTTCAACGATAACCGCGATTTCGGGAAAATCGAGGCGGGGTTGGCTGCGGTTGGTATGAACAAAGCAGAGGTCGCAGGGATCATGGGCGGCAACTGGTACCGGTTCTACGCCGAGAATTTTGATCCCTTGTGAACGATTTGCCCCTCAGGCTCTGCTGCGGCCCTGCGCAACCGCAGATTGGCGCGGATGAAGGCCCCGACAAAAATCGTCGTCATCACCAGAATGACCGTCGGCGCGGGCGCGCTATCCAGAAAAAAGCTCGCATAGACCCCAAGGAAACCCGATAGCATTGTGACCCCCACGGCAATCGGCAGCATCCGCGACAAGCGCTTGGTCAGCAGAAACGCAATCGCGCCGGGGGCGATCAGCAGGCCAATGGACAGGATGATCCCCACCGCAGACAACGTAGCCACAATCGTCAGCGACAAAAGCGCCAGCAAACCGTAGTGCAGCCAGCCCACCCGCAGCCCGACAGCCTGCGCTTGGATCGGGTCAAAGGCGTGCAACATGAATTCGCGCCGCTTGGCGATGATGATGGCAGAAACAAAGGCTGCGATGCCGCCTGCGGTCAGCAGATCTTGGCCATTCACGCCCAGCATATTGCCAAACAGGATATGGTCCAGATGCACCTCGGTCGTGATCTTGGTATAGAGCACCAGCCCGAACCCGAACATGCCCGAGAACACGATCCCCATCACCGTGTCTTGCTTCACACGGCTATTGGTCGACAGAAAGCCGGTTGCAAGCGCGCAGAACATGCCCGCGAAAAAAGCGCCAATAATCAACGGGATATTCAGCAGATAGGCAATGACAATCCCGGGCAGGACCGCATGGCTGATCGCATCCCCCATGAGCGACCACCCTTTGAGCACCAGAAAGCAGGACAGCAGACTTGTCGGCACCGCGATGATCGCCATCATCACAAAGGCGTTGTTCATAAAGGCAAACTGGAAGGGGAAAAGCAGCGTCTCCATCAGCTTGGCTCCAAGGCCTGCGCGGCCCGTCTGCGCGCGGCAAGATAGCCGTGCTTGGGCGCAAGGAAAAAGGCCGCAAGGAAGACCAGCGTTTGCAGTGACACGATGATGCCGCCTGTGGCCCCATCGGCAAAATAGCTCAGGTAGGCGCCGACAAAACTGGTGGTCGCCCCGATCGAAACGCTCAACACCAAAAGACGCGGGAAACGGTCGGTCAGCAGATAGGCCGTCGCCCCCGGTGTCACGACCATCGCGATGACCAGAAAGGCCCCCACTGTCTGCAATGCCGCGACACAGGACGCCGCCAGCAGGGTAAAGAATACCACCTTCAGCAGATCAGGCCGCAGCCCGATAGACCGCGCATGGTTTTCATCAAAGAAAGTGACCATGAGGTCCTTCCACTTGGCCAGCAGCACCGCCAAGGTCACAAAACCGATGATCGCCAGTTGCAGCGTATCCGAGGGCGTGATCGCCAGAATATTGCCCATCGTGATGGTTTGCACGCTGACCGACGTGGGCGACAGCGAAACCATAAACAGCCCCAAGCCAAAGAAGGAGGTAAAGATCAGGCCGATGATCGTGTCCTCTTTCAGACCCGACCGCTGGTTGAGAAACAGCATCGCCCCTGCCGCCAATCCCCCCGCCGCGAAAGCGCCCAGTGCAAAGGGCAGGCCCAGCATATAGGCCCCTGCGACACCGGGCACGATAGAGTGGCTGAGCGCGTCACCGATCAGCGACCAGCCTTTGAGCATCAGATAGGCAGAGAGAAACGCGCAGACCGCACCCACAAGCGCGCTGACCCACATGGCGTTGAACATGTAGTTATAGCCGAAGGGTTCCAGCAGTGCTGCGATCATGGTGTTTCTTCTTCTGCCGGCACTTTGGCCTTGAGGTCGTCACCATAGACAACAAAGGGTCGCTCGTCATCGGTGATCACACGGATCTGGCGGCTGTCGTCGTCATCATGCAGATCAGACCCGCCCAGCACAAAGTGGCGCAGCACACCGCCAAAGGCGAGTTCAAGGTTCTCGCGGGTAAAGGTATCTTCGGTCAAGCCATAGGCCAGCACCGTCTGCTTGACCAAAATCGTGCGGTCACAGAATTCAGGCACCGAGCCAAGGTTGTGGGTCGAGACGAGAATGACGCGCCCCTCGTCGCGCAGATCGCGCAAGAGGTCGACAATGGCATCCTCGGTCTGCACATCGACGCCGGTAAAGGGTTCGTCCAGCAAGATCACCTGCCCCTCTTGCGCCAGGGCGCGGGCAAGGAAGACGCGTTTGCGCTGGCCGCCGGACAGTTCACCAATCTGACGATAGCGAAACTCGGTCATGTTCACCCGCGCCAGCGCCTGCGTCACCGCCTGATGATCGGCGGGTTTGGGTCTGCGAAAGAAACCCATGTGGCCATAGCGCCCCATCATCACCACATCTTCGACCAGCACAGGAAAGGTCCAGTCGACCTCTTCGGATTGCGGGACGTAGGCCACGATATTCTGGCGCAAGGCATCGCGGACGGGCATGCCCATCACCAAAATCTCGCCTCGGGCGGCAGGCACAAAACCCATGATCGCCTTGAACAGCGTCGATTTCCCGGCACCATTGACGCCGACAAGTGCGGTAATGGTCCCTGTCGGTATTTCAAAGCTCGCATCATGCAAGGCGGTGTGACCGTTGCGGTAGGTCACGGTCACATGATGCGCAACGATGCCGGGGGTTTGTGTCATTCGGTCAGGCCAGCAACAAGGGTTTCGGTCGTGACCCGCAACAGATCAAGGTAAGTGGGCACAGGGCCATCCGCCTCGGTCAGGCTGTCGACGTAAAGCATCCCGCCATAGGTGGCACCGGTTTCACGGGCGACCTGCTGTGCGGGGGCCTGGCTGACTGTGCTTTCACAAAACACCGCCGGAATATTGTTCTCGCGCACCGTATCAATCACGCGGCGCACCTGCTGCGGGGTGCCTTGTGCATCTGCATTGATCGGCCAGAGATAAAGCTCCTGCATCCCGAAATCGCGGGCCAGATAGCTAAATGCGCCTTCGCAACTGACCAGCCAGCGCTGGTCTTCGGGCAAGGCCAGAATAGCGTCGCGCAAGGGCGCGATGGTGGCTGTGATCTCGGCTTTGTAGTTTTCGGCATTGGTGCGGTAAATGTCAGCATTTTCAGGGTCATGCAGGACGAAAGCGTCGCGGATATTGTCCACGTAAATCAGCGCACTTTCAAGGCTCATCCAAGCATGGGGGTTTGGCTTGCCATCATATTCACCCGACGAAATGCTCATCGGGGTGATGCCTTCGGACAGTGTCACACTTGGCACGTCAGAGAGGTTGCCAAGGAATTGTTCGAACCAAAGCTCGAGGTTCAGACCGTTCCAGAGAACCAGATCGGCATCCTGCGCGCGGATAATGTCGCGCGGTGTCGGTTGATAGCCGTGGATTTCGGCCCCTGCCTTGGTAATGCTTTCCACGATCGCGGCGTCACCGGCCACGTTCTGTGCCATATCGGCGATGACCGTAAAGGTCGTAACCGCCTTGAACCGATCCTCCTGCGCCGCGGCAGCGGTCGACAAAGCGGCGGCGCCAAGCGCCCCAAGAACAAGTATTTTCATCATTGATCCAGTGTCCTTTCATAGCTGAGAAGTCAATCTCAAACTTGCTTATGAGAATTATTCGCAACTGTAAATGAAAATGAGAATGGTTCGCAATTAAGTGATTATGCCGCGGCATAGCATCTTTCTCTACTCCGCCGGTGCCGCCATCATAGTCTTTATCTCCGGCTCTGGCTTGCGGATGCACAGGCGCAAAAGCGGCGGCACGGTCAGCAAGGTCAGGAAGGCGGACATCGACAACCCGCCGACAACAACGGCCCCCAATCCGCGATAAAGCTCCGAGCCTTCGCCAGGGAAAATCACCAAGGGCAGCATCCCCATGACGCTGGTCAGCGTCGACATAAAGATCGGGCGGATCCGGTTGCGTGTGGCCTCTTCGATCGCCGCAATCGGTTCCATACCCTCTTCGCGCAGATGGAACAGTGTTTGGTGCACGATCAGGATCGCATTGTTCACCACGATCCCCACCAGAATGACAAAGCCCAGCAGCGTCAGCATGTCCAAAGGCTGGGGCTGGAACAAGTTCATGACGGCCAGACCACCGACACCGCCGGCAGCTGCGACGGGTACGGCGATCATGATCACCAACGGCAAGACAAAGCTTTCAAACAAGACCGCCATGACAAGGAAAACGATCACCAAAGCCACCACCAGATTGATCTGGATCGCCGACCAGGTCTGGCTGAGCTGATCCGCCGTGCCGGACACGCCCAGCCGGATATCTTGCGGAATGCCCTGCTGCTCAAGCACGGCGACGACTTCGCGTTCCAGCAAGTCTACCGCTTCCTCCAATGGCAGGTTATCCGCAGGCCGGACCTCCAGCGTGACTGTACGCAGCCGTTCCCTGTGGCGGATTTCCGTTGGGCCAGCGGTCAGAACAACATCGGCCAGCGCCGAGACAGGCACGATCTGCCCGCCCGGGGTCACCACCGGATAATTGCCCACGTCTTGCGTGCGCGCGGCCTCGTTGATCGCGGGATCACCCTTCAGGACCAGATCAACCCGCTCTGCCCCTACCGTAATCTCGGCCACGCGCAGCCCGTCGTTAAAGGCGTCAACCGTGGCCGCCAGAGCAGAGCTATCCAGCCCCGCATCGGCAAGCCGCAATCTGTCGGGGATCAAGCGGATCTCGGGCGCGCCCAATTCCAGCCCCGGGATCGGGCGAAACTGGTGGCCTTCGGAGCGCGGCAATATCTGCGACACAAGCCCCGCCGCGCGGCCTGCAACAGCCAAAATGTCATCAAGATCCTGCCCCGAGATATTCAACTCGATTGCACGCCCGCCCCCGACACCGCGCCCAAAGAGCGAGGGTTGGGTCATAAAGCCAAAGGTGCCCGGTTCGGCAAAGATCGGGCCGCTGAGCACGGGGATCAGGTCACCCGCTCGCTGGCTATCCACGGCCCCTGCCCCCACAAAGGAATTGCCCGGGGTCGCCACGAAAAAGAAACTGTCGATTGTCGGCGTGCCGTCTTCGGTTGCCATCGCGGGGGCGGCTTCCCACAAGGGGCGCGCCACCGTTTCGATCCGCTGGGCGATGGTTTCGGTTGTCTCGAGGTTATAGCCCGGCGGCGGAATGATCAGCCCGAAAACAAGGTTGCGGTTGCCCTCGGGCAGGTATTCCAGCTTTGGCAGGAAGGTCCAGCTTGCCACAGCCGCACCCCCTGCGATCACAGCGACCATCAGGATGCCGACGGTCCGGAACCGGACGGTCATGCGCACATAGGCCATCACCGCGGCACGGAAGCCAGAGGCCAGATGATCCAGCCCCCAAATCCGCATCGGTTTTTGATCGTCCTTGCGCAACAGGCGGCTGGCAAGAGCGGGGATCACGGTGACGGCCACCACCAGCGACAGCAGCACCGAAACAGAGATCGCCACAGCGATATCGCGGAACAACTGCCCCGCTTCCAACTGCATCACCAAGATCGGCACAAAGACCAGCACCGTTGTCAGGGCAGAGACAAGGATCGCGCCCCAGACCTGCTTGGCCCCCAGATAGGCGGCATCACGCCGCGAATGTCCGGCCTCGCGCAGGCGGTAGATGTTTTCCAGTACCACAATCGCGGCATCCACGATCATCCCCACCGCAAAGGCGATCCCCGCAAGTGAAATCACATTGAGCGTGCGGCCCGTCGCCGCCATGACCACGAAGGTCGCAACAATCGACACAGGGATCGACAGCGACACGATCACCACCGCCCGCGGCGAGCGCAGGAACAGCATGAGGATCAGCGCCGCGAGCGCACCGCCGATATAGATGTTCTGCGTGACCAGATCGATCGCCCCTTCGATATAGATCGTCTCGTCATAGATTTGCTGCATGATCAGCCCTTGGGCGGACACCGGACCGGCCTGCAATTCCGCCAATACGGCGCGCAGTTCTTCCATGACGGTGATCACATTGGCCCCGGCCTCGCGCACCACGTTGAAGGCAAGCCCCGGTTCGCCCTCGAACCGCAGCCGCGCTGTGGACTCCTTGAAGGCAAAGCCCACATCGGCCACATCGCCGACCCGCACCCGCCCGATGCCGCCGCTGAACGCCTCAGAGCGCAGGACAACATTGCGGATCGCCTCTTCGGTGTTAAGGCTGCTTTCGGTGCGCACCACATAGCGGCGCTTGCCTTCTTCGACATCGCCTGCGGAAATCGAGATATTCTCGGCCCGCAGTTTCTGCACAACTTCCGGCACGGTCAGGCCAAAGCGCGCCAGGCGCTGGGGGTCAACGACCACCTGCAATTCCTGCGTCACGCCGCCAAAGACATTCACGGCCGCCACGCCGGGGATGCGCTCGACCCGGTCTTTCACGATATCTTCGAGGAAATCGCCATAGGTCGGGATCGGGCGTGTGTTGCCATCTTGTGCGGTAATCAGAACCCAAGCAATCGGGCTGTCATCGGCGCCGGAGGTGTTCAGCGTCGGTTCATTGGCTTCGGCTGGATAGCCGCCGACACGGTCAAGCCGGTTGGATACCAGCAAGAGCGACTGGCTCATGTCAGTGCCAATGGCAAATTCCAGCGTGACAGAGGCCTGCCCCGTGCGCGACTGCGAGGTCATGATCTCTAGCCCGTCAAGACCGCGCAGGGTTTCTTCCTGCGGGTTGACGATCTCGCGCTCGATCTCGGAAGGGGCGGCACCGGGCCAGCTTGTCTCGATCACGACGATCGGCTTGCGCACGTCAGGGGCCAGTTGGATCGGGATTTGCGTCAGTGCCAGCACCCCAAAAAGGACGGCCATCAAGACGGCGGCGATGACAGCAACGGGGCGGTCGATGGAGAAGCGGATGAAATCCATCAGTTCGTCTCGACCGGCGTGGCGGCGATAGGTTGGCCGGGGCGCAAACGTTCGTTGCCGCGCACCACGACAAGATCACCGGGGGCTAGCCCCTCGACCACCTCATAACGGTCGCCCAAAGGCACGCCGAGGGTGATGTTGCGGGGCTGGGCCTGATCGTCGGCAGCCACAAAAACCGTCCAGCCGTCACGCGCCTGTACGAGTGCATCCTTGGGGACCGACAGCACCTCGCGGGCTTCACCCACGGGGATATCGACGGTCAGGGATTGGCCGACAGCCGCATCACCGATACGCGCAAGCGCGGGGGCGGAAAACAGCACGGCGCGGGTGCGGGTCGAAGGATCCTCGACCGGCAGAAGTGCGCGGAGTTCCAGCGCCAGTTCCACGCCGGTTTCGGTCTGGGCCGTCACCACTTGGCCCGGCACGAGGAAGGTCGTGTAACGGGATGGTACATTCGCCTGCACCTCAAAGGCGTCGATATCCAGCAGGCGCACAACAGGCGTGCCAGCCTGGATGAACGCACCGGGGATGGTGTTGACTTCCAGCACAACGCCCGAGAACGGGGCTGTGATCCGGCTACGCTCCAGCTGATAGCTGGTTTCGGCGAGCCGTGCCTCGGCGCTTTTCTCGCGGGCCTGTGCCTCGACGAATTGCGCTTCGGCTTCCAGAAAATCGGCCTGCGCATCATCGAAACGGCCTTGGCTGAAAGACGTCCCGCCGCGCAGGGCCTCGATCCGGCCAAGAGCGATACGGGCGCGATCGACACGGGCGCGTGCAGTCTCGATCCCTGCTGCGGCTTCAGCTAACTGGGCCTCGGATTGGGCCACCTGGATGGTCAGCAGATCTGCGTTCAACTCCACCAGCAGGTCACCGGTTTGCACGCGGGCCCCTGCCAGCACGTCCACGACTTCGACATAGCCTGCCACGCGTCCGGCGACGTTGCCGTCGCGCGCGGTGATGACTTCGGCAAAGACAGGGACCGTTTCCGCCAGAGTGCGCAGATCGACGCTCTGCACACCGACTGCCGCAGGCCGGCCCTGCGCCAGTGCCATCGGTCCCGTCAGACCGATCAAGATCACTAAAATTGCTCGCAAACCCATTGTCCGACCCCATCACTTCCATAGGGTAAGCTAGCGTAAGTCGCCCAAAGTCAACGCAGTAGCCCGCTCTTGGCGGGCTTGTTGTGCCTGAACTTAAAGCACTGCACAAGAATTGAGCGGTGAAGTGGAACCGCTGTCGCGTGTTTGCTTTGGGCGGAGGGATTTAGGGCAGCAGATAAAGCCAGACCCAGACAGTCAGGATCGACAGGCCCGTGCCCATCAGCACAGCCGAGGCCGCAACCCGCCGCGCCTTGCCATACATATTGGCAAAGACATAGGTATTGATCCCCGGGGCCATGGCTGCGGTCAGGATGGCCGAGCGCAACGCGGTGTCAGAGAGGTCATTGGCCTTGGCCAGACCCCAGACAATTGCAGGGTGCATGACCAAGGAAATGGCGACAACAAAAAGGATCGTGCGCATATCACCCTCGGGGCGATAGCGGTACAGCACACCGCCCAGGCCAAAGAGCGCCGCAGGCAAAGCCGCCCGCACCATCAGATCAATCGCGTCGGTCAGGACCGAGGGCATGGGGATACCGCCAAGGTTGACGATGAACCCAAGCGTGATGCCGACGATGAGCGCATTATGGAACATGCCACTGATCACCTTGCCCGGCAGCGCCATGATGCTGCCGCCGCGATTGCGGGCGATCTCCATCGCGGTAATACCCACGGCATAGCAGAACGGCGAGTGGACAGCGATGATCGCGTAATTCGCTTCCAGTGCGGATGCGCCATAGGCGCGTTCGGTGATCGGCAGGCCCAAGAGCAGCGAATTTGAAAACAGGCAACAAAAGCCGATCGCGACACTGTCCTCCCAATCGCGCCCGAACAGAAAGCGCGCGCCCAGCAGCCCCGCCAAAAAGCCCGCAAAGGCCCCTGCATAGAAACTGCCCAGCAAGGTCAGGTCAAAGTTCTGTTCCAGATCAAGCGAAGAAATGGCGCGGAACAGCAGGCAGGGGATCGCGAAGCCTTGGGTGAACTTCATCAGTCCATCGACGCCGGCGTCGCTGAAATACCCTTTCCACACAGCAACATAGCCAAAGCCGATGACCAGAAAGACGGGAAGGATGACGTCAATCAGCGCAGCCATTGTGGCTCCTGTTGCTGGCGGCTGCGCCGCACTTTGATGCCTCCGGCGGGGATATTTGGGCTCGAAAGAAGATCAAGGTAAAGGGACCGTAAAGGTCATCCCGTCATAGGCCGGATGCACGTGATCGGGGGTTTCGGCGGCGACGGTGGCGTAATCAAGATCGTTGTGCATGTTGGTCAGGATCGCCTGGCGCGGGGCCACTTTCGCGATCCAGTCCAGCGTATTGGCCAGATGCGAATGGGTCGGGTGCGGCGTGCGGCGCAGCGCATCCACGATCCAAGTGTCCAGCCCTTGCAGTGCGTCCCAAGTGGCCTTTGGGATGGCGGACACATCTGGCAGATAGGCCACATCGCCAATCCGGAACCCGAGAGCGTCGATATTGCCGTGGACGACTTCGAATGGCTGAAGGGTGATATCGCCCCCCGCCCCGCTGATGGTGATATCGCCCGCGATTGTGTTCAGCTCGCAGATCGGCGGATAGGCGGACCCTTTGGGTTGCACGAAGACATAGCCAAAGCGGCCCAGCAGGTCATTGCTGGTCGCCCCGTCGGCCCAGACCTGCAAGGGTTGGTGCGTGTTAAAGACGATCATGCGCAGATCGTCGATCCCGTGCACATGATCGGCGTGGCTATGGGTATAGACAACGGCATCAAGCGTGCCGACATCCGCATCGAGCAGTTGCGCACGGAGATCGGGTGTGGTGTCGATCAGCACGCGGGTGGTCTGGTCGCCACTGGTCCGTGTCACCAAAAGCGAGCAGCGCCGCCGTGCGTTCTTGGGGTTTGTCGGATCACAGGCCCCCCACAGCCCGCCCAGACGCGGCACGCCGCCCGACGACCCGCAGCCCAGAATGGTAAAGCTGAGGTGGTCGCTCATACCTTGGCCTTCCAGAACAGACGGTCAAAGTTCTCTGTTGTTTGGCGCGCAAAATCGGCGTCGGACAGGCCATAGATCGCGGCCCCGGCTTTGGCGGTATGGGCGGTATAGGCGGGCTCGTTCCGCTTGCCCCGAAACGGTGGCGGCGCGAGATAGGGGCTATCGGTTTCCACCAGCACCCTGTCGACGGGGGCTGCGGCAAAGATATCGCGCAGGTCCTGGCTTTTGGGAAAGGCCGCGATGCCGGACATCGACAGATAGAAGCCCATGTCGAGCGCTGCAGCGGCCAAATCCGCACTGCTGGAAAAGCAATGCATCACGCAGGTATAAGCGCCGTTGTCATATTCCTCGCGCAGGATACGCGCCATATCTTCGTCCGCCGCGCGGGCGTGGATGATCAAAGGCAGCTTGGTTTCGCGCGCGGCAGCGATATGGATACGCAAGGATTGCTGCTGGATCGCCGCACTGTCAGCCGTATAGTGGTAATCAAGGCCGGTTTCGCCGATGCCCACGAATTTGGGGTGTGCGGCAAGGGCGATCAATTCGTCCAGCGTGGCCAAAGGCTCGTCAGCTGCGCTCATCGGGTGGGTGCCAGCGGCGTAGAAGACCGGCGCATATGTTTCTGCAATCGCCCGCACCTGCGGTTCCAGCCGGAGCCTTGTGCAGATCGTGACCATACGTGTCACCCCAGCCTCCAGCGCCCGCGCGACGATTGCGTCGCGTTCGGCATCAAAGTCGGGAAAGTCGAGATGGCAGTGGCTATCGACGAGTGTCGCTTGGGTCATCAGGCAGCTTTCAGGCAACGGCTGTCGCTTGCGCCGTTTCTTCAATCTTGAAGATCATATCAAGGATCAAGGCGGCAGGGTCAAGGTTGACAGCGCGGCCATGGCGCGACCGGTCGGTCAAATCCTGTTGCAATTGCGCCCAGCGCCGCGCGGCCCGATCGTCGGGCGCGATGCGGGCCAGTAGTCGCGCCTCGCCCATCGCCCCTTGGGCGCTGGGTTCTCCCATCAGCCCCGCCCGCGCGGCCCGCGACAGGAACAGATCAATCAGATCGAGCGTCAGCCCGAACCGCACATCAGCGGTGCGCCCGGCGCAAGCATCCGCCAGCCGCAATGCGGCGGGGCGGTCGATATGAGGCAAGCTGCTGAACACCTTGATCAACGCGGCATAAAGCGCCAGTCCATCGTGGTTCAAAAGCCGGATCGCATCGCCGGCAGAGCCTCCCGCAAGGGCCGCGAGGCTTTCTCCGTGGTCAGACAAATGCCCCGCCTGCGCCAGCGCCTTTTGCAGATCATCGGCCCCAAGACGCAGACAGCGCAATTCCCGACAGCGCGACCGGATTGTCGGCAAGAGCCGCGAGGGTTGATGTGCCACCAGCAAGATGGTCGCATTGGCGGGTGGTTCTTCTAGTTCCTTGAGGATGGCATTGGCCGCATTGCGGTTCAGCTCGTCTGCGGCATCCACGATAACCACGCGACGCCCGCCATCAGCGGCAGACATATGGAAGAAGTTCTTGAGGCTGCGCACCGCGTCCACGGTGATTTCACTGCGCAGTTTCTTGGTCTTGTCGTCCCAGGGGCGGCGGATCAGCGACAGGCGCGGATGCGCACCCGACTGGATCAATCGCGCATCGGGATGCTCTGGGTCCACGGCCAGCGCAGGATCGCCAAACAGGCCCGCTTCGGGATTCGCCAGCAGAAATGTCGCGATTTTCCATGCCAGCGTGGCCTTGCCTACACCACGCGGCCCCGTAATCAGCCAGCCTGAATGCATTCGGCCAGCGCTGAATGCATCCAGAAAATCGGCCTCGGCCTTGCCTTGTCCGAAAATCTGCGCGGTTTCGCGCGGATGCGGGGCCCCTGCGATCCGGTCAGGTTCGGGGATGTCCTCGTCGCTCATGCGCGACCTGCGATTTCGCTGGCGATCTGGTCAGGCGTCCGGTTGCCGTCGATCAGGATGCAGCGGTCCGGGTTGGCCTTGGCCAGGGCCAGAAAGCCGTGGCGCAGGGTTTCCTGAAACGCGAGGCCGAAATCCTCAAAGCGGTCTTCGCCGGATTTGCGGGCCAAGCCGCGTTCAAGCGCCAGTGCAGGGTCCATATCAATGATGAAGGTCAGGTCAGGTTCGCGCCCGATCATCAGGCTGTGCAGGCTGTCGACCATGCCGCGCAGATCACCCCGCGTGGCCCCTTGGTACACGCGCGTGCTATCGGCGAAGCGGTCAGAAACAACCGTTTTGCCCGCTGTGAGGGCCGGTTCAATCGTCTTTTCCAGATGGTCGCGGCGGGCGGCTGTGAACAGCAGGATTTCTGTTTCAGGCGACCAGCGATCAGGATCACCTGTCAAAAGCAACTGGCGGATTTCTTCGGCACCGGGGCTGCCACCCGGCTCTCGGGTCAGGACCACATCTTGGCCCTGCCCGCGCAAATGTTCCGCGAAACGACGTGCCTGTGTGGATTTGCCTGAACCGTCGATCCCTTCAAAGGTAATGAACCGCGGGTTGGTCATGCCTCTTCTGGCACCTCGGTCGCGCCGCCGGGGCCGAATTTCTGCCAAAGCACAAGGGCGGCCGTCCGCAGACGGATCGAAAAACCACCGCGGGGCACATCACTTTCAGCGATCAGGGGAATACGTTTTTCCGGCAGTTCGTCCAGTGCAATCACCAACTCTCCCAGTTGTTGACCCGCCACAATAGGCGCTTCGATCGGACCGTTATAGACAACCTGTGCGGCGATATCGCCCTCGTTCAAGATTGGCACCAAGACCGAGAAATCTTCTGCAACTGTCAAACCGACCGTCGGAGACGCCCCCATCCAGACGTCGGCAGAGGCGATGCGAGTACCTGCCTCTGCGACTTCCTTTTCAGCGAACTGGCGAAAGGCCCAGTTGATGATCTTGGTGGATTCCTCGGCACGTGCCTGACGACTTTCCAGACCCGTGATAACAAAGATAACCCGCCGATCGCCCTGCTTGGCCGAACCCACAAGTCCAAATCCCGCCTCTTCGGTATGGCCCGTCTTTAGTCCATCCGCGCCAATCCCCATCGACAGGACAGGATTGCGGTTGCTTGAATTGGACGGCACGCGGCCATCGAACGGGAACTCGGTTTCGGCGAAAAGCGGATAGAAGGTTGGAAAATCCGTGATCAAACGATTGGCCAAGATGCCAAGATCCCGCATCGACATGCGATGTCCAGCGGCGGGCCAGCCGCTTGCGTTCACAAAGGTCGAATTCGTCATACCCATCTGGCGCGCACGATCTGTCATCATCCGCGCAAATCCGGCCTCTGTCCCATCGGGCGACAAGGCTTCGGCCAGAACAACGCTTGCGTCATTGCCGGACACCACAATCACACCGCGCAGCAAATCCTCGACAGAAACCCGATCTGTGGTGTCAAGAAACATGGACGACCCGCCGAAACTGGCCGCATGGCTGGAGACAGGAAGAACCTCATCAATCGCCAGACGGCCATCCGCAACAGCTTCGAAGGCCATATAGATCGTCATCAGCTTGGACATGGATGCAGGCGGCAGCGGCTCGCGCGCATTCTTTTCGAACAGCACTGTGCCGGTTGTCTGGTCATAGATATAGGCCGCACTTGCCGCTGTCTCGAAAGCATGCGCCCCGAGCGGGGACAGGATCAAGGTGGCGGCCAAAGCGAGGCGGCGCATGCATTCAAAACGCATCATGGTCATCCTTGCTGGTTTGCAGACTATTCGTCGGCTGCGGCTTCATCGTCTGGCTCTTCAATGACAAACGCATCGACAAACCCCATATCCTTGAGCGCCGTCACCATCCCGGTATCCGTGAGCGGTCCGGCAATCACGCGCCAGACTGTACGTCCGCCCATCTCTTCTGGAAGGACCGCCGCCTGAATGCCCGAAGCAATGATACGCTGCGCATCGGCGCCGGCGTTGGCTTCAACGCTGTAGATACCGATTTGCGCGGTCGAACCCTGCGGCAAAGGCTCTGGCGGCGGGGGGGGCGGTAATGGTGCGGCAAGGACAGCCGACACATCAATGGTCTCTGTGGGTTCGGCGGCATCCGCCAGCTCTTCCGCAGCCACAGCAGCCGCCGCAACGGCCGTTGCGGCGCCCGCTTCGGCGGTCGTTGTGACTGTTTCGGTCGCCTGTGGCAGGACAACTGCCGCGATGGCGGCATCGCTCTCATCGGCGTCATCCGCAGCGACCGGATCAAGCGGCGCGGCCTCGACGCTGACAGGCGCTTCAAGACTTGCGATTACGGGATTGATTTCTGCCTCCGGCACATCCTCGATCACGGTCTCCTCGCGGCGCAGGACAACAACACTCAATTCCGTCGGCGCACCCGCCAGCATCCCCAAGGCTTCAGCCGCATCCGACGAGACCTGCAAAAGCGGCCCCGGATTTTCGCGCTCGCGCCGGAACAAGGCACCAACGATTGAACGCCCCGTCTCGTTATTGCGAATGACAACGCGGTCAGGGTCGGTCACATCGGGGTGCGCAACCCAGACCCCACCCAAGGACGGACGCCCATCCCATAGGCCGCGGTCCGTGACCTCGAAAATATCGGGGCGTTCAATATCGACGCCTTCCTGTACCCGCTGGCCCACCGCATTCGCCGGCAAACGCTCTGTCGATTGCGTTCCACCCGATGAAGGTAGCGCGAAATCGCCATTCTCATCACATGCAGCCAACCCCATCGCGGCAACCAGCGCCAGCGATAGCGGCCATTTCTTGGCGTCCAAATACACTAAACCCGTCATTTCCTGCCCCTTCGTTACACCCCCACCCAAGGGGAAACCGGCCGTTTATCAGCCGTCTTTGTACCTGCTCCGCGCTTGTTTGGGTCGTCAACACCCCGGCCACTCACAGCCACCAAACCCGTTTTTTGGCACGATAGCGCCCGTTGCCGCGTTTTGAAAGGCTCTAGGCGTTTCTCTCGGCGGTTTTCCCCAAAGTGTGAACGTGCTTTTCGAATCACAAACGACCCGCTAACAGGGCCAAGTCGGAGGAGTGGCAGAGTGGTTGAATGCACCGGTCTTGAAAACCGACGTAGGTGAAAGTCTACCGTGGGTTCGAATCCCACCTCCTCCGCCAGCGCAAGCTGTCCGAATTTGCCGGACCACTTCAGGTTTGACATGGGTCAATTCCCAGTGACAATTTATGGGGCTACCGGGTCAGTTCTCAATGACATTCAAC
>NZ_JANQTS010000115.1 GCF_030731595.1 Yoonia sp.
ATCAGGCGTCCTTCGACCTCTGCCACGCCGGACCATGTCCGGGTGGTCTCGACCCGGCCAAACCCTTCGACCTCCGCCGAAATCTCCTCTGGCATTACCGTCAAGCTGCGGACGGGTACAGCGACCTCGGCCCGGTCTTGTGCCGTCGCGGACGGTTGCGCGTTCATCCAGTTGACCACCACCAGTGCGATGGCAATGGGCGGCAGGAACAAGAGCTTTGTCAGAATTGAACGCACAGTCGGAAACCTCGGGCTGGAATGGTGCGGGAACCTGTCAGTTCCCGGCGTTTGGCAATTCGTCCGGCGTGACCAATCCGTCCACGTTCTGATCAAGACGGGCAAAGGCCCGGTCATAGGCACCGGCATTCTTGACACGGCTGGCCTGCCCGATGTCTTGCGCGGCATTGAGGTTGATGAAGGCTGTGAATTCTGCTGCGTTTAACCTGCCGTCTGCATCTACATCGGCCATGCGAAAGTTCGCGGCCGCCATGTCCTGAGGCGACGGCGCTGTTTGCGCAATGGCTGGCGCCGACGCAATTGTCAGCGCCAGCCCTGCACCTGAAAGGAGTACATTTGCAAGCGTGAGTGGTGGCGTCATGATCATGTCCTTTCGGGATTGTCGGAACCGGGTGGGACGGACCATAGGGCTGTTGGATGTCATGCGTATTTCAACTAGAGCCGAGTGTGTTTCAAAGTGTTGCACGCCGCCGCGTTTGTCGCATTTTGAAACATCTTCGCTACAAATCTACGCAAAATAGTGAAACACTCGTTTCATGGCCACGAAAGCGGATCGCATCATTGTTGTCGACGACGACCCCGAACTTCGGTCACTGCTGACCCGGTTCCTGGCCGAGCATGGCTTTGAAACCCGCGCCGTTGATGGCGCCGCCGCGCTGGACCGGGAACTGTCGCGCAATCCGCCGGACGCGATTGTTCTGGATCTGATGATGCCCGGTGAAGATGGCCTTGCCATCTGTCGGCGTTTGCGGGCCCAGGGCAACCAGATCCCGATCATCATGCTGACCGCGCGCGGTGACCCGATTGACCGCATTGTCGGGTTGGAGACGGGTGTCGATGACTATCTTGGCAAACCGTTTCTGCCGCGCGAACTGGTGGCACGCCTGAACGCAATCCTGCGCCGTGCCGGAACAAACAGCGCCGTGATGAACGCGCAGGTCCTTCATCTGGGTTCGATCGAGATCAACATCGCCAAGATGTCGGTGCGCAAGAATGGCGAAGACATCAAGCTTTCCAGCCGCGAATTCGCGCTCTTGGCGGTGCTGGCGCAAAGCGCCGGTCACCCGTTGAGCCGCGCGCAACTGATCGACCGTGCCTTTGGCCGCGAAGCAGAGGTCACAGACCGCGCGATTGATGTTCAGATCACCCGGTTACGCCGCGCCATCGGGGACCGTGGCGATGCCCCCACGATCATCAAGACGGTGCGCGGGGTTGGCTACATGTTTGCAGGGTCCCATGATTAGGACATTGCTTGGCCAGAATATCCTTGTCCTGTTGGGCACGACATTCTTCGCGCTGGTTTTCTCGCTAAGCCTGATTGCGGTCTTCGTGATCCGGCCCGAGGCGCAGCGGGCAGCGAATTTCACGTGGGGCCTTGCAGAGGTGCTGGCCTTTTCGGTGGAGCGGATGGACCCGCAGGACCGTGTCGAGATGCTGCAGCGCATCGACAATCAACCCTATATCAACGTCAAGGTCAGCAGCGCCCCACCGCCCGACTCCGTCCCTCCCGGAAGCTTTGCTGAACGTGTCTTTCTGAACGAATTGCGCGCGGAAAGCGAAAGATCAGAGTTGAAGGACTGGCGCGTCGGCGAAGACAGCGTCTTCTGGACGCGGCTTTCGGATGGTGACCCGCCGATCTGGGTGTCGCTGCGTGCCTTGCAGGCCCCCGACCCGATCAAAGTCATTTCAGCGGTCTTTGCGGTCTCTTTGCTGACCAGCGTGATCGGCGGCTTCATTCTGCAGCGTCACCTGGCCCGCCCTCTCAGGACGCTTGCCCAACAGGTTGAAAAGATCGATGCCGCCACCAGCCTGTCAACCCTCGATGAAAGCGGTCCACGCGAGGTTGCCGCCGTGTCCCGCGCCCTAAACGACATGACCGACAAGATGCGGGAGGCCGAAAAGGACAGGTCGGTCATGCTGGCCGGTGTCAGCCATGACCTGCGCACACCGCTGACCAAACTGCGCCTGTCGCTGGCCATGTTGAAGGGAGCCGATCCGGAGCTTCTGATTTCGGCAGACCGGCAGGTTGCCCGCATCGAGGCGATGCTGGAACAATTCCTTGATTACGC
>NZ_JANQTS010000116.1:0-2982 GCF_030731595.1 Yoonia sp.
GTCTCGTAGACGTGGAACTCCATCCGGTCGAGTTCCTGCAGCAGATCGTTGGGGAATTCGATGTCGGCTTTGTCGATCTCGTCGATCAGTAGAACCACCTTGCCGTCCGCACCAAAGGCCTGCCAGAGCTTGCCCTTCTTGATGTAATTGGCCACGTCATGGACGCGGGCATCGCCCAACTGGCTGTCGCGCAAACGGCTGACGGCATCGTATTCGTAAAGCCCTTGTTGCGCCTTGGTTGTGGACTTGATGTGCCATTCAATCATCGGGAGGCCAAGGGCCGTGCTGACCTGACGGGCCAGCTCTGTCTTGCCGGTGCCGGGTTCGCCTTTGACCAGCAGCGGACGCTCCAGCGTGACGGCCGCATTGACCGCTACCTTGAGATCCTCGGTGGCGACATAGTCATCGGTGCCTGTAAAGCGCATCATCATGAACCCTTTGATTTGATAGGCAACCTAGCAGGTCGCGAAGGATCATCAACACCTTGCGACGAGGGCAATTTGGGGGGGTGACACCGGAAGGTCAACGGAGTAAACCCGCGAGAAATTTGGGGTTACGACACCATTGCTGGTGAGTCTTGGTGTTGGGAGCAAAAGGGAATGACGATGAAAGCTGAAGTTTTTATTGCTGATGACTACCACCCGGCCGATGACGAACCGTTCATGAACGAGCGTCAGACAGAGTACTTCCGTCGCAAGCTGCTGGTCTGGAAAGCAGAGCTTTTGGAAGACAGCCGCGACACGGTCGCAGGCATGAAAGACCAGACCCGCAACATCCCCGATATCGCCGACCGTGCGTCAGAAGAAACAGACCGCGCGCTTGAACTGCGCACACGTGACCGTCAGCGCAAACTGGTCAGCAAGATCGACGCCGCTTTGCGCCGGATCGACGATGGCGAATACGGCTATTGCGAAATCACAGGCGAGCCGATCTCGCTCAAGCGGCTGGATGCACGCCCTATCGCGACCATGAGCCTTGAAGCCCAAGAGCGTCACGAGCGCCGCGAAAAGGTCCACCGCGACGACTGAGGTGCACCATAACGCAGGCCGCGATGTTGCCATCATCGGCGGCGGGATTGGCGGGCTGACGGCCGCATTGGCCTTTGCCCGCCGTGGTGCGCAAGTCACCGTCTATGAACAGGCGCCCGCGCTGACCGAAGTCGGTGCCGGGCTGCAAATCACCCCAAACGGCGCGCGTGCGCTGAATCAGCTTGGCATCGACAAAGCGCTCGATGCGACGGGGATTGCGGCACAGGCTGTGATCCCGATGGATGCCATGTCGGGCGCACAGATCGCGCGCTTTGACCTGTCCAATCAAACCCCGCCTTACCGTTTTTTCCACCGTGCCGCCCTGATCGACATTCTGGCGCGCGGCTGTGCGGCGGCGGGTGTAAAGGTCGTGCTAGAGGCGCAGATTGCCGAAATTCAGGCCGATGGCAGCTTTTTGGCGCAGGATAAACCTGTGCGCCCTTCGCTGACGATCGGGGCCGACGGCCTGCGGTCGATTGTCCGTGGCCGGATCAACAAACCTGCCCAGCCGTTCTTTACCGGACAGGTCGCATGGCGGGCGATGGTCACGACCGATAAACCTGATCCTGTGGCCCGCATCTGGATGGCCCCCGGACGGCATATGGTGACCTATCCTTTGCCCAACGGGCGGCTGAATATCGTGGCGGTGCAGGAACGGAGCCAATGGGCTGACGAAGGCTGGCACCATGCCGATGATCCCGGCAACCTGCGCATGGCCTTTGCCGATTGTGGCTGGCAGGTCAAAAGCATCCTTGGCGATGTGGAAGATGTGCGGCTTTGGGGGCTGTTCCGGCATCCGGTGGCCTTGTCTTGGCACATGGGGTCCGTCGCCATTCTTGGGGATGCGGCCCATCCGACGCTGCCGTTTCTGGCGCAGGGTGCCAATCTGGCGATCGAGGATGCCTATGTGCTGGCCCGCTGCTGTGATGAGGATGCATCCTTGGCCAACGGGCTGCGGCGCTATCAGGACCTCCGGCGCGCGCGCGTGGTCAAGGCGATTGGTGCAGCCAATCGCAATGCGCGGAACTATCACCTGTCAGGGATCAAAAGGGCGGTGGCCCATGCAGGTTTGCGCGGCATGGGGCGGCTTGCCCCTGACGCCTTTCTGGGCCGGATGCGGTGGCTTTACGATCACGACGTGACCGCCTGACGTTCAGGCCGCCAGATCAACCCAGACAGGGACGTGGTCCGAAGGCTTTTCACGCCCGCGCACGTCCTTTTCGATCCAGCAGTCATTCAGCAGATCAGCGCATTGCGGGGTCAGCAGGAAGTGGTCGATGCGGATCCCGTTGTTCTTTTCCCAAGCACCGGCCTGATAATCCCAAAAGGAATAATGCCCAGAACCCGCCTCACGCGACCGGAACGCCTCGGTAAATCCAAGGTTCAGGATACGGCGGAACGCCTCGCGGCTGTCTAGACGGAACAAAGCATCATCGCGCCATGCGTCAGGGCGTGCGGCATCCTCGGCTTGAGGAATAATGTTGTAATCCCCGCAGAGTAGCGCCACTTCTTCATGTGAAAGGAGGTCCTGTGCGCGGGCCTGAAGCCGCTCCATCCAGCGCAATTTATACGCAAACTTCGGCCCCGGCGCGGGGTTCCCATTGGGCAGGTAGAGCCCGCAAATGCGGACCGGTTTCAGACCCACGACCGTGGCCTCGATATAGCGGGCCTCTTCATCATCCACGCCTTCGCGGCCCGCACCCGCGCCACCGGGCAAACCGCGTGTGACGTCCTCGAGCGGGAATTTCGACAGGATCGCGACCCCGTTAAATCCCTTCTGGCCATGGGTTTCGACATTATAGCCCATGTCCTCGAATATCTCGCGGGGGAAACCTTCGTCGACCGATTTGATCTCTTGCAGGACCGCGACATCGGGCTGTGTGGCGTCAAGCCAAGCGGTCAGCGCTTCGATCCGGGCTTTGACGCCATTGATGTTGAATGTCGCGATTTTCAT
>NZ_JANQTS010000116.1:3082-10756 GCF_030731595.1 Yoonia sp.
TCAGCGCTTCGATCCGGGCTTTGACGCCATTGATGTTGAATGTCGCGATTTTCATATGACGGCCTCATTCTCAAACCCGTGTCCTAGACGACCCGATCCAACACAACCAATGTCACAGGTCACGTAGTTTGACCATCCGTTTGGGGGCAACATTGCGCCATCGCCGTTCGATCAGTGGAGCGATATCCGACAGGGTCGTCCTCCCGAGCCTGGCCAGTACGATATCGTACGCAAGGTAATGCTGTTCGACAAAATAAACTTGCGGCGCAACCGAAAGAAGCATTTCCCGTTCCGGCTCAGGTATATCAAGCAAAACGATGCTTTCATCTGCCTGACGCAACCGTGTGATAAGGCTTTTGCGGAATTTCAGTGATGGTTCGTTGTAAGAAATTGCACGTGACACTTCGGGAAAGCTCAGCGCAAATTTGCAAACCTCATCCCAAGTCATCTTCTACATCGAAAAGGACGTGCCACACCCACACGACGATGTCGCATTGGGATTATTGATCACAAACCGCGCGCCGATCAGTTCTTCACTGAAATCAATCACAGCGTCCGCAAGGAAGGGCAGGGAGATGCTGTCGATCACGACTTTCTCGCCATTTTCGGACAGGACCAGATCATCGTCTTTGGCCTCGTCCAGATCAATTTCGTACTGAAAGCCCGAACAGCCGCCACCCTCAACCGCGATGCGCAGGGCCTTGCCTTGGGCCGAGGCGCCGATTTCGGCAAGCCGCTCGAATGCGCGCGTGGTGACTTTGGGTGGGACGGTAAACATGTGCAGCCCTATCAGTTCTGTTACAGTTGCAATATAGGGATGCTAGGCAAAAGCGACAAGACAGGCAAATCACGATGGCAGCGCCCTATGCAACCGATCCTGCGCATGCGCGGGGGCGGCTTTATCCGGAAGAAGAAAGCGCCTTCCGCTCGCCCTTTCAGCGCGACAGGGACAGGATCATTCACGCCAGCGCCTTTCGGCGGCTGAAACACAAGACCCAAGTGTTCATCGAACACGAAGGCGATTATTTCCGCACGCGGCTGACCCATTCCATCGAGGTGGCGCAAGTGGCGCGCACGGTGGCAGCCGCTCTTGATCTGAACGTGGAACTGACCGAAGCCGTCGCCTTGGCCCATGATCTGGGCCACACGCCCTTTGGCCACACCGGAGAAGAGGCGCTGGATGCGCTGATGAAACCCTACGGCGGCTTTGACCACAACGCCCAGGCCCTGCGGATCGTGACCAATCTGGAACGGCACTATGCGGAATGGGACGGGCTGAACCTGACATGGGAAAGCCTTGAAGGGATCGCCAAGCACAATGGCCCCGTGACAGGCGATATCCCTTGGGCGCTGGCCGAATACAACGCGCGCCACGATCTGGAACTGCACACCCACGCCAGTGCCGAGGCACAGGCGGCGGCTTTGGCCGATGACATCGCCTATAACAACCACGATCTGCATGACGGGCTGCGGGCCGAGTTGTTCAGCACGGACGAATTGGCCGAAATGCCGATCCTGCGCGACTGTTTTGCGCGGGTGGATGCGAAATACCCCGATCTGAACTATTACCGCCGCAGGCACGAGGCGCTGCGCCGGTTCTTTGGTGTGCTGGTCGAAGACGTGATCGCCGTCAGCCGGGCCAATCTGGCCGACTCTGCGCCGACATCTGTGCAAGACGTCCGCCATGCAGGGCGGATGATGGTGCAGTTCTCGCCCGCGCTCTGGACCGATCTGAAGGTTATCCGGCAGTTTCTGTTCGAACGGATGTACCGCGCGCCCGCGGTGGTCGAGATGCGGGTGGTGGTGACGAACATGATCAACGACCTGTTTCCGTTTTTCATGGAAAACACCGACGAATTGCCCAAACAATGGCGCAAGGATGTGGCAGATGCACCGGACAAGACAGCGCTGGCGCGCATCGTGTCCGACTATATCGCCGGCATGACAGACCGCTTTGCCATACAAGAACACAAGCGCCTGATCGGCGGCGAGGATATTCCGGCGGGTGTGATCGACGGAAACTGAGGGCTGTGAAATCCTGAACAGGATTTGCGGCAGACTTTTTCCAAAAGTCTGCTTGCCCCTTTGGATGCAGGTGGTAAACCCGAACGGATGTTAATTCTGGAACAAAAATGAACCTCTTCGCCGATATCCGCACCCGTGTTCTGGCCTGCCTTGACCAAATGGTCACCGAAGGCACGCTGCCTGAAGGTCTTGCCATGCATGCCGTGACGGTAGAGCCGCCGCGCGATGCAGCGCACGGCGATATGGCGACGAATGCCGCGATGGTGCTGGCGAAACCTGCGGGCATGAACCCCCGCGTGATTGCAGAGGCGCTGGCCGCCAAGCTGCTGGCGGACCCGCAAATCGCGCTGGCCGAGGTGGCAGGTCCCGGTTTTCTGAACATGCGGCTGGTGCCAGAGGTCTGGCAGGGCGTGGTCAAAGCTGTGTTGAGCGATCCCGCCTACGGTCAATCCACGCTGGGGCAGGGCCAGAAGATGCTGGTCGAATATGTCTCGGCCAACCCCACTGGGCCGCTGCATGTGGGCCATACCCGCGGCGCTGTCTTTGGCGATGCGCTGGCGCGGCTTCTGGATTACGCGGGCTTTGACGTCACAAAGGAATATTACATCAACGATGGCGGCGCGCAGGTCGATGTACTCGCGCGGTCGGTCTATCTGCGCTATCTGGAGGCCCATGGCCAAGAGGTCGCGTTCCCTGATGGCACCTATCCGGGGGACTATCTGATCCCTGTCGGTGAAGCGCTGAAGGCCAAGGTTGGCGATGCCTATGTCGACAAGGGCGAGCAATTCTGGCTGGATGATGTCCGCAGTTTTGCAACCGACGCGATGATGGACCTGATCCGCGAGGATCTGGCCCAGCTTGGCGTGACGATGGACAGCTTCTATTCGGAAAAATCGCTTTACGGCACAGGCTTGATCGAAAAAGCGATCGCTGAACTGGATGCCAAGGGGTTGATCTATCGCGGCGTGCTCGAACCCCCCAAAGGCAAGATGCCAGAAGACTGGGAACCGCGCGAGCAAACCCTTTTCAAATCGACCGCACATGGCGACGACGTCGACCGGCCTGTACAGAAATCCGACGGGTCATGGACCTATTTCGCGCCTGACATCGCCTATCACTATGACAAGGTGCAGCGCGGCTTTGACCAGTTGATCGACGTTTTCGGGGCGGACCACGGCGGCTATGTCAAACGGATGAAGGCGGCGGTCTCGGCGCTCTCTGACGGGCGTGTGCCGCTGGATATCAAGCTGACGCAACTGGTGAAGCTTTACAAGAACGGCGAGCCCTTCAAGATGTCCAAGCGGGCAGGGACCTTTATCACCCTGCGCGATGTGGTCGATCAGGTCGGCACGAACGTGACGCGCTTCCATATGCTCACGCGCAAGAACGACGCGCCGCTGGATTTCGATTTCGCCAAGGTCCTCGAACAATCCAAGGACAACCCGGTCTTTTACGTCAACTACGCCTATGCGCGGGTGAACTCGGCTGTGGGCAAAGCGGCGGCCTTTGTGGATGTGTCCGACACCACCTTGGCGGGCGTGGACCTGTCCGGCCTGACCCATGAAGCGGAACTGACGCTAATCAAAAAGCTGGCCGAATGGCCACGTCTGGTCGAGATCGCGGCAAAAGGACACGAGCCGCACAGAATAGCATTTTACCTCTACGATCTGGCCTCTGATTTCCACGCGCTTTACCATCAGGGCAGCCTGGATGAGGCGCTTCGCTTCGTTCAAGAGGGTGACTCAGATACCACACAGGCGAAAATTGCCCTTATTCGGGCCGTAGCGATTGTTATTTTGCACGGTTTGGGTATTCTTGGGGTCACGCCGGCGGAAGAGATGCGATAACGCACAGACTGCCGGTGCGAGCTGAAGAAAACGACCCCGCAAGCCATAAGGCATGGGGCGCTGTGAGGCAAAAATGGCAGTTTACGATGAGGGGTTCGCCCCGTCTGCGGGCAAACCGCGTGTTACAAACCTAGTGAATTATGCAGGGGCCGCCTTGTCGCTGGCCCTGATCCTTGGCGTCGGCTTCTGGGGTTACAAGCTGATCATGCGCGACGTGACCGGCATTCCTGTGGTCCGCGCCATGGAAGGCGATATGCGTGTGCTGCCCGACAATCCGGGTGGCGATGTAGCGCTACATACCGGTTTGGCCGTGAACGAAGTGGCCGCCTTGGGCGAGGCCGGTGGACCCGAAGACCGTTTGGTTCTCGCGCCACGCACCGCTGGCTTGACGCCTGAAGACCTCGAAGCCCAACCGATGGCCGATGCCATGACATCAGTGGTGTCAGAGACGCCAAGCCCCGCAATGTCTGATGTGGAAGACGAAGTTGATCTGGCGCCGATTGCGCAGGACGACGTGGCCGCATTGGCTGCCCAGTTGGCCAGCCTGAGCGGAACACCGGTTGCACCGGCAGACGATATTGCCGCAACTGATCAGGTGCTTCCCGCCACGGTACCGGGTCTGGCGACCTCTTTGCGTCCCGTGTTGCGGCCTGCAAGCTTGCGACTGACCGCTCCGGCTGCGCCCGCTTCCGCCGGGACTGATGAGGTTTCCGTCACTACCGCAACTTTCCCTGTGGGTACAAACCTTGTGCAACTGGGCGCATTCCAGACACCGACACTCGCCGCCCAAGAATGGGACCGTCTGGTAGCCCGTTTTGGCCAACTGATGAACGGGCGCGAACGTGTCATTCAGGTCAGCAACCAAAGCAGCGCCACATGGTACCGCCTGCGCGCCAGCGGCTTTGAAGACCGCGACGAGGCCCGCAGGCTGTGCGCGGCCCTGCAAGCCGAAGGTGCCGAGTGTATCGCGGTGGTGGTCAACTAAGTGCCTATGAACGCAACGATTTTCGGTCCCGAAGGGCCGGAGATCACAGCTTGGGAACGCGATTTTTTTCGGGAAACCCAGCCGCTTGGCTTCATCGTCTTTGCCCGAAATATCGACACACCTGAACAGTTGCGCCGCCTGACTGCCGATCTGCGGACGGCTGTGGGCCGCAATGCCCCGATCCTGATTGATCAGGAAGGTGGCAGGGTCCAGCGGATGCGCAGCCCCCATTGGCGCGACTATCTGCCCGCCCTTGACCAGATGGACCGCGCCCGCGACCCGCTGCGCGCGCAGTGGATCAGGAACCGCCTGATCGCGGCAGAACTGCATGATGTCGGTATTGATGTGAACTGCGCACCCCTTGCCGATATCGCCGAAGACGCGACCCATCCATTCTTGCAAAACCGGCTTTATGGGCGCGATGTGGCTTCTGTCGTGGCTGCGGCGCGGGTTTGCGCCGATGCGCATCTGGCGGGTGGTGTATTGCCGGTGCTGAAACATATTCCCGGCCACGGGCGGGCGACGACCGACAGCCATCTGCGCCTGCCACAGGTGGACGCACCGCGTGCGGAACTGGACGCGCTGGATTTTGCCCCCTTCAAGGCGCTTCACGATCTGCCGATGGGCATGTCGGCCCATATCGTCTTTTCCGCGATCGACCCCGACGCGCCTGCCACAACCTCGCCTAAGATGATCAAGGTCATCCGCGAAGATATTGGTTTTGAAGGGCTTTTGATGACGGATGATCTGTCGATGGAGGCGCTTTCGGGTACAGTGGCCGAACGCGCGACCGCCGCGATCACCGCAGGTTGCGACGTGATCCTGCATTGCAACGGAAACCCCGATGAGATGCAGTCGGTGGCCCATGCCGCCGGAGAGATGACACCAGCGGCCATCGCCCGCGCAAAACATGCGCTCGATCAGCGAAAAACCCCTGAAAACATTGACATCCCCAGTCTAGAAGCCGAATTTGAAACGCTACTAGGCTGAGGGCAGATGCAGGGCGAAGAGTTTCAGGAAGACACGATGAGTGTCAGCGCACGTGTTGCCGCCGAGGCGCTGATCGTTGATGTCGGCGCCTTTGAAGGCCCGCTTGATCTTTTGCTCACGCTGTCGCGGACCCAAAAGGTGGACCTGCGCAAGATTTCCATTCTGGCGCTGGCCCAGCAATATCTGGCCTTTGTGGAACAGGCCAAAAGGCTGCGCTTGGAACTGGCCGCAGATTATCTGGTCATGGCCGCTTGGCTGGCGTTTCTCAAATCCCGCCTGCTTTTGCCGCCGGACCCGTCAGAAGAGGGGCCATCGGGCGAAGAATTGGCCGCCCACCTCGCATTCCAGTTGGAACGCCTGGAAGCGATGCGCAATGCTGCCGCCCAGCTGATGGCGCGCGACCAGTTGGGGCGGGATTTCTTTGCCCGTGGCATCACCGAAGACGTGCAGCGTGTGCGTCGTGTGACCTTTACCGCCACGCTGCTGGACCTGATGCAGGGCTATGCCCGCATCCGCACCCGCGACGATTTCCGCCCCTTTGTGCTGGACCGCCAGCATGTGATGACGATGGAACAGGCGCTGGAACGGATGCGCGGGCTGATCGGCTTTGCTGGTGACTGGACCGAGTTTTCCAGTTACCTGCCCGAAGGCTGGGACGTTGACCCGCAGCGCCGCCGCTCGACCACGGCCGCCACCTTTGCGGCCTCGCTTGAACTGGCCAAAGAGGGCAAGATCGAAATCCGGCAGGGCGAGATGTTTGCCCCCATCCAAATCCGCAAAAAGGCCCCTCGTGATGAGTAAAGACGCAAAGCCCGCCAACGACAGCCTGTTCGAAGCCCCGCCTATGGGCGAGCAGGAACGCATGGTCGAGGCGATCTTGTTTGCCACGGCTGACCCTGTGACGGTCACGGAACTGATCGGGCGGATGCCGCACGGCTGCGACCCCGCAGAGGCTTTGGCCCATTTGCGCAAGCGCTATGAAGGGCGGGGCGTGAATATCGTCAAGATCGGCGATGCATGGGCCATTCGGACGGCCCCCGATCTGGGCTTTCTGATGCAAAAGGAAACGGTTGAGACCCGCAAGCTAAGCCGCGCCGCGATCGAGACCTTGGCCATCGTCGCCTACCATCAGCCCGTCACCCGCGCCGAGATCGAAGAAATTCGCGGTGTGAGTGTCAGCCGTGGCACCGTGGACCAGTTGATCGAGATGGAGTGGATCCGCTTTGGCCGTCGCAAGATGACACCGGGGCGGCCTGTGACCTTTGTGGTGACGCAGTCTTTTCTGGATCACTTCGGGCTGGAAAGCGCCCGCGATCTGCCGGGCCTCAAAGACCTGCGTGCTGCGGGACTGCTCGAGAACCGGCCACCGCCCGGTACGCCCTTGGGCGAGGTTGAAGATCACGACGACGATGACGATCAATCAGAATTGTTTGAAGATTAATCCGCGCGTCCTATCTTCATGCGAAAGCAGGAGGGAGTTTTCCGATGAATATGAACCGACTGATCAACATGGGTGTCCGCATGCTCATGAACAAAGGTATCAACAAAGGGATTTCGCTGGCGGCCAGCCGTGGCAAACGGCCCGAGGATATGTCGCCAGACGAACGGCAATCCGCCAAAGCCGTGCAAGGCAATGCCCAGAAAGCGCGGCGCAGTCTGGGAATGCTCCGGCGGTTCATGCGCTAGGCACGCACAGCATTGGTCTTGACGGCAGTGAGACGCAAACCTTGCACTAGGCTGCCGCGAATGCCCGATTTTAGCCCAATCTTCCTGATGCTGCAAAGCAGAAAGGGTGCATATTTCTGCCAAAATATGAGTCCATAAGAT
>NZ_JANQTS010000117.1 GCF_030731595.1 Yoonia sp.
GCCTCTGACCTTACGAGGGCGGACAATGGTGATGTGACAGCCATTGACGCCTTCATCAAGGCCGACGCCGAAATGATTGCAGCCAAGAATGGGGTTTTTGTTCCAGTTCTCCGGATCGAAGCGGGAAGACGCGCACTCGCGTTGGGCCTTTGACGTCAGGCAAAAGATTTAGCAGCGATGGCCGGAGAAACAATCGAGGCAACCGGCGAACGGTTTGCGCTGTCCAACCTCCACCGGCTGCAAGCGGCCATCGCCATGGCGGGTGACGACACAGAAACCGCGGAAAAATACCTCGTTACGGGCCTCGATGTCGCCCGGCGACAAGGCGGCAAACTCTGGGAACTGCGCGCAGCCATCGATCTCGCCCGTCTCTGGCAAGAACAAGGCCGGATTGACGAAGCCATTGCCGTTCTTACCCCCGTCCATGACAGCATCGCAGAAGGCGATTGCCCCGAAGATCGGACGACAGCGCAGGCGTTGCTGACGGATTTGGCCGGTTAACGCGACTTTCGAAGGTCTGCTTGACCGACTTCCAATTCCAAATTGGCGACTGCAGCGAACGACCGCAATCCGCCGATTCTGTGGAAAAACACCCGCTCGCAATTGCAGAAAGATGCTCCTTGAACACAGCGCGAGTGCCTTTCCTATCAGGCTTTGCGGGTTTGCTGCGGTGCAGGAAAGATCTTAGCCAGTTTCCGGAGGTTTTGGGCGGTTGCGGCGAGCAGGAATTCGTCATTTGCGCCGCATGGGCCTCGTAATCGCAGTCGTCCCAGTCCGAGGATGCGTTTGAGGTGGGCGAAGAGCATCTCGACTTTTTTGCGGAGCCGCATTGAGATGGCGTATTGTTTGGTTTTCGCGATGTCGCGAGCAACTTGGCGGGCGTCTTCATGCTCTTCGCGGGTGATCTTGCGGGCATCGGCATTCGGACAGCATTTCATCTTCGATGGGCAGGCTTGGCAGGTGTGTTTCAGGGCCTGATACTTGGCGACACCTTTGCCGGTGGGGCCACGATTGGGGTCAGAATAGTTGCGGCGGAACTGCTTGAGTGGTTCGCCTTCCGGACAGATGTATTGGTTGTTCTCGGCGTCCCATTCGAAGTCGGTGCGAGACCAAGTGCCATCGGTGCGACCAGCTTTGTCCAGCACCGGAATGTGGGGATTGATTTTGCGATCAACGAGCCAGCCAAGCATCGGCCCTGATCCATAGGCACTGTCTGCAATCAAGCGTTCGGGGTCCAAGTCGTGCCGGTCCTTGATCCGATCCAGCATGGTGCGCACCGATCCGACTTCGGCCTGGCGGATGGATCTGGTTCCCTCAACATCGACGATCACGCTGTGGTCGGTGTCGATCAGATAGTTGGTCGAATAGGCAAAGAATGCGGGGCCTTTGCGCGCTGCGGTCCACTGGCTTGCGGGATCAGAGTGCGATGTAAACTTCGGCACAACGGGCGACGCGGCACCGAATGCAGCATCGTCCAGGACATCCAGATACTCCTTTACCGCACGTGGTGCGTCGGCCAGATCAATGGCGCTGTGATCCCAATCCTCCTTTGGTGTGGAGTTCTGCTTGTTGGCATCGGCTTCGATCAAGCTGGCGTCCGCGGCAAGCCGCTGCCCGCTCACCAAACCGTCTGCAATACAGCGTGCGACGGTCTTCTCGAACACATGTCGCAGCAGTTCGCTTTCCCTGAAGCGCCCGTGCCGGTTCTTGGAGAAGGTCGAATGGCTGGGGATCGGATCAGACAGATCGAGGCGGCAGAACCACCTGTACGCCAAGTTCAAATGCACCTCTTCACACAATCGGCGTTCTGACCTGATGCCGAAGCAATAGCCGACCAGTAGCATGCGGATCAGAAGCTCAGGGTCAATCGAAGGGCGTCCGGTATGGCTGTAAAACTCAGCCAGATACTGGCGGATTTCACTCAAATCGATAAATCGATCTATTGACCGCAGCAGGTGATCTTGCGGGACGTGATCCTCCAACGAAAACTCGTAAAATAGCGCCGCTTGTGCTTCCTGCTTCGGTCCCATCATGGTTCAATCCCCCAATCTCATAAGGAAATTGAATCAGCCAAACACCTCCAAATCAACAAGAGTTTTTCAACAAAATTCGCCGATTCTGTGGAAAAGCACCCGCTCGCAATTGCAGAAAGATGCTCCTTGAACACAGCGCGAGTGCCTTTCCTATCAGGCTTTGCGGGTTTGCTGCGGTGCAGGAAAGATCTTAGCCAGTTTCCGGAGGTTTTGGGCGGTTG
>NZ_JANQTS010000118.1 GCF_030731595.1 Yoonia sp.
GACGACGGGTCGGGCCTGCACCACATGGTCTATGAGGTCGTGGATAACGGCATTGACGAGGCTTTGGCCGGACATGCCGACCATGTTTATGTCCGGATCAACGCCGATGCTTCGGTTACAGTCGGCGACAACGGGCGCGGCATTCCTGTTGGTATCCACGAAGGCGAAGGGGTTTCTGCCGCCGAAGTCATCATGACCCAACTGCACGCAGGCGGAAAATTCGACAGCAATTCCTATAAGGTGTCGGGCGGTCTGCACGGTGTGGGCGTATCGGTGGTGAACGCGCTGTCCGATTACCTTGAACTGCGCATCTGGCGTGAAGGCAAAGAACATTACGCCCGTTTCGAGGGCGGCTTTACGACGGAACATCTGCGTGTTGTCGGTGACGCCAATGGGCGCAAGGGGACCGAGGTCACATTCCTTGCCTCGACCACGACTTTCAGCAACCGCGACTTTGAATTCCATATTCTTGAAAAGCGTCTGCGCGAACTGGCATTCCTGAACTCTGGCGTGCGGATCATCCTCGAAGACCTGCGCCCGGTCGAGCCGCTGAAAACCGAACTTTTCTACGAAGGCGGCGTCAAGGAATTCGTGAAATACCTCGACCGCTCCAAGACGCCATTGATGGCAGAACCCATCTATGTGACCGGTGAACGCGACGACATCGGGATCGAGGTCGCGATGTGGTGGAACGACAGCTATAACGAAATGGTTCTGCCGTTCACCAACAACATTCCCCAGCGCGACGGTGGCACGCATTTGGCGGGCTTCCGCGGTGCGCTGACACGCGCGATTGCGAAATACGCGACCGAGACCGGCATTTCCAAGAAGGAAAAAGTCTCGTTGACAGGCGACGACGCCCGCGAGGGCCTGACCTGCGTGCTCTCCGTCAAAGTGCCCGACCCAAAATTCTCCAGCCAGACCAAGGACAAACTGGTTAGCTCTGAAGTGCGGCCTGCCGTCGAAAACCTGATGGGTGAAAAGCTGAACGAATGGTTCGAAGAAAACCCAGCAATGGCGAAATCCATCATTTCCAAGATCGTCGAGGCTGCTGCTGCCCGTGAAGCGGCGCGCAAGGCCCGCGAAATTCGCCGCAAATCGGCGATGGACGTGAACTTCAACGCATCCAAGCTGAAAGACTGCTCCGAAAAAGACCCTTCCAAAACCGAAGTCTTCCTTGTCGAGGGTGACTCGGCAGGCGGATCGGCCCAAACCGGCCGTGACCGTGGTACGCAGGCAATCCTGCCGCTGAAGGGTAAAATCCTGAACGTGGAGCGTGCGCGTTTTGACCGGATGCTGGGCAGCCAAGAAATCGGCAACCTTGTCATGGCGCTGGGCACCGGCATCGGCCGCGACGAGTTCAACATCGAAAAGCTGCGGTATCACAAGGTCATCATCATGACCGACGCGGACGTTGACGGTGCGCATATCCGTACCCTTTTGCTGACCTTCTTCTTCCGGCAGATGCCGCAACTGATCGAAGGCGGGTACCTTTATATCGCCCAACCGCCGCTTTACAAAGTGACGCGCGGCCGGTCCGAGGTATACCTCAAAGACCAAGCGGCGATGGACGAGTACCTGATCGAACAGGGCATCGACGGGGCCATGCTGCGCCAAGGCAACGGCGAGGAAATCGCAGGCGCTGATCTGCGGCGCATCGTCGAAGAGGCGCGGCAGTTGCGCCGCGTGCTCGAAGCCTTTCCCACCCATTACCCCCGCCATATTCTGGAACAGGCAGCCATCGCTGGCGCCTTCGTTCCGGGCGTGGTCCAGAACGACCTGCAAGGCACGGCGGACCGCGTGGCCGAACGGCTGAACCTCATTGCGCTGGAATGGGAACGTGGCTGGCAAGGCCGGATCACCCAAGACCAAGGCATGCGTCTGGCGCGCATCCTGCGCGGCGTCGAAGAAGTGCGCACGCTGGATGGCCCCATGCTGCGCGGTGGCGAAGCCCGACGTACTGGCACGTTTACGCAAAGCCTGCAGGACGTCTACGACCTGCCAGCAACGCTCATTCGCAAAGACCGGAGCCAGGCCATTCACGGCCCGCTTGATCTGCTCAAGGCGATCCTTGAAGAGGGTGAAAAAGGGCTGTCTTACCAGCGCTACAAAGGTTTGGGTGAAATGAACCCCGACCAGCTTTGGGAAACGACGCTGGACCCCGATGCGCGCACGCTTTTGCAGGTCAAGGTCGAAGATCTGGCAGAGGCAGACGATCTGTTCACCAAGCTGATGGGTGACGTGGTCGAACCGCGCCGCGAGTTCATCCAGAACAACGCATTGAACGTCGAGAATCTGGATTTCTAAGACTGCGTCACCGCGATCTTGGGGTGTTGCAACTCACGTCGCCGATAGCTTGGCCCGCTGCTGTTAAAACGGTGGCGGGCCTTTGCCGATCGGCCAAATGCCGCGTAAACCATTAGATATACGGGCATAAACTCTGGTTTAGGCGTCCGCACCTAAGCCCGGAACCAATAGATCATCTTTCCAGTTGGCCGCACATCCCGGTCATGCCCTGCGCTCTTGCAGGCATCACACTCAACTGGAGCTACCCCAATGAAAAAACTCATCCTTGCCGCACTTATCGCAGTTTCCGCAGCGCCTTCGTTTGCTGAACCTTCCTGCAACCCCGGCGCAGACGTCAAACCCGTCTGGGAAGCCATGAAGTCATTCGAAGAAGAAGGTGGCGTTGTCGTGTCCTTCAAGATCAACAGCGGCGGCTGCTACGAAATCTATGGCAAAGTCGACGGTACAAACATGGAAGTCTTCTTTGACCCAAATACCGGCGTAGAACTCGACCGTATCGAAGCCTAAGCCGGACCAAGGAGGCGCATCATGACGTTATACGACAACACGCAAACGACGGATCGTGTCCGGGTCTGGGACCTTGGGGTGCGCCTTTTCCACTGGTCCCTGGTGACCATGGTCACATTGACCTATCTTTTTGACGAACCGCGCAAGCTGCATCGCAGTTTGGGCTATGTGGTCATCGGCCTGATTTCGTTTCGCCTGATCTGGGGATTGATCGGCACACGGCATGCCCGCTTTGCCGATTTCGTGCCCGGGCCACGGCGGTTACTGACCTATCTGCGCGATATGCTGCGCGGACGCGAAGACCGCTACTTGGGGCATAACCCCGCCGGTGCTGCAATGATCCTCACATTGCTGGCGACACTCTTTGCCGTTGGTGCTACGGGATACATGATGGGCATGGATGCGTACTTTGGGCAGGACTGGGTTGAACATACCCACAAGGCTCTGGTGAACGGTCTGTTGGCTCTCATTGCGCTCCACATCGGGGGGGTTATCTTTTCAAGTTGGCGCCACCGTGAAAACCTCGTCGTCTCGATGATTACCGGCCAAAAGGACACTGATGACCAAACAAGGCATGACTGAAGAGCGCAGAACACGCCTGCGTCGGTCCCTGTTTCTTGCCGCAGCCCTGCTTCAACTGGGCTGTGGTCTCGTGTTTGCATTCGATGTGATCGTCGAGATGGACAATCTGACGGGCCACACCTGGGTCGAACTGATGGGAATCATTGCACTGGCGATTGGTGCTTTCATTACGGTGGGTCAGTACCGCGAGCTTTTGCGCCGCAATACAAAGATCGAACGCGAACTGGGTGCTGCAAGTGGTGCTTTTCAGGATGTGATCGAGCAGCATTTCCAAGTCTGGCAATTGACCGAAGCAGAACGCGATGTCGCGCTTTTGTCGATCAAGGGTGTGCCCATCGCCGATATCGCCGTCATGCGGCAAACGCGAAGCGGGACGATCAAGGCGCAAAGTGCAGCGATCTATCGCAAGTCGGGGGTGTCCAGCCGCGCTGAACTTATCTCTGTGATGATCGAGGAACTGATCGCAGGCCTTGACCTGACGACGCGGCCTAGCCCTGCGGGGATGTCACAGAAAGACAAAGGCTAGCGCGTCCAGCGAAACACGAAGGGCGCAATAGCGATCACCAGCGTGATCCGAATGATGTGCATCACAGAAACGTATCCCACATCCTGATTCACAGCCAAAGCCAGCAGGCCCATTTCGGTCAGGCCGCCCGGCGAGAATGCAAGGAATGCCTGCGCAACGGGGATTCCGCTGCCCCACGCAAGTAGCTCTGCAAAGCCGACCGCTGCAATCAACATCAGCAATGACGCAAAGGCAGACAGGCTCACGTCACGGCGGACTTCGGCCAGTGTCGCACCCACAAAGCGTGTGCCGATGATGGTCCCGATTGTGATCTGTGCTGCGATGACAAAAAGCGTCGGTGGAGCCACAACGACCCAACCGGCGACATGGGCGATACCGCTAAGGATCATCGGGCCAAAGATGGGTGCCGCGGGCAGGCCCAACCATTTGCCCCCGATCGCCCCAATCAACGCACAAAGCCCCAGAATAACGTAATCCTTGATGGTTATCGCGTTCAAGGCGACCCAAGTTGCCGCACCATTGCTGCCACTTGTTACGCCAAGAAAAAAGCTGAAGAAAAGTGCCACAAACACGATAATGACCAGGACGCGCGCAGCATGGGCCAGCGCGATCCGCCGTTCGTCGCCACCCGCCTCCGCACCGAGGATCAGCATCTCGTTCAACCCGCCGGGCATGGCGGCGTAAAAGGCCGTGATCGGGTCGTACCGCCCAATTTTGCGATAGACAAAGTAGGATATGCCCGCAGCACAGGCTAGAAAGACGGGCAAAACGGCAAGCGTGATCAGCCAACTGCCCAGCTTGCCAAAGATTTCCGCAGAGACGCCCGAGCCCAGCATCACGCCAATCACCGGAATGACATAAGGGCGCAATGGCATCGGACCACGGACCGGCATACGCAGCATGGCCGCCGCCGTATTGGCGATCATCGGCCCCAGCATCCACGGCAATGGAAAACCGCTCAGATAAGCAGCGATACCGCCCAAGATGCCAATCACGATAGCTAGCATATGCGGCATGAACTGCTTGACTTGGGTCACTCTCTTGGGCCTGCCAAAGTAAGATCCCGCATCGGGTCAAGCCCCGCCAATGTGATGTGTGCCACGCTTCTTGGCCAAAGCCATCTGCTTTTGGCGTTCGCGAAACCGGCCTTTGTCCTCTTCGCTGGTCTCATCCACACATTGATGGCAGGCGACACCTTCCTCGAATGCCGGATGGTTACGATCTTCGGGCAGCAGGGGGCGGCGGCAGGCATAGCACAGGATATGCGGCCCTTCTTCCAACCCGTGCCCCACGCTCACGCGGGCATCAAAGACAAAGCATTCGCCGTCCCATTTGCTCTCTTCCTGCGGGACTTCTTCGAGGTATTTCAGGATACCACCCTTCAGGTGATAAACATCCTCGACCCCTTGGCCCATCAGGTAGTTCGTTGATTTCTCGCACCTGATCCCGCCGGTGCAGAACATCGCAATCCGCTTGTTATGAAAGCGGTGCTTGTTTTCCTCCCACCACGCGGGAAATTCACCAAAGCTTTTGGTCTGCGGGTCAATCGCCCCGTCAAAGGTGCCAATCGCCACCTCATAGTCGTTGCGTGTATCAATCACCGCCACATCGGGCGCGCTGATCAGATCGTTCCAATCCGCCGCTTCCACATAATGACCAACGCGCGCCACCGGATCGACATCGGGTTGGCCCATAGTCACGATCTCGCGTTTGAGCCGGACTTTCATGCGATGAAAGGGCGGTGTCGTGGCTGTGCTTTCCTTCCACTCCAGATCGGCGCAGCCGGGCAGGGCGCGGATATGCGCCAGAACTGCATCAATCCCTGCGCGATCCCCCGCAATCGTTCCGTTGATCCCTTCGCCGGCCAGCAGCAGAGTGCCGGTAATCCCGCGCGCTTTGCACAGCGCCAACAACGGCCCTTGCAAGGCCGCAGGGTCAGCAAAACGGGTAAAGTGATAGAGGGCAGCAACGGTAAACATATGCGTCAAATACGCCCGTCCGCTCAAAGGGGCAAGTCACGCGCGGCGGCAATCGCCAAACCGTCCGCGACAGCCGTGAACGCCTCGGCCCGTTCCAATGCGGCATGCGGGAACAAGGCTGTCATCTCATCCTCGATGACATGCAAAAGGCTAGAGCCGCCGACAAAAACGATCTTGCTGATCCGGTCCGGTGCCAGATCGGCCATCGCAAGGGTTTCAATCGCACATTGCCTGATCTGTGCGGCATGATCGGCCAAAACCGCAGCCATTGCAGCCTTGGTTAGTCGCGCCCACAAATTGCGCTCGATCACGCGTAGATCGATCCCCGCATCGCTGATATCAGGCTTGTTGATCTGGATTTTGCCAGCTTCGACCGCAAAGGCGATATCGTGTCCCAACTCCATGTCCAGCACACTTTCCAGGCGGGCAAAGGGGACTGGATCAATCCCCAGTTTGGCAAAATCCTCGGCCATGCGACGGTTTTCGGGGGTATAAACAAAAGGAATCTTCTGCCATGTCGCCAGATCATTGAAAATCGCATTGGGCGCTGTATGCCGCCCGTCGCCGATGGCATTGCGGACCTCTGCGCCGCGCCCCAAAAGCGGCATGACCTCGGTAATACTGATCGCGCGGTCAAAATCCGTGCCACCCACCCGGACGCCGTGGCTGGCGATGATCCGTGTCCGGTCGCCCTGACGCTCAAAGATCGAGAAATCGGAGGTACCACCGCCGATATCGACAATCAGACCCAAAGCACCAGCCTCCAAAGGGCCAGAGGCAAGCGCGGCCGCTTCGGGTTCATACATGAACGACACGTCCTTGTAGCCCGCGATCAGATAGGCCTCGCGCAGGTCCACTTCGGCTTGGGCGTTGCGGACCGGGTCAAGGGAATGAAACCGCACCGGACGTCCCGACAGGGCCACGTCATAGGTTTGCCCTGTCTCGGCCTCTGCCCGTTCGCGGATCATCTGCAAGAATTGCGCCACAACCTCTAGCAAGGTCAGCCGCGCGTAAGCGATCTGGCGTCTTTCGCGCATCAAGGGCGTGCCCAGAACTGACTTGAGCGCCCGCATGAACCGCCCCTCGCGGCCATCAATCAACGCCGCGTTGGCAACTGATCCATATGTCGTGACCTTGCGGTCATAGTCAAAGAAAACAGAAGTCGGCAGCGTCTTGCGCCCCGGCTCAACCGTGATCAGATGTGGACGGCCCGCAGCCAAGACACCCGCTGCCGTGTTCGAGGTGCCAAAGTCGATACCTAGGGTCGCCATTTCTGCCTCTTGTCCTTGGGAAAGGAGGGCGAGTAAGCGATTGGGTGCAGGGCGTCAATCCCCGCAAATCCGCTCGCAGCGCGCGCATTTTGGCGATACCCTGTCGCCACGCAAAAAGGAGACCGCCATGACCCACGCCTTACTTGTCATCGACGTACAGAATGATTTCTGCCCCGGCGGCGCGCTGGCCGTTGCGGGCGGTGATGCGATCGTTGCGGGGATCAACGCGGCGATGGCGGATTTCAGCGCTGTGATCCTGACGCAAGACTGGCATCCGGCAGGGCACTCCTCTTTCGCCTCGACCCATAATGCCGCCCCGATGAGCATGACAGAGATGCCTTATGGCCCGCAGGTGTTGTGGCCAGACCATTGCATTCAAGGAACCAGTGGCGCTGCATTTCACAAGGACCTGATGACCGACCGTGCCGATCTGATTATCCGAAAGGGCTATAACCCCGCGATCGACAGCTATTCGGCGTTCTTCGAGAACGACAAGGTGACGCCAACAGGGCTCGAGGGGTATTTGCGCACACGTGGTATCGACACGCTTACGCTGGTTGGGTTGGCCACCGATTTTTGCGTGAATTATTCCGCGGTTGATGCAGCAAAGCTGGGTCTTGATGTGACTGTCAACATGGCGCTGTGCCGCGCGATTGATCTTGACGGATCATTGGATGCGGCGAAAGCGGGGATGACTGCGGCCGGCGTGATCTTGGTCTAGCGCCCGCGGCCTGCAAACCAGACCGAAGACACGCCAGCGGTCATGATAATCAGCAGACCGATCAGGCTCAGCCCATCGGGCCATTGCCCAAAGACGAGCCAGCCAATCACCATCGCCGCTAAAAGCTGGCTATAAATCAGGGGGGCGATGACGCCTGCCGGAGTTGTCCGGTTGACCAGAACCAACAGTAGATTGCCCATGGCAGAACCCAAGGCTGATATGGCGATCAGCCCAAAGACGGACAGGCTGATCTGGGGCACCGGTCCCCACGCAAAGGGGGCAAGCAGGACCGCACCAATCACCAATTGTGAAAGCAGGAGGAACCTTGGCCGGAAATCACCCGCCAGCCAGCGGGTCGCCACCAGATAAGACCCATGAAAACATCCCGCCAGGATGGCAAAACCCATACCCGTGGTCATGCCGAACCCCGGTCTGACGACCACAAGAACCCCAATAAAACTGACAAGCAGAAGAATAGTCCGGATCTGCGTGATCCGTTCCCCAAGCAACAGTGCTGACAGGAAATAGGACACAACTGGCCCCACAAAAAATCCGCCGAACACATTGGCCATCGGTTCGGTCTTCAGGGCAGTCAGAAGACTGACAATGCCGCCAACAATCAAAAGCGTCCGCAGATAAAGCCGCCAATTCAGGAAATGGGTGAACTCCGTGCGACCCAAGCCGCAGAACGGGGCCAGTAGTGCAGCGGCCAAAGCAAAGCGGGTCCACGCCACGAAAACCTGCGGGAAACCCGCACCTGTGAGCAAGGTCGCCGCCGCATCGCTGCCGACAATCAAGGCCATTGCCAATATGACCGCGCCAACAACCTTGGCGGAAAAGGGTAATGTGGTCATGCGAAACGGGGCTTTCTCCCGCGCGCTAAGCGGCTTGGGTCACCCAATCAATTGGCTCGCGACATAAAACAGAAATATCATTCCCAAAAGGAGGCCACTCAAAGCAATCCTGCGCCGCCCCTCACGCTTTCGCGAAGCGATCCGCGCGGCCAAGATATCAGGGTCCGCCTTGCGGGTCTGCGGCAACGGAGCAAGGAGCGAATCCTCAACCGGTTCCGCGACAGACAATGCCTGCATGAATGCCTGAAAATCAAACCCGCCCCAATCCGCGCCCTTCAGATCATGGGTCGCGAGGTTCGCCGAAAGTTTCTCGATCACGCCGACACGCGCATCCTCGTCCCGCATCGGAAACCGGCCGGGAGGGGCACCGCTGTTGAAGGACTGCATCGCAAAACCGCTCTCGACAAAGAAGGTGCGCACGGTCTCATCCGCCCGACCCAAGGCCGCCACAGTCTTTGGATCGCGAAACATCGCGACCTTTTGCGCGCCAAGCCCTGTCGCCGCCAGATCGCCGAACTGGTCCGGTAAACCCTCTGGCGTGACCGGCACCATGTCAAAGTCGTATCCCAAAGCCATCTCAACGGCCCCCTTGCCACCCCTGCATCCTCTTGATCTAACACGGAAGGGCCAAAAGGGGGAACTTGAAACATGGTCGATATCGCCACCCGCGTCTGGAACCACAAATGGAAGATCGACCCCATTGTGCGGTCGCTCATCGACACGGACTTTTACAAGCTCCTGATGTGCCAGTCCGTGTTCCGCAACCACCCTGACACGCAAGTGACCTTTTCGCTGATCAACCGGACCAAGACGATCCGGCTGGCCGATCTGGTCGACGAAGGCGAATTGCGCGAACAGCTTGACCACATCCGCTCGCTCCGCCTGACGCGCGGGGAATCCACATGGCTGCGCGGCAATACCTTCTACGGCAAACGGCAGATGTTCACCCCCGCCTTTATGGAGTGGTTCGAGAATCTGGCCCTGCCCCCCTACCATCTGGAAAAGATCGACGGGCAATATGAACTGACCTTCGAAGGGACATGGCCCGAGGTCATGCTGTGGGAAATCCCTGCGCTGGCGGTCATCATGGAATTGCGCAGCCGTGCTGTGCTCAAGGACATGGGGAAATTCGAACTGCAAGTGCTCTACGCGCGGGCGATGACGAAACTGTGGGAAAAGGTCGACCAGCTCAAACCCATCCAAGACCTGCGACTGGCCGATTTCGGGACGCGGCGGCGGCACTCCTACCTTTGGCAGGACTGGTGCGTGCAGGCGATGATGGAGGGGTTGGGGCGCAACTTCACCGGCACCTCCAACTGCCGGATCGCCATGATGCGCGAGATCGAGGCGATCGGGACCAACGCCCACGAACTGCCCATGGTCTATGCCGCCTTGGCCGACAGCGACGCAGCGCTGCGGCAAGCACCCTACGACGTGCTGGCGGACTGGCACGAGGAACACGACGGCAACCTGCGGATCATCCTGCCCGACACTTACGGGACCAAAGGGTTCCTTGAAGGGGCGCCCGACTGGCTGGCAGGCTGGACCGGGATCAGGGTCGACAGCGGCGACCCCGCGACAGGGGCCGAAACCGCGATCAACTGGTGGAAATCGCGGGGCGAGGACCCACGGGACAAACTGGTGATCTTCTCGGACGGGCTGGACGTGGACAAGATCATCGCGCTGCAACAGCAATTCGCCGGACGGGTGCGGGTGTCGTTCGGCTGGGGCACGATGCTGACCAACGACTTCAAAGGGCTGGTCGAGGGGGACGCACT
>NZ_JANQTS010000119.1 GCF_030731595.1 Yoonia sp.
TCGTGGGCGAGATGGAAGAGCGCTATCGCAAGATGTCCAAAATGGGCGTGCGCAACATTGATGGCTTTAATGGCCGTGTGAAGGATGCGTTGGCCAAGGGCGAGATGTTCAGCCGGACGGTCCAAACAGGGTTTGACGACGAAACCGGCGACCCAATCTTTGAAACCGAGGAATTCCAGCCAGAAGTTCTGCCCTATATCGTCGTCATCGTCGACGAGATGGCCGACCTGATGATGGTTGCCGGAAAAGAGATCGAAGCCTGCATTCAGCGACTGGCGCAGATGGCCCGAGCCTCTGGCATCCACCTGATCATGGCGACACAGCGCCCTTCGGTGGATGTGATCACCGGGACGATCAAGGCGAACTTCCCCACGCGGATTTCCTTCCAAGTGACGTCTAAAATCGACAGCCGCACGATCCTTGGTGAAATGGGGGCCGAGCAGCTTTTGGGGATGGGCGACATGCTTTACATGGCGGGCGGGTCCAAGATCATGCGCGTGCACGGGCCGTTTGTAAGCGATGAAGAGGTCGAAGAGATCGTCAACCACCTCAAGGGTTTTGGTCCGCCAGAGTATATGTCCGGCGTAATCGAAGGCCCAGCGGATGATACTGAAAGCAGCATTGATCTGGTACTCGGCCTTGGTGACGGATCGGACAGCGACAATGCGCTTTATGACACCGCCGTTGCCATCGTGATCAAGGACCGCAAGTGTTCGACGTCTTACATCCAGCGCAAGCTGGCGATCGGCTATAACAAGGCTGCACGCCTTGTTGAGCAAATGGAGGAAGAAGGCGTCGTAAGCTCGGCGAACCATGTGGGCAAACGCGAGATTTTGGTGCCGGAACAGCACTGAACTGGTTCAGTCAGCCCGCAAGCATACCTTTTTGGCTAACTTTTGGCCTGTGAAAGTGCATGTTAAAGATTATGACGAAATAGAGGACCCAGCACTTTGCCAGAGCAAACGATCTATGTTTTGGGGGAAAGCGATATCACCGTCGTAGGCAGCAGTACGGGGGGTCTATCCGGCGTAACTCAAGGCGACGGTTCGCATTTGGATGGTGCTACCATCACGTTGAACACCAACAACTGGCAGGCCATTCTGATTGACGACAATGACGCCGACTTCGCAGATAACGACACAAGCCAAGTTCTGGTTGGCAATCAAACGCTGGATGGAGAGACCTATCTTGGTGGCAGCATTGTCGAAGCAGAGTTCAGCTTTGACCTGACTGATCCCACCGGCACCGTCTATCGGGTGCTGGCATTCAACATCAGAGAACCTGTACCCGGACAACAAAGCTATGCAACGGTCGAAGGGTTGGTCTTCGTGGACACCGGCAACGGTTTTCCACCCACTGGCGTGGTCTTGACGGTGTCGAACACCCAAGAAGGCCCAATCGACCCTTATGTGAGCCTTGCAGCTCCGCCATGCTTTACCGCAGGGACAATGGTCCAGACGCCCGATGGACAGCGGTTGATCGAAGATCTGGAAGTTGGCGACTGGGTTAGCACGATGGACAACGGTGCCCAGCAGATCAAATGGATTGGAGTTGCACGGTTGCCATCGGTCGCTCTTGAGACCAACCCCAAGTTCCGGCCTGTACTGGTGAAGCGTAATGCAATGGGCGCGGGCCTGCCCGCCCAGGACCTACATCTGTCGCCACAACACCGCATCCTCGTGTCGGGCTGGCAGGCCGAGTTGCTTTTTGGTGAGGAAGAGGTCCTTGTCCCTGTCGTGAAGCTGATCAATGATGCTTCGGTCTTGGTCGACAATCGTTGTGCCGATATTGTCTATTATCACCTCATGTTTGCGCGACACGAGATCGTCTGGACGAATGGCCTGCCGACAGAAAGCTATCTGCCGGGGCTGGCCGAAGAGGAAAGCGCAGAGACCCAAGCAGAGATCGCGGGGTTGTTTCCCGAACTGGCGGCCAGCCTGCAGAAGTCAAAAACAGCCCGCCCCTGCATTTCGGACAAGCGCGTCTCGGTCCTGCGCGCGATGACTGCCCCATAGCACCAAAAACAAAGCCCCGCCTGATTGCTCGGACGGGGCCTATCTTCGTTACGTCGGAGGTTTGCTTAAAGCATACCTTCGCGCTGGAGCTTTTTCCGCGCCAGTTTACGCTGACGGCGGATCGCTTCTGCTTTCTCACGCGCTTTGCGTACGGAAGGCTTTTCGAAATGCTGCTTGAGCTTCATTTCACGAAAGACGCCCTCACGCTGAAG
>NZ_JANQTS010000120.1 GCF_030731595.1 Yoonia sp.
AAAAGGCCAAACACCGGACATTCGTTAGCGACGCGGCATCCCTCAATATGGGCTCGAACCGGACGTTGGCTGCGACGCGCACCTATGACGGTTAAGCGGGACGGAGTTGCCGTTCGCTGCGGCTGCGCGAATGGCTCATCTTTCAGCAGTTGGTGCGGGTTTCAATCTACGATGAGGCCAAAAATGCCGAAATCGCCTCAATCACGATTGGAGCAATTGGTAGACTTCCATTGCTGTAGGTCGAAATATTGGCTTCGCGAGTATCTTCGGCAACATGTTTCATCACATGGTTTATGTTAGGCATCAGTGTAAGCAATGCAGTCTCAGAACCACCAACCAACACCGCAGCATCCTTCACGGTTACCTGCAGGTCGCGCGATCCTTGTAGAACAAGTGTGGGCAATTTGTTTTTACGCATCAAAGCTGCAGGATCGTACTTAAAGAGGTCGATCAGAAAAGGTTGAACAGCGCTTGAGAAAAGCGGCGCAAGCTCAGGATCAAGGCCGCTGGTGGCGACATTTTTGCCGTTTTGGAGGGAGCAAAGTGCAGCATTCGCTTGGGCAAGAATTCCGGCATCATCGACATTCGCGTGTAGCTGCTCTTTCAACACATCTGATAAGGGACGGCCGGGGCAGGCAATCAAAACCATTTTATAGGGGCGCTCAATGCGATTGGCGGCCGCAAGCACCACAAGCCCGCCTTCACTATGGCCAATGGGAACGACACGGCGTAGAAGCCCATCTTTTCTGGGCAATCTGGATCTGATCGTATCTATCCAAGCCAGCAGATCGTCTCCGTAAGATTCAATGGTAACATCATTGGCGTCCGCAGCAGCGCTCATTGATCCGAACATACCACGTTTGTCGAACCGTACCGTGGGTACACCTTTTTCCGCCAAAGCCTCACACAGCAACCGGTAGGTATTTGCCGAAATTCCGAGCGGCGAATTGCCATCGCGGTCTGTCGGTCCAGATCCCGGGACGATGATGGCTACAGGTGTATTATCATCTAATTCTACGTGCTGATCTGGCAGAGTTAGGGTGCCCGCCAGTATACCTTCTGGCCCTGACGCTGAAATTTCTTCACTGATCATTATGTCCTCAATGCAAGATTTGTCTTCGGTTCCAATGAATGTCCAAGACATTATTAGCAGTCGTTGGTCGGCCATACAGCATTACTAACTCTGGGCTCGAAGCCGACCTCGGATGCAACGCAGCATCATGTGATATGATGCCTTGTCAACGTCGGGTTGTCGATGTGGGAGGGCGTGGTGGATCGGAGGATCCATCATGGAAACACCAAACTTACCCGCCATTCGCGCACAGCGCCCAGCCTGGAACAAAGGCCGGATCGTCGGCCAGAAAAGGCCGCTCAAGCCCAAACACGTCTGGGCGATCAGAGTGCGGCTGGAGCTAGCCGAGAACCATCGTGATCTGGCCCTTTTCAATCTTGCCATCGACAGCAAGCTGCGCGGCTGCGATCTGGTGAAGATGAAGGTGGTCGATGTCATGGCGTCAGGCCAAATCAAGGAACGCGCGTCGGTTCTGCAGAGCAAGACCCAGAAACCTGTGCGCTTCGAAATCTCTGAAGGCACACGTGCATCGCTCGCAAGGTGGATGCGGGAACCGCTGATGGTCGGATCCGAATACCTTTGGCCTGGGCGCTTTCACGAACGGCTTCATATCTCGACTCGTCAGTACGCACGGATTGTCCGTGAATGGGTGACATCCATTGGCTTGGAGGCCAGCGCCTACGGCACGCACTCGATGCGGCGCACCAAGGTGACCCAAATCTACAAGAAGACGGGCAACCTGCGGGCAGTCCAACTGCTGTTGGGCCATACCAAGATGGACAGCACTGTCAGATACCTTGGCGTTGAGCTTGAAGATGCGCTGGCTATCGCCGAAGCTATCGAGATCTAAATGTCTGGGCCGTCTTCACGGACGGCCCAAAGCCGACTTTCACACATCATTCAGATGCTGCGCCGCGGCTACTGCATACCTGTCGTTCGCATCCCGCACAGAGTTTTTGGTCAGGGAAGCCGCTTCAAACTGGATTGCGTTGTAGAAGCAATCGCAGGCAGAACGCCACCTCTGCAAGTATCGTGATCGCATATGCCGGTGCGAAAGCAGAAGACAGGCCAGGCGCAAAGAACCGCAGGCCGCTCCCGACCAGATAGACAAGCCCTGCAACAGCCAGTCCTACTCCGAAGG
>NZ_JANQTS010000121.1 GCF_030731595.1 Yoonia sp.
AATTGCCGCAGTTCTGCACGATCGCGAAGGTGTCGCAGGCATCCTTGAGGATGACCCGGAAGGTGCCGCCGAGGCCCGAGGGCACCTCGTAGGTTCCGCCGATGAGATAATCCGAGGCCCGGCGCACGAAGACGCGGATGCTGTGGCCATCGGTGGCGAGCCGGATCGCCCCCCGCCCCCGGTCGATGAGCACCTGCACGTCATCCAGGATGTCGGTGTAGAACTGGCCGGTCAGATCGCGAAACGCCATGCGGCGCTGCGCCATCCAGTCGGTATCCCGAAACGGGTTCATGCCGTCGGCGAAGGCGAAGGAGGGATCGGCCTGTTCGGTGGTGACGATACGGGTGGTCGTGCCATCGATGCCGTTTGAGCGCAGATGCACACCATTGCCGACGATGAGGATCAGGGCGGGCCTGTCCACGGGCCCGTTCCAGTTGGGCAGGAAGGTTTTGCAGGCGCGCGCATGGGCGATTTGCGCCGCGACCGCAGAGGCAGAGAACTTGAGAATAGCCAGAGGGATGTCTTTCTGTTCGAGGTGGGAAAGGGTCGACCCGCGCGGGCGGCGTGGTCCACGCGCGGGTCGCGTGATGGCTCAGGCCGCTTGCGCGACCTCGCTGTCAGGCTCCGGGGTTTCCGCAGTGGGCTCCGCCTCATCAAAGGCGATACCGGCGGTCTGCATCATCGGCGGGCACCAGGCGGCCACGGCAGCGCGCTGCGCGTCCGTGAGCGTGGCGAAGGGCTCGGCGAAGAGCTTGTCGCAGAAGGCGACGATCTCCTTCTTGCTCGACGAGGCCAGCGTCACCGCCTCCTGGGCGAGACCCAGATCCTCGCCGAGGATCTTCAGGAGCCAGGCCTTCTTGAAGCGGTTGAAGAGCGCCGCATTCGGCGTCCAGTGGGCGCGGATGTCGGGCATGATCTCGATCTCGAACGCATGCATCAGGCTGTCGCGCTGGCGGTCCCGCGCGAAGCAGGACTGCGTGGTGCTGGCGGTTGCAAAGGCGACGAGCTTGGCCTTCTCGCCGGCCTCCAGCGCGCGAAACGCCGCGAACTGATCGGCGGGCGCGCGGGTGTCATCGAGCCACGAAAGGTCAAGCGCATCATGCGCCGCCGCCACCTGCTCGAGCGAGGTCTCGTCGATCTCGTCCATCTTGGCATGGCTGCGGTATTCCTTGCGGGCATCGATCTTGATCGCCTGCGTGACACTCATGCCGCTGGCCAGAACGTCACTGACCAGCTTGAAGAGCGTCAGATCGAGCGTGGCCTCCGGATGCAGCGCCATCGCGGCGCCAAGGGCCATGGCCCGCTCGGTCTTGAGGTCCTCAGCCAGTGAGGCTGGATAGGTGATTTCGCCGGCGTCCGGGGCCTCCTCCCCGGTCGGGTTGGCCGAGGAGCCGCGCGCGCCCTCCTCTTTGACGGTGTCTTCCGGGCGGACGAGACCAACATGGAGCGTGATCTGCCCACCCTGCCACGAGGCGATCACCCCAGACCGTGCGAGGTCCTCGGCGCTGTAGGCCTCCTGCAGATCGCGCGCTTCCTCTTCCAGAGCGTCGACGCGGTCGTAAAGGGCATTGTAGGCACCGTCCTCGAGCCCCTCATCCTCCATCTCGAGCTGCAATTTCTCAAGCTCGGCGGTGATCTCATCGATGCGCTTTTGCGCAGCCTCATCGGGCTCGATCGGGCCGGGATAGACGCGGCCGTAGTCGGCCATGGTCGCGTAATCATAGCGCACCATCGCATCGGCCCAGGCAAAGCCCAGCTTTATGCGGGCCTCTTCGGCGGCGGCACCGAGCTTCTCGAGCAGGATGGTTTCGACCAGCGCTGCATCCTCCAGCACGGAATGCTCTTCCAGAAGGTCAGCCGCGACGGCGCCGCCGCGGGCCTCGTAGTCCGCGCGCACGAAAGCCCCGATATCATCGCTGACCTGCACACCGCGGGATTTGAGCGCCTGACGGACCGTGTAGGCCTGCAGATAGCCGCCGTCCTTCGTGAGCGCCTCGAAGACCTCGCGCTGCGCCTCCTGGCTCGGGTGCTCGGCGAAGGCCTTCATCGTGTCGAGCGTGATCACCTTGCCCCGGGCCGCGGCGCGGATGTCGGGGTGGATCAGGCCATAGCGCAACCGGCCTTTCACGGCGGCCACCGTGGTGCCGAAGGTCTTTGCGATCGTCTCGGGCGTCTGGCCGTCGACCTCCATCATCCG
>NZ_JANQTS010000122.1:0-378 GCF_030731595.1 Yoonia sp.
CAGGATTTTGGCGTGGTTGAGCTGAACGAAGCCTTTGCCGCGCAGGGTCTTGCGGTGCTGCGTCAACTGGGGCTGGCCGAGGATGCGCCCCACATCAACCCCAACGGCGGAGCCATCGCGCTGGGCCATCCCCTTGGCATGTCGGGCGCACGTATCACCGGGTCTGCCGCGTTGGATATGGCGGCAGGAGATGCGCGCTATGCTTTGGCGACCATGTGCGTCGGCGTCGGGCAAGGCATCGCGATTGCGCTGGAGCGGGTCTAGGGTTTTTCGCGCAATTTGACCGGAAAACCGATGTTCACTTTTCCGATTGCGCTTTTGTAGTGCGCGCAATTTGATCGGAAAACCGATGTTCACTTTTCCGATTGCGCTTTTGTA
>NZ_JANQTS010000122.1:388-2186 GCF_030731595.1 Yoonia sp.
CTCTAAGAGCCCAACCGAAAACTAAGTTGAGTGATTTCCGCAAGTTGTGATTCTCTGTGGTTGCGAAACCTGGAGAAAATCATGCCTTGGACAGAAATCACTCGCCCGAACTATGACCGACGCGGCCAACGTTATGCAAGCGACAGTACCGATGCGGAATGGGCATTGGTTGCACCCTGCATGCCACCGGTCTCGAAAGTTGGCCGACCGCGCAAAACCGATCTGCGCACCGTTTGGGACGCGATCCAGTACATGGCCGCGACCGGGTGCCAATGGGCGATGCTGCCCAAGGATTTCCCGCCGTTCACAACGGTGCAATACTACTTCTACATGCTTCGAAACAGCGGCCTGCTCGACATTCTGAACGAGGCATTGGTCGGAGCCTCCCGCGTGCTGGCTGGCCGGGACTTGGTCCCGACTGCCGGAATCATCGACAGCCAATCGGTCAAGACCACGGAAAGCGGCGGGCCGCGCGGATATGATGCGGGCAAGAAAACAAAGGGGCGCAAGCGGCATATCGTGACCGACACGGACGGCAACCTGCTTGGGCTGGTCACGCACACCGCCGATATCCAGGACCGCGACGGCGCGCCGGGCGTCATCATGCAGGCCTTTGAAAGCTTTCCCACCCTGACACATCTGTTCGCGGATGGCGGCTATGCCGGAGAGAAGTATCCGTCTTGATCAAGCGGTTTTTGGCGCCCACATCCGATCAGCTTTGACCAGCGCGTTTGCCATTTCGATGAGCTTACGCATGACGACGACGATGGCGACCTTTGCGGGTTTTCCGACTGTTCGGAGGGCATCATATTTGGCCTTGAGATCCGGGTTGAACCGCATAGCGACCAGTGCGGGCATGTAAAGGGCGTCGCGCAGAGGTTTGCGTCCGCCTCCGATGAATGACTTTCCCTGCCATTGACCGGATTGTCGGGTGATGGGTGCAAGACCGGTCAGGCTGGCCACCTGTTTGCGCTGCAACGTACCTATCTCGGGCAACAGGGTCAGCATTGCGGCGGCCGTGACTGCACCGATCCCAGGCATTGAGCAGAGAATATCGCGGTTGCGTGCAGTGGCCCCATGCGCCTGAATCAGCGCAGCAATTTCAGCGTCCAGCTCGGCAATCTGACGTTCTACCTGCGTGAGCCGCGCCTTGGTTTGGCGTTTCAAGAGAGGAATATCTTGGGTCTGGGCACGGTTGCGCAGTCGCGTGCGGTCCTTGATCAGCCCGGCACGGGCAACGTGTAAATCCCTGAGAACAAGAGTTTCCTTAGAACAAGGTGCTTGAGGCTCAAGGTTGAACGCAGCCCCCATCCGGGCCAACATCTGAGCATCTACGGCATCGGTTTTGGCACGGGTGCCATACGCCTCAGCAAACCGGCGTGCCTGGAGCGGGTTCACCTTGACCAAGGGGAACGTCTCGCCGAGCGCCGTCTCGAACGCCTTATGATAGGGCCCCGTCGGTTCGAACACGATCCGTGCCGCTGCTGCCGTGCCCAGCCATTTTTTCAGCGATCGAAATCCCGCCGCCGAATTATCGAAGCGCTGCGCCTCATCATCTTCCAGCCGGAAGACATCCAGATGGGATTTTGAAATGTCTACACCGATGGTATATTCAGTCATCTTCGCCATGTCCTATGCTTGTCATGCGTGGATTGTCACACGCGTATCCGTTCAGGCCCTGTGGTGAAGACGGCGGTTGATCATACTTCTCAACGGTCCCGGTAGACCAAGCTGTTTGCGATCCAACCGCCGCCACTGCCCGCCATAAATGGCGTGGCGGGCAGTGGCTCCCTTTTGC
>NZ_JANQTS010000123.1 GCF_030731595.1 Yoonia sp.
GGGTTCACCACTCGCTTGTGCTTCAGCTTGAAGGACACCTTGTTGTAGACGTTGTTGCCGATGTATTTTTCGTTGGTCAGGACCTGGTGCACCGATGCCCGGGACCATGGCCGCTCAAGATCCGTCAGATGCCCCTCGGCATTCAGGGTTTCCGCAATCTCACGCTCCGAGCGGCCATCCTCGACGAACATTCGGTACATGCGGCGCACGACATCCTGTTCCTGCTCAGGGCCCGGAACGAGAACGACACGGTCGGTCTGAAAACTCTTCTGTTGGCCGCGGGACAAGGCACCCTTCGGGTTGCCGTGTTCGTCGATCAGTACCCGGCGCAACCCGTATCCAGCCGCACCGCCTTGGCGGTATCCAAGCACTACCAAGCGGCATTGCCCCGCGAAAACCTTTACCGAAAGCTCGCGGCTGTATTCGCCCGCCATCACCCGCTTGACGGTTTTCAGAAGGTTGGAGCCGATGCTGCCGTCGTTTTCGAACTGCTCGCCGCAATAGTGGACCCGGATCCCGGCACGAGAGCAGACATGCTCGTGGTAGGCCCCTTCATCAGCATCCTGAAACCGGCCCCAGCGGCTGACGTCATAGACCAGAATGGCCTTGAAATCCGCTTGGCCGGTTCGGACCTCGGCCATCAGGTTCTGCAGCGCCTCGCGGCCGTCCAACCGCAACCCGGACCGACCGGAGTCCTCGAAGACGCGCAGGATCTGCAGGCCCCGGGCGGTGGCGTAATCCCGAATGATGTCGAGTTGGTTCTCAGTCGAGTACTTCTGGTGATCGGTCGACATCCGCACATAGGCGACGGCTGGGATATCCAGTCCGGCCTCGTCGCCTTTGTCCTCGCTGTTGTATCGACCGTTATTCAAATCGGGTTTTCCTTTTCAGCCTTGTTTGGTTTCTATTTTTCCATCTGACACAAGCGCGTCTGGAAAGTCGTTTCCTGAAACGGGCAAGGTCTTTCCGTTTGCCCGGCAGTCATTTTTCAAATTCCAATTCATTACTGCGCTCCTAAAATCAGTAGTGTCCGTCAAGCGCGGTCCAATGACCCGCAACGGACAAAATCGACTCCCGCCGTTTTCATGGTTCTTCAATTGTTTAACGAAGAAGGACGTGAAAATGCGCGTGAAGATGGGCACAGTTGTGCCGAAAATGGGCACATTTGTGCACCTGGTCGAAGAACCAACCGATTATCGAACCGCCATAGCGATGGCTCTGCACGAAGAGTTGGACGACACACACAGGGCAATCAAAATGGCCATGCGCTGGACGGGTGCCAGCGAACGCACCGTGAAGTACTGGTTCTCGGGCGAGCGGGGGCCGAGCGGCGACCATCTGATCGCCCTCGCGCGGCATTCGGATGCTGTGCTCTATGTTGTTCTTGCACTTGCGGGCCGCCACATTGTCGAGGAGGCAGACGATTGAGGGGCGAACGATGATCGGCAGGAGCAGGGTGCAGCTCACTCTTGTTTTGTGTGCGTTTTTGGTTATATTGAATACAGGCGAGATGAGAGGTGCCGTGCCATGTCCCGAACGACCACGATGACCGTCCGCCTTGGTGGAGCACTGAGTGACTTCGTGTCGGCCAATGTAGGCGATGACGGGTCCTATGAGAACGTCAGCGAGTACATCCGTGACCTGATCCGGCGTGACAAGGAGAGGGCGGAGCAGGAAGCCTTCAACCGGCTGAAGGGCGAGCTGACCCACGCGTTCGCAGCGCCCGAGGAGACGTATCAGCCGCTGACGGCAGCCGAGGTGATTGCGCGGAACAGGGCCTGATCCGATGCCCGCCATTCGAATCCAGGAAGGGGCGTCCCACCGCCTCGATGACATCTACCGCTACACCCGTGACAGGTGGGGAGATGATCAGGCCGAGAAATACATCACCGGCCTGTTCGCCGCCTTCGACAAGATCGCAGCACACGGTGTCGCGTCGAAACCGATCCCAGCCGAGTTTGGTGTTGAAGGGTTCTTCTTTCGATACGAGCGTCATTTCGTCTACTGGCGTCATCTATCGAATGGCGACATCGGGATCGTGACCATCCTGCATGAGCGCATGCATCAGATCGACCGCTTCCGGGATGACTTTGGGCTCGGCTGATCGGACGCCTTTTCACGGCGCATCAGATTTGCGCAGCGTGGAATCGTCAATGTTTGCACGGTCCAGCGGTAA
>NZ_JANQTS010000124.1 GCF_030731595.1 Yoonia sp.
GCTAAGCATGGGTGCTACGCTTGCTCTGCTTCTGCTGGTGGAATGTTCCCTCTGGGTTCTAACATGGGCGCAAGCACCCATCCTACGCTTGCTGGCATCCAGATGGTCGCGGTGCTCAATGGAACCCAGATGGTAGCTTTAAAGGATTTAGAGAGCCAGAGAGTTGAAGGTAGACTTAAATGTCAAAGAAATTCAAGATTGGTGTCCAGTCTGCACCAGACTACGACGAGCTATTTGCGGAGATAGAGGTCCTCGACAACTTTGCTATTGTTGTCAGTGAGGAACGAGAAATTGGGAACTTGGACGTTGCCATTTTTTCGAAGGATCCCTGCTCTTGGGATAACTACATTTACTCAAAATATGATGAACAGAAGTTGGTTAGTCTAGATGAATTAATCGAAGCTTTGGAGTCTGCGCGATCCAAACTAGCAAATTTGAAAAGAAGAGTTACCTGAATTCATCGCCGAATATTGTCGGTCTAGACCAATCTCGATAGCCTCAGCAGGCAATGGCCACCGACCTCTACCGGATTACCGCCAATGACGTCTTGCTGGACTTCACGTACGGCACTCTTGTTCGGCGCTGATGCATCATCACCATCATCGCGCCTCCCCCCTTCAGCTTATCCGAGCATTCCCTACCCCGCACCCCAATCACCGCCAGCACTTGATTTGCGCCGCCGCTTCAGTGAACACTGTCACCCAACAACAGGGGGTCATCATGCACCATTTCAAACGCCTTGCCGCATCAACCGCTATCGTTCTTTGCGCGTCCGCTGCACTTGCGCAGGACAGCATCACCGTCGCAATCCAGTTCGAGCCGCCGAACCTCGACCCCACAGGCGGGGCGGCGCAGGCGATTGACTCTGTGCTTTACGCCAATGTTTTTGAGGGCCTTACCCGGTTTGATGCAGACGGCGCGATCATTCGTGGCCTCGCTCAAAGCTGGGATATCTCGGACGATGGCCTCGTTTACACCTTCAACCTTGCCGCTGGCGTCACCTTCCACGACGGCACCACAATGGATGCTGAAGACGTCAAATTCAGCCTTGACCGCGCCCGCGCCGAGGACAGCACCAATGCGCAAAAGGGCCTTTTCGCAGGCATCACCGATGTCACCGTCATCGACCCGCTGACCGTGCAGGTCACACTCGACCAACCCAACGGCAGCTTCCTGTTCAACATGGCATGGGGGGATGCGGTGATCGTCGCCCCTGAAAGCATCGAGAATATCGCCTCCAACCCCATCGGCACCGGCCCATTTACCTTTGCCGACTGGGTGCAGGGTGACCGTCTGGAACTGACCCGCAACGATGCTTACTGGGGCCCCGCGCCTGCACTAGCCAGTGCGACCTTCCGTTTCATCTCTGACCCGACTGCCGCCTTTGCCGCTGTGATGGCCGAAGACGTCGATGTCTTTGTCGGCTTCCCTGCCCCTGAAAACCTGCCCCAGTTCGAGGCTGATCCGCGTTTTCAGGTTCTCGTCGGCAATACCGAAGGTGAAACCATCCTGTCCACCAACAACAAGATGCCGCCCTTCGACAATCTGCTGGTCCGCAAGGCCGTGGCCCATGCGATCGACCGCCAGGCAATCATAGATGGCGCAATGTTCGGCTATGGCACCCCCATCGGTACGCATTTTGCCCCGCACAACCCTGATTACGTCGATCTGCTGGCCAATTCGCAATACGACCCCGACCTGTCCCGCAGCCTGCTGGCCGAGGCCGGGTTCCCCGACGGTTTCACCACCACGCTGAAACTGCCACCGCCATCTTACGCACGGCGCGGCGGCGAGATTATCGCCAGCCAGTTGCGTGCGGTGGGCATCGAGACCGAGATCACCAACCTCGAATGGGCGCAGTGGATCGAAGAGGTCTTTACCAACAAGGATTTTGGCCTGTCGATTGTCAGCCATACCGAACCGATGGATATCAACATCTACGCCAACCCCGACTACTATTTCCAATACGACAACCCCGCGTTTCAGGCTGTCATGGAAGAACTGAACGCCACAACCGACCCCGCCGGACGCAGCGCGCTTTTGGCCCAAGCCCAGACCATCATTTCCGAGGATTACGTCAACGGTTACCTCTTTGAACTGGCTGTCGCGACGGTCGCCAAGGCGGGGATCGAAGGGCTTTGGGTCAACCAGCCCACCGCTGCTGTCGATCTCACCGGCGTCAGCTGGGGCAACTAAGCATATGGCCCCGGTGCGTCACGACCCACCGGGGTCATTGTCATGCTGATCCGCCCTGAGTCGCCTCAAGACCACAAAGCGATCCGTGACCTGACGCGGGATGCATTCGCGCCGATGTCTTTCAGCGACGGCAGTGAGCCGGATATCATCGACCAGCTGCGCAAAGCGGGTGATTTGACACTGTCTTTGGTGGCTGAACAGGACGAGATCATCGGTCATGTCGCGTTTTCTCCAGCCAAAATCAGGAAGGCCAAGGGGGACTGGTACGGGCTAGGGCCAATCTCGGTCAGGGCCGATATGCAAAGACAGGGAATAGGTACAAAGCTGGTGCAAACCGGCCTAGATATGCTGCGAAAAAAGGGAGCGGCGGGGTGCGTCCTGACTGGGAATCCTGACGTCTACCGTCCGATGGGTTTCACGAATGAGCATGCGCTGACTTATAGCGGGCTCAACCCCAAATACATCCTTTTCATCGCCCTCAACGGCACCGCCCCCAAAGGCGAAATCAACTTCGCCCCCGCCTTGGAAGAGGATCACCCATGATCCGCTTTGCCGCTGGACGGCTGACTTCGCTGGTGATCAGCCTCATCGTCGCCTCCATCGTCATTTTCGCCGTGATCGAAGTGATCCCCGGCGATCCCGCTGCCTTTATGCTTGGCGTGAATGCCCGCCCTGATACAATTGCCGCTTTGCGGGCGGAAATGGGGCTCGATCAGCCAGTCATACAGCGCTATTTCGCTTGGGTCGCGGGCATGCTGCAAGGGGATTTCGGCACATCATGGACTTATAAAACCCCCGTGTCAGACCTGATCGCGGACCGCATCTGGGTCTCGCTGCCGCTGGCGATCTATGCGCTGGCGCTTTCTACTCTCATCGCTTTTCCGGCGGGCATCTATGCAGCCAGCAGACGTGGCGGCGCAGGCGACACCGCCATCATGGGGGCCACCCAACTGGGCGTCGCGATCCCGAATTTCTGGTTCGCGATGATCCTCGTGCTGATCTTTGCCATCAACCTGCGCTGGTTTTCGGCGGGGGGCTTTCCGGGCTGGGATAACCCGTTCCAAGCCATCAAATCCCTGACACTTCCCGCGATTGCACTGGCCCTACCGCAAGCGGCGATCCTTGCACGGGTCATGCGGTCATCCCTGCTGGATATGCTGGGCGAGGATTTCATCCGCACCGCCCGTGCCAAAGGGCTAACCCAACGCCAAGCACTTTGGCGGCACGCTGTACGCAATGCGTTGATCCCTGTGCTGACCATCATCGGCCTACAGTTTTCGTTCCTGCTTGCCGGCGGGATTATCATTGAACAGGTGTTCTTTCTGCCGGGTCTTGGGCGGTTGATCTTTCAATCCATCAGCGCGCGCGATCTGATCGTCGTGGAAAGCGTTGTGATGCTGCTGGTCTTTGTCGTGATTGTCGTAAACTTCCTTGTCGATCTGGCCTATGCCGCCGTCGATCCACGGCTGCGAACCAAGTCATGAGCCGCAATCTGATCATCGGTGCGGCACTCACCACGCTGTTTATCGCCCTCGCCGCGATCTCCTTCCTGTGGACCCCTTACGATATCGAAACCCTTGATATCCCGGGCAAACTGCAAACGCCCAATGCAGCGCATCTTCTGGGGACCGACCATTTCGGGCGGGATATCCTGTCGATGATCATGATGGGCGCGCGCACTTCGATTGCCGTGGCTCTGGTCGCTGTCGGGATCGGTATGGGGCTGGGCATCCCGCTGGGCCTGCTGGCGGCAGCGCGGCACGGGTCGCTGCTGGACGAATTGATCATGCGCGGGAATGATCTGGTCTTTGCCTTTCCCTCGCTGGTGATCGCCATCCTGATCACGGCAGTCTTCGGGGCCTCTGCGGTGAACGCAATCATCGCCATCGGCATCTTCAACATTCCTGTCTTTGCACGCCTGACACGCGGCGCGGCCCTGCCCCTGTGGGAACGTGACTTTATCCTTGCCGCCCGCGTCTGCGGGAAATCGGCGGCGCGGATATCCATCGAACATATCCTGCCCAATATCACCAACCTGATGATCGTGCAGGGTACCATCCAGTTCAGCCTTGGCATTCTGGCCGAGGCCGCACTCTCCTACATCGGCCTTGGGGCGCAACCACCCACCGCCAGTTGGGGGCGGATGCTGGCAGACGCGCAAACCTTGGTCAGCATCGCGCCACACACCGCTTTGGTCCCGGGTTTTGCGATCCTGCTGATGGTACTGGGGCTAAACCTGATGGGCGACGGTCTGCGCGACTGGCTTGATCCGCGGATCAGGGTGGTCCGCACATGAGCTTGCTCGCGATCAAGGCGCTGTCGGTCTCTATCGGCGATGCGGCCATCCTGCATGACATTGATCTGGACATGCGGGCCGGAGAGATCGTGGCGATCACGGGCGAAAGCGGGTCGGGCAAATCCATGACGGCGCTGGCGGTCATGGGGCTTTTGCCGCGCGGAGCAAAGGCCAAAGGCCAGATCATACTCGACGGGCACGACATCCTGCAAACGCCCGAACCCGCGCTTTGCAAGATCCGCGGCAAGACGGTTGGCATGGTCTTTCAGGAACCGATGACAGCCCTCAACCCTGTCCAGACGATTGGCGCACAAGTGGCCGAAACGATCCTGATCCACGAAAAAACGACAAAGGCCGAAGCCAATAAACGGGCAGCGGCCATGCTGGAACGGGTCGGCCTGAAAGTCCCGCCCAGTCGCTATCCGCATGAACTTTCCGGCGGGCAGCGCCAGCGTGTCGTCATCGCCATGGCCATAGCGCTGCGCCCCAAATTGCTGATCGCGGATGAACCGACCACCGCGCTTGACGTGACCACCCAAGCCCGCATTCTGGAGCTGCTGCGGGGGCTGGTGCGCGAATTCGGGATGGGGCTGCTCATCATCACCCATGATCTGGCAGTTGTGGCCGAGATTGCCGACAAGATCGTCGTGATGCAAAAAGGACGCGTGGTCGAAGTGGGCGCAACCCAAGACCTGCTGACCAATATGCAGCACCCTTACACCAAGGCTTTGTTCGCGGCATCCAGCCATCTTGTACAACTGCCTGTACATACAGGTTCTGTACAACTTCTGTCCGCAAAACATATCACCCGCGACTATCCCTTGCCGCGCAAAACCCTGCTCGGGCCGCGCCCCACATTCCGCGCCCTCGATGATGTATCCTTCTATATCGACCACGGCGAACGGGTGGGGCTGGTGGGTGAAAGCGGTTCGGGCAAATCGACCCTAACAAGGGCTATTTTGGGTCTGGAGGACGTACAGAGCGGCGAAATCACGCTTGATGGCGCGCCCGTTTTCACCGGCAAAAAGCCCAACCTGGCCGTGCGGCGCAAGATGCAAGTCGTGTTCCAAGACCCCTACAGCAGCTTCAACCCGCGCCACCGCGTTGACCGGCTTATTACCGAACCTTTCCACCTTCTGGAAACCCCGCCAACAGGCCAAGCGCGCACCGATGCCATCGCTAAGGCGCTGACTGATGTGGGGCTTTCGCCGGATGACGCAGGCAAGTACATCCACGAATTTTCCGGCGGACAGCGGCAGCGGATCGCGATTGCCCGCGCCCTGATTATCGAACCCGAACTCATCATCTTTGACGAAGCAGTATCGGCACTGGATGTCTCGGTAAGGGCGCAGGTGCTGGACCTGATCGCTGACCTGTGCCGCAAGCGCCCTCTGGCCTATCTGTTTATCAGCCATGACCTGTCGGTCGTGCGGACTGTGACAGATCGGGTCTTGGTGATGCAGGCGGGAAAAATCGTGGAACAGGGCGAAACAGAGACTGTTTTGACCCAGCCCAAGCATCCTTACACACAAGCTTTGATCGCGGCGGCCCCGCAACTGCCCCAGCTCAAGCAGGCCGTCTGAAAAAGGGATTGCAGCGCAGAGCAGCATCTCTACGCTGGCAGCAACAATATGTGGAGGGGAAACATGCGGCTGGCCAATAAGACGGCGATTGTCACCGGGGGCGGCTCTGGTTTCGGGGCTGGAATTGCCCGGAAATTTGCAGCCGAAGGCGCAATGGTTTTCGTGGTCGACATCAATCCGGAGGCCGCCCAAACCATTGCAAATGAAATTGGCGGTCTTGCTATTGCCTGCGATGTGGGCAGCGCCGTTTCAGTCTCTAACCTTGCCGAAACCGTCCTTTCCCAAGGTCCGCTCGATATCCTTGTGAACAACGCGGGCGTCACCCATCTGCCCGGCGCGATGGAGGATATCAGCGAGGACGACTTCGACCGCGTCTTCACCGTGAACATGAAATCGGTCTACCTGACCGCGCGCGCCTTTGTGCCCCATTTCAAGAGCCGGAACGCAGGCGCGATCCTCAATGTCGCCTCGACTGCGGGGGTTTCCCCGCGCCCGCGCCTGAACTGGTACAATGCTTCAAAGGGCTGGATGATCACGGCCACGAAAACCATGGCGGTCGAACTGGCCCCCCAAGGCATTCGGGTGAACGCGATCAATCCTGTCGCGGGGGAAACACCCTTGCTTAAGTCTTTCATGGGCGAGGATACCCCCGAAATCCGGGCCAAATTCCTGTCCACAATCCCCTTAGGCCGGTTTTCCACACCCGAAGACATGGGCAATGCTGCCTGTTTTCTATGTTCGGACGAGGCAAGCATGATCACGGGCGTTGCAATGGAGGTGGACGGTGGCCGCTGCATATAAACCGGGACCCAGAAACCTGATTACGGATGTGGCGGGCCTCAGGGTCGGCAATGCGCAAGACGATCACATCAAGACCGGCAGCACGGTTCTGGTCGGTGACAGGCCCTTTATCGCCAGCGTCCATGTGATGGGCGGCGCGCCCGGAACCAAGGAAACCGACCTTCTGGCGCCCGACAAGACCGTGCAGGACATCGACGCGCTGGTGCTATCGGGTGGGTCGGCCTTTGGGCTGGATGCCTGTTCGGGCGTCATGGACGGGCTACGCGATATGGGGCGCGGCTTTGCTGTCGGTGCGATGCGTATCCCGATCGTGCCCGGGGCGATCGTCTTTGATTTGATTAACGGCGGGGACAAGGCTTGGACCGATAACCCCTACCGCGCCTTGGGGCGCGCGGCCCTGAACAACGCCCGCGCTGACTTTCAGATCGGCACTGCGGGGGCTGGCACAGGTGCGATGGCCGCGATGCAAAAGGGCGGGCTTGGCTCGGCTTCTTTGGTGCTGGCTGATGGCACGACGGTGGGAGCTTTGGTTGTGGTGAATGCTTTGGGCAGCGTGACCACCCCCGGCGACCGCCATTTCTGGGCAGCCCCTTTCGAGATTGATGGCGAATTCGGCGGTGCGGGCCCAGACCCGATTGCGGGCCATGTCACCCCGGCCCCCAGCCGGAAAGAGCAGGCGATGATGCTGCAAGCAGCCGAAGGTGCAAACACCACAATCGCCATCGTTGCCACCGATGCACCGCTAAGCAAAACGCAATGCCACAGACTGGCCGTGACCGCCCACGACGGCATGGCGAGGGCAATCGTGCCGGCACATACGCCGCTTGATGGCGATCTGGTCTTCGGGGTTTCAACGCGTGCGGGCACCCCGGTTGATCAAACGGCTTTCCGAGAGATCGCAGCGGCGGCGGCGGTCTGCCTTAGCCGCGCAATCGCGCGCGGGGTCTATGAGGCCACGCAAGCCGCGGGGGATATCATTCCCACCTATCGTGCGATGAACTGAAATCGGGCAGCTAGATCTGCTCTTCCAAGAAGTCGTATATTTCTTGGACTTTCCCCATGATCTCCTGCGCCAACGCTTCGGAAGAAGTGGCATCACTGTCCCAAGTGGCAGTGATGGCAAGCTCTTCATCCCGCGCTAGAACTGGCATCTGGCACTGCCCCGTCTCGCAATAGATCACCAAAGGCGCAATCGCCACATAGGGCGAGACGATCTGACAGCTCACGCGGTCAGTGTTTGTGGCCTCGACACAAAGAGCACTGTCTCCGCGCCACGTCACTGTGTCAGGCCGGGCGAGTGTCTCGCGGTGCAAGACTGCATTGGCCTCTGCCTCTGCGATGGAATCGTCATATTTGACCAGCTGCAAGTCCACCAGATCCAGCCCAGCGACAGCCAGATCAACACCGACGCTTGCGACAACGGGGATAGGCAAGGCACGCCCGTCTTTGGACACCTCCTCGACCGCGCGACAGATGCTGCGTTCTGGCAACAAAAGGCGCGTGCCATTTTCATCGAACGCGCGAAAGATCACCCCGCCACGGCGCAGGACCCCGTCGCTGTCCTCGCGCCCGAAATCAACAAAGCGATAGCTGGGCGGGCAAGTCTCTGCAAAGGCACCTTGGGCGGATAGGCAAAGCAGGATTGCCCAGAGTATCCTGTACATACTGTTCTCCTATCACTCTGGCCTATCAGGCGCGACAAGACCGTGAAAATCACGGTGATGGTAGACTGAAAACGCGCGCAAGCAAAAGATCGTGCATGCGCCCTAGCGGCCCCGCAGCCCGATCAACCAGACCTTGCGGCGCGCTATTGCAAGGCTCAGCGCCGCGATAAGGCCCAAGGACAACAACGCTTTGCTAAAGGGCTCCATCGTGCCGGTGATTTGGGCCGCATGGACAACAGTGCCCAGCACAACCACCACCACAAGCGCCGTATGCCCCCATCGCCACAGACGCAGGGGCATAAGATGCCGGAAACGCGCAAGCAGGGCCGCGGCAAAGACCGCCCACATTGCGGCAAGCCCCCAAACGGCAAAGGGGGTCGGCGAACGCAACAAAAGCACATCAACGACATCCGGCGGGCTGGTGATCCACAGCCCACCTACATGAACAATCACCGCAAAGACGATAAGACCTCCAAGCCTGCGATGAAAAAGCCGGCTTTGAACGATGGATAGTCCGGGCAAGGCAGTGGTCGCCAGAAAGGGCTGCACCAGCATCACACCCATTGCGATAATCCCGGCAAACCCCGCCATGATATAGATCGGATCACGCCATTGCAGCTGCGGGCTTTGCAAAGCGGCAATCACAGGCACAAGCCCGGCAAAGGCAAGCACCCCCCAGACCAATACCGAACGCCAACGTGATCTGGGCGACGGGTCAGGCTGGCTCAAGCACGAAATCCACGTTCAGAGTAGTATCGTTGGGGCTGGCCATAAGAGGGCGCAAGAATACTGTTTTGAAATCACCACTGTCATAGGCCAGATGGCCATGAGCCTGCCCGAATGCAGGCACAATCTGGGGCATCTCGAGCCGGAAAACACCATTTGCATCGGTCAGCACTGCACCATGGCTATGGGCGTCACGCTCATGTCCTTCGGTGGTATGCGCCCAGACCTGAATGCGCTGGCCTTGCAGCGGTGCCCCGTCACCAGCGCGGCGCACCGTCCCTGTCATCCAGAAACCGCCGCCACCGATACGCTCGACAATCGGCGCACCGGGACGATAGTTGTTGGCGCCACCTCGCATTGTGGGTGTCGGGGCCAAACCTGCGGCATGAGCTGGCGTCAAAAGTGCGGCACCGCCAAGGGCAAGGGCCGTGCGACGGGTGATCAAAGTCCGTGTCATGAAACATCTCCAGTTTGCGGCAATGGCTTGAAATGGATGATAGCACATCATCGGGAAATTCCGAGCGTGGCGCCCCGCCAATTTCCCTCAAAGCTTCGTGAAGCATCCCATTGATGTGCAAAAGGCCCCGGGGCGAACCCGGAGCCTTTCAGTAGGTGATCCGGGGCTAAACCCCGGCCTGCGTTGCCTGTTTAGTTCAGCGCGGCATCCGTAATCACGCTGGTCCATGCACCTTCGGGCTGCGCCGAGATCACAGGATCAGAGCCTCCGGCCAGCAACGTGTCGACAGTCCGCTGGAAATCGGCCGGATCAAGCGCGCCGTTCGACCCTGCGGTCAGTTTCGCGATTTCCTGCATCATACGGACTTGGGCTGCTTCTGACTGCGCACCGGTTTCATCATATTCGATGATGATCGCGCCCGCAGCTTCGGGGTTTTCTTCGGCCCACTTCCAGCCTTTCATAGAGGCACGGACAAACCGCACCATCTTGTCTACGAAGACCGGATCTTCCAGATTTTCTTCCAGCACATAGATCCCGTCTTCAAGCGTCGCGACACCCTGATCTTCGTA
>NZ_JANQTS010000125.1 GCF_030731595.1 Yoonia sp.
AGACATGGATGATTAGCTCAGCGGTAGAGCACTTCGTTGACATCGAAGGGGTCACTGGTTCGATCCCAGTATCGTCCACCATGAATTCGCCGGGCTTAGGCCTGTAACTGTAACCCAAGGCGCAATCCGCGCGCCGCGACATGAAGGAAACGACCCATGAAGGTACGTAACTCCCTCCGCTCGCTCAAGCAGCGCCATCGCGATTGCCGCGTCGTGCGCCGTAAGGGCCGCGTCTATGTGATCAACAAGACGCAACGCCGGTTCAAGGCCCGTCAGGGCTAAGACCTGCGAAAGCAGCACAATGAAAAGGTCGCGATCCCGAAAGGGCGCGGCCTTTTTTCGTTTATGGTGGGCCTCGCAAAGGGTCAGGTTTCCCTCACTTTGCCTGATGAGGGCTAGCCAACCTCAACTCTGTCGCGCTACCTTGCCCAAAAATGAACCTATGCAATGACAAAGGACACTGCCCCATGCCTTCAACCAAGTGTAAATCAAGCGCAGTTGCTGCCCTTTTGCTAAGTGCAGCCACGCCTGCTCTGGCCCAAAGCGATATATGTGGCGGCTTTGGAAACGGTGGTGTCTGGATTGGCGGAGATGAAGCATCTTCGGATATCACAACTGCGGACAGCTATCGCGAACAGATGGCGCTGGTTTTGGGCGGGAATGACTATGTGTCGCTTTTCACGCTGACCGCGCCAACGGACATACGGGTCGAAGCCGAAGGGCGTGGGTCAGGTGACCCGATTATTGATCTGCTCGACGGCTCTGGCGGGATCATCTTGTCGGACGACGACTCTGGCGGCAATGCCGCATCACGGGCCGAAACCACGCTTGAGGCGGGCACTTATTGCATGTCCATGCGTAGCTATGATGGTGGGCCGATGACCGCCTTTGTGCGGATCGGTCGGCAAGAGCAGGAAGCCTTGACCGACGGCGTCAGCACCGGCGGCGGAAGTCCTGAAGGTGGCTGCGAAACGGCGACGCCTTTCGGCAATTTGGGATCAAGCCAGTCTGCATCCGTGAACGAGACACCATATTGGAGTTTCACACTGGATGCGCCGACCTCGGTCACCATCACGGCCGAGAACGAATCTGCTGATCCTGTTCTCACCCTCTATGGACCCGGCGAGGCCTATCTTGCCGAGAACGACGACTTCGATGGATTGAACTCCCGTATCGACATGACCGAACCGCTTGATCCCGGCACCTACTGTCTCGCGGTGACTGCACTTAGCGATGACAGCGCGCCGATTACGGTCAGCATTGGCGAATACGACGCAGAGGAAGTGCTGCTATCCCTTTATGCACGAGGGGAAGCCGCCCCGCCTTTGGATGGTTCAATCCCAGTCACTGATTTGGGCGTCCTGCAATCACGCCTGCGTCAGGATGTTCAGGGATCCGAAGATGTGACCTGGTTCAGCCTCGACTTTAACGATCCGGGTCTTCTGGTCGTCGAGGCCATCGCAAATGGCAACAGCGATCCTTGGTTGGTTATCTATGACGATCTGGGTCGCCAGATTGGACAGAATGACGACTATGGCGACGGTCTTGATAGCCTTGTAATGGCCCGTGTACAGGCCGGCACCTATATCATCGGCGTGCGGCAGTTCGATGGCGGTCAGGGATTCATCCGGCTGCTGGCAGAGCGTTACATTCGCGCCGAGTAAGGGCGCGCCATTCACAGAACAAAGGCCTCTCTTGCGAAAAGAGAGGCCTTTTTCATATCAGCAGTTGGCCCCGGTCAGCGCCCGAATGTGTCGGCCAGCAGCCGCGCCAATGTCGGCTGATCCAGATACCCCGTAGCAGGCAACCCACCTTGAGTTTGATAGCGGCCAATCGCACCGCGCGTGTCGCGGTCGAACCGCCCGTCCACCTCTCCGGGGTTGTATCCAAGTTGGGCCAGACGGCTTTCGATCAGGCGGCGCAGAACGGGGTTGATGTTGAGCGCGCGCTCTGCCTGTTGCGCCGCGTCGTTGTCCGTCACGGTCTCCTGAATGGGTTCTTGGGCAGCACCAAGCTTTGCCTTTGCCTCTTGCGCAAAGATCCCGTTGGGATAGCGGTTCAGATAGGCTCGGTACCCAGCTTCATTGCCGCGCGCGCCTGTTTCTTCCCAAAAGTCGCGATCAAGACGCAGCGCTGCTTCGCGCGCGCGTTCTTCTTCAGCTTCAATCTCGGCAGCCCGCAGGCTGGCCTGACCATCAATGCGGTTGATCTGTGCCGTTGTGAGATAGGAGGTTTGCGCAAAACCATTGATCTGTTGCCAGTTGCGGATTGCACCCCGTGTGCCAGGGCCAAAGATGCCATCCACACCGCGTGTGTTGAAGTCCAGAAGCGTCAGGTTCCGCTGGATCGCGCGGCGTTCATTTCGGGTCAGGTTCAGCCCGCTTTCCTCGATTTCGGCCAATCGGATCGGGTCGCTTTCGATTTGATCGAGCCTGCGGCGGGCTTCAGTCGCATAAGGGCTGCCAGGATTGTCGAACAGGAAGTTGCGATAGCTGTCGGCGGTATTGGCTTCTTGCGCATCGTTCCAGGCCCGCAGGCTCGGCTCTACCACAGCTGTTGACGGGATCGGCAGTCGGCTGGTCGGCACAGGCTGCATTACAAGGCTTTGCGGCTGATAGCCCAGCGCACTCAACCGCCGTGTGTCGCGGACAAAGCCCATAACATCGCCACCCGGCACAGTGAGTGCGTCCAGCATCACACCGTCCGTCATGCTCGGCTCTCCATAAAGCACCGTGACGCCCTGCGGCACATCCAGATCACCAATTCCTTCACGCAGATAAGCGCCATAGGGTCCGTCCGCGCCTTGATCGAAACCAAGGATCAGCACGGACTGGCCCGGCGCTTGCGCCATGACGTTCAGGATCGTCTCGATCGAAATCGCATCACCCAACCCAAAGGGTGAAGGACGGTTTGCATCTTGCGCAAGGAACCAACTGCGCGTGCCATCGGTGACAAAGCGCCCCGCCAGTCCCATCACAAGACGCTCTGCATCGGTCGCATCTGTTGCAAAACGTTCCAAGAGGCGGTTCATGTCGCTCGCGGACCCGTTGGCAAGAGTGCTGACATCATATCCGGCGGCGCGCAAAGCCTCTGCTGCGTTCAGAACATCGGTTGCATTGCTGACGCGGCGCAAATCGTCATACCGTTCGACGCCCATCAAAAGGGCCGCATCATCAGCCATCACTGGCACTGCAAAGGCGCAAAGCCCTGCGATCATCATCAATCTGCGCATCACGCAACTCCTTATTCATCCACGACAAGACACCGAAAACGGCGCTTGTTGCTGTGTGAAGGTAGGCTGCGCGCCCGCTGCTATTCAATATCGCTGGTTAAACCCGAGACATATGAGCGGAATTCACTCCGCGGCGACCTGTGTCTCGGCCTTTTCCACGCGCACAGCGGCGAATTTGAATTCAGGGATTTTGCCATAAGGATCGACCGCTGGATTGGTCAGCACGTTTGCGGCTGCCTCGACATAGGCAAAGGGCACAAAGACCATGTCGGGCGCAACCGCTCTGTCCTCGCGCGCCATAATGGTGATGCTGCCGCGACGTGTGGAAAGCGTAACCATGCCGCCCGGTTCAACCCCCAGCTTGCGCAGGGTGGAAGGGTGGAGCGAACAGTTCGCTTCCGGCTCGACCGCGTCCAAGACCTTCGACCGCCGCGTCATCGACCCCGTGTGCCAGTGTTCCAGTTGCCGCCCCGTTGTCATGATCATCGGATATTCCGCATCCGGTGCCTCATCGGGCGCGATCACGCTCGCTGGCGTGAACTTGGCCCGCCCGTTTTCGCGCGGGAACCCATCGCCGAACACAATCGGCTGGCCGGGGTCCGTGGGTGAAAGCGACGGGTAAGTGACCGCATTCTGCGCCTCGAGCCGCTCCCATGTGATGTTGTTGAACGACTTCATCAGCCGCGCCATTTCCGCAAACACGTCCTTGGGGTGCTGGTAGTCCCATGAGAGGCCCAACCGCTTGGCGAGTTCCACAGTGATCCACCAATCCTCTTTCGCATCGCCGGGGGGCGGTACCGCAGGGCGGCCCATCTGGACCTGACGGTTGGTATTGGTCACCGTCCCGGTTTTTTCGGCAAAGGCCGAAGCAGGCAGGATCACATCAGCAAAATTCGCGGTTTCGGTGATAAAGATATCCTGCACAACCAGATGCTTGAGCTTGGCCAGCGCATCGCGGGCATGTTCCACATCGGGGTCGGACATGGCGGGATTTTCGCCCAAGATATACATGCCATGGATATGGCCCTCATGGACCGCATCCAGAATTTCGGTCACGGTCAGGCCCTTGTTGGGATTGATTGTGCCTTCTTGCCAGATGTCCTGAAAGGCCGTGCGCACGCCCTGATCGCCAACAGGCTGGTAATCGGGCAGGAACATCGGGATCAGACCGGCATCAGATGCGCCCTGTACGTTGTTTTGCCCCCGTAACGGGTGCAGCCCCGCGCCGGGCCGCCCAACTTGACCTGTCATCAGAGCAAGGCTGATCAGGCAGCGGGAATTATCGGTGCCGTGGATATGCTGTGACACGCCCATGCCCCAGAAAATCATCGCAGCCTTGGCCCCTGCAAAGGTGCGGGCGACATCGCGCAATGTCTCGGCCGGGATACCGCAGATCGCCTGCATTTTCTCTGGGGTGAAATCCGCAAGATGCGCTTTCTCGGCTTCCCAGTTTTCGGTGTAGGCTTCAATGTACTGCTGGTCGTAAAGCTTTTCTTCCACAATCGTATGCATGATCGCGTTCAGCATCGACACATCCGCACCGGGCCGGAATTGCAGCATATGCGACGCAAACCGCTTGAGCGCCTGACCGCGCGGATCCATCACGATCAGCTTGCCTCCACGTTTGGTGAATTGCTTGAAATAGGTCGCCGCAACGGGGTGGTTTTCGATCGGATTTGCCCCGATCACAATCGCCACATCGGCGTTCTCGATCTGGTTGAAGGTCGCGGTTACGGCACCTGATCCGACGTTCTCCATAAGCGCAGCAACAGATGACGCATGGCACAGTCGCGTACAGTGATCGACGTTGTTGTGGCCGAACCCTTGGCGGATCAGCTTTTGAAACAGATAGGCTTCCTCATTGGTGCATTTGGCCGAGCCAAAGCCAGCGACACCTGTGCCGCCGATGTCCTTGAGACCATTGGCGGCAGCATCAAGCGCCTCTTCCCAAGACGCCTCGCGAAAGTGCGTTTGCCAATTGCCGGGATCGACGTTCAGCCCCTTCGCAGGGGCATCGGCACGACGGATCAGAGGTTTCGTCAGGCGATGTTCGTGGTGGATATAGTCAAAGCCAAAGCGGCCCTTGACGCAAAGCCGCCCCTCGTTCGCGGGGCCATTGATGCCCTCGACGAATTTGACCTTGTTGTCTTTTATCTTGAGGCTGACCTGACAGCCGACACCACAGAAGGGGCAAACGGATTCGACTTCTTTGTCGTAGTCCTTGGTGTCGCCCATCTGGTTTTCGTCGGTCACGGTCGCAGGCAGCAAGGCCCCCGTTGGACAGGCCTGCACACATTCGCCGCAAGCGACGCAAGAGGACGCGCCCATCGGGTCATCCATATCGAACACCGGATAGGCGTTACCGCCCCGCCCTGCCATGCCGATCACATCGTTGACCTGCACTTCGCGACAGGCGCGGACGCAAAGCCCGCACTGGATACAGGCATCAAGGTTCACCGACATCGCCACATGGCTATCATCCAGCAAGGGGATGTGATCGGGATCGGCACTGGGAAAACGGCTTGCGCTCACGTCTTGCTTTGCAGCCATATCCCAAAGGTGGCTGGATTTATCGTGGGCCACGTCCTGAGCGGGCTGATCCGCGACCAGCAATTCCATCACCATACGGCGCGCCTGTTTTTCACGGGGCTGATCGGTGGTGACAACCATCCCTTCGATGGGTTCGCGGATACAGCTTGCGGCCAACGTACGCTCGCCCGCGATGGCGACCATACAGGCGCGGCAATTTCCGTCCGACCGGTATCCGGGGGCCGGTTTGTGGCACAGATGCGGGATTACCAGACCACGTCCGTTGGCGACTTCCCAGATCGTCTCGCCGGGGGCGGCTGTGACCGGCTGGCCATCAAGCGTAAAGGAAATGCGGTCTGACATCAGGATTCTCCGACTGGGTTGCCCAGACTAGAGCATTTGCCGTGTTTTCCTGAAAGGCCATCCGCGACCGCGAGCGACGCATTTGCGCCATCGGAAATTTCCGATGGGTCACAGCGGTTTCGGTTTGGCTGTATCTAGCCCGCAAGCTCGGCTTCAACAAAGGCAAGATTGGCCCGAACTTCGGGAATTGTCGGATCAACGGCCCGCGCGCGACGCAAAGCCTGCCGCGCGCCCTGCAAATCGCCCAGCGCATAGCGGGCATTTCCAAGTCCGAATTGCCACAGCCAGTTGTCCGGCCATTCTTCCGCTCCCGTTTCATAAAGCGTGGCAGCCGCCTGAAACTGCTCTACCCGCTCTAGAGCCGCGGCCGCTGAAAGAATATCCGTCTGGGCAACACTGACAGGCAATTGATCGGGCGGCAGCACAACCAGCCCCCAAAAATCACCGCGTCGCCATGTCCGCTCGAACACCGCAAACGGCATGACCATCTGTTCGAGTTGCCCAGAGTTCAGATAGACCTCATCACGGGCAAAATCATAGCCGGTGACAACGCCGTAGTGCCAAAGTGGTGCTATCCCAAGCCCGAGGTTCTGGAAAACGATCACCGGGTGGCCCGCTGCTACCTCGGCCAGCAACTGGTCAAAAGTAGAGACTTCGACCGCGAGCTGGCCAAGCCTGCGGCTGCTGCCGATCATATCCGCAAGATAGGTGCCGCCCGCTCCGGGGCTGAACGCCAAAGCGGCGACATCCTGTTGGCTGACATCCGCCCCCGCCCATTGCATCACCATCGCGATCGACGTGGGTCCGCAAAAGAAATCCTCTTGCTGGATCAATGGAACCCCCGCGATCTGCGCGCGCGTCGGCACATCAACCGAAAGGCGCTGGTCGGGATCGAATGGGGCAGCACAAGCCGCCAGCCAGCAAAGCGCCAGCAGGCAGGCAAGCCGACGCGAAAGGCGCGTTAGCGCACGCAACGTGTAAAGTTAAAGAACCGTGTGAAGCACAGCAGATCCGTGACAAGAAGGATCACGAAGATCGTGAAAAGCGTCCCGATGACATCGGCACCTGCATTATCGCGTTCCATCTGGGTCAGGATCGTTCCGATCTCGGCATCGGACAAGGCGGCAAGGCGGGCTTCGGCCTCGAGGGGATCAACGCCAAGGGCGACGATCTCGGCGCGGATATCTTCGCGCTGCATTTCGTCCAGCAGCGCATCGCGGTTTGCCAGCGCTGTGTATTTGCCGATGGCGGCTTCGGTGCCCAGCATTTCGGCCTGTGCCATTGTCACAGCCTGCGTCGCGAAAAGCAGTTGCGCTGACAAGACCACAGCCACGCCTTTTTTGCTCAGAGTTAGAATTCCCATATGCGTGATCCCTTTATGTTGCGGCTATCATTGCAGCCGACAATGCCCCATTGAGCTTCAGTTTCGAAGAATTCTTTGGCAGGTGCAACCTATTGCTTTTGATCACACCGGAAACTGGCAAAATCTTGATTAGGCAAAGGCCATCATATTGTTGATCAGGAAAATGCGCAAAATCTCGATGCCGACCAGAACCACGATGGGTGACAGATCAATACCGCCCATATTCGGCAAAACGCTGCGCACGCGGCTATAGATCGGATCAAGAATACGCTCGAGGCTGTACCAGACCTGCCCGACAAACTCCTGACGGATATTGAGCACCTCGAAACGGATCAGCCAACTCATGATAAAGTGGGCAATGACAAAGAACCGGACCACGCCGAGGATCAGCAGGATGGCTTGGATAATGGTGAGCATAAAGAAAGCGCCTTTTGTTTGGTTTGCCCTGAACTAAGCCTTCCTCGCCTGTCCGACAAGTCCGTGGTTGCCGCGAGGTCAAAGTTGACGTCAACGTCAAGCGGTCCCATTTGCTGCATATTGCAAAGGACGATCCAAATGTACCCGATCATTCGCGTCATCAAAGAATATCTGACAAGTCGCAGATTGCCCGATCTCGCGCCACTGGGGACGCATGTGTCGCATCATCGCTGCTGGCCGCAAGATATTGATCAGTACCTTGAGATGAACAACGGACGTATTCTCACGATCCTTGACATCGGTCGCACCGGGCTCGCACAGCGCGTCGGTTTGCTGGATGCATTGCGCAAGAACAACTGGGGCCTGACCATGGCAGGCAATTCAATCCGGTATCGCAAGCGCATCCGTCCCTTTGTCAAATTCCGTGTGAACAGTCAGGCCGTCGGGTGGGATGCACGGTTCTTTTATCTGGAACATACGCTCTGGATCGGCAGCGAATGTGCGGTGCAGGCGCTGTTTCGGGCGGCTGTCACGGATCGAAACGGGATCGTCCCGCCAGAGCGCGTCTTTGAAGCTGTCGGTTTTACCGCGCCTTCACCTGAAATGCCTGCATGGGTCCAAGCGTGGATCAATGCCGACAACACAAGGCCATGGCCGCCTGTTGATCAGGCAGCGATTTAGCAAAGCTTTGCTTGCTACTCACAACTTTATCGGTGTTCTATCTGCTCAGGGAAAACCAAGGGCAGACAAATGGCAGTCAGTAAGAAACGCATCTGGGGGTGGATGGCCTTTGATTGGGCCTCGCAGCCGTTTTACACGCTTGGTCTGACCTTCATTTTCGGCCCCTATTTCGCCGTTGTCGCAACCGAGTATTTCATGGGTGCCGGCCTGACAGAGGTCGCCGCGGATGCGCGCGCGCAATCAGTCTGGTCTGCCGGGCAATCCATCGCCGGTCTGTTGATCGCGTTCAGCGCTCCGTTTCTGGGCGCATTCGCCGACAATTCAGGTCGCAAGATGCCGTGGATCCTGTTCTTTTCGGTCGTCTATGTCGTGACCACCTTCATGCTCTGGGGGCTGACACCGGACGGCGGGTCGCTGATCTTGATGCTTGTCATGTTCTACGTCGGTTTCTTTGCAGCAGAAAGCGCGCTGAATTTCGTCAATGCGATCCTTCCATCACTTGGAAACGAAGCAGAGGTCGGGCGCATTTCCGGCTCTGGTGCGGCGTTCGGGTATTGGGGCGGAGTGACGTCGCTTTTCATCATGTTGCTGCTTTTTGCCGAGAATGATCAAGGTGTGACCTTGCTGGGAAATGCGCCGCTCTTTGGTCTTGATCCAGAGATGCGCGAAGGCACCCGCTCGGTGGGACCGTTTATCGCGATCTGGTATGTGATCTTTATCATCCCGTTTTTCATGTTTGTCCGCGACGACCCGAAAGCCGAACGCAAATCGACCAAACTCGGTGCGGTTTGGGGGGAATTGATGGAAACGCTGCGCTCTGTCTTTCATCGCAAAAGCCTGCTGAATTTCCTTGTAGGTTCCATGTTTTATCGCGACGCGCTGAACGCGCTTTATGCCTTTGGTGGCGTTTATGCAGCGCTGGTGCTGGACTGGCAGACCATCCAGATCGGGGTATTCGGCATTATCGCCGCCATCGCGGCCGCCATCACCACATGGTTGTCCGGCTTGGCCGACCAGCGCTATGGCCCGAAACCCGTGATCCGCGCCAGCGTCTGGGTCTTGATCGGGGTGTCTGTGATCATCGTAGGCATGTCGCGCGAAGCCCTGTTCGGCATCCCCTTGGCCGAAGGATCGGGCCTGCCTGACATCATTTTCTACATCTGCGGCGTTTGCATCGGTGGTGCGGGCGGCGCGGTCTATGCCTCTTCGCGGTCGATGATGGTGCGGCATACGCATCCTGACCGTCCAGCCGAAGCTTTTGGTCTCTTCGCGCTGACAGGCAAGGCCACCGCGTTTCTGGCCCCTGCGCTGATCACGATCTTCACGCTGGCAACAGGTAACAATCAATTGGGCTTCCTGCCTGTAATCTTCCTTTTCCTCATCGGGCTTTTCTTGCTACGCTGGGTCA
>NZ_JANQTS010000126.1 GCF_030731595.1 Yoonia sp.
ACTGATCCCCGATTCATCCATTTGCGTGTCCATACCGAGTATTCCCTGCTCGAGGGGGCTATTCCGGTCAAGAAACTGCCGCAGATGGCTGTGGATATGAACATGCCCGCCGTGGCGGTCACTGACACCAACAACATGTTCTGCGCCTTGGAGTTTTCCGAGGGCGCATCAAAGGCAGGCGTTCAGCCGATCATCGGCTGTCAGCTTGATCTGGCCTATACGACCCCCGAACCCGGCAAACGCGCCGAGGCACCCGCGCCGCTTGTCCTGCTCGCCCAGTCCGAGGCGGGTTATATGAACCTGATGAAGCTGAACTCCTGCGCCTATCTCAAAGGCGACGGGCAGTTGCCGCAGGTGACGCTGGACGAATTGGCGCAGTATCATAGCGGTTTGATCTGCCTGTCCGGAGGCCCGGACGGTCCGGTGGGCCGATTGCTGCGCCAAGGCCAGCGCCCCAAGGCCGAGGCGCTGATCGACCGCTTGGCAGCGATTTATCCTGACCGGCTTTATGTCGAACTTCAGCGCCATCCGGGCGAAGGCGGCCTGCCCGAAGCCGAACGCCTGTCAGAGCGCGGCCATATCGAAATGGCCTATGCCAAGAGCCTGCCGCTTGTCGCCACGAATGATGTCTATTTCCCCAAGACCGGGCTTTACGAGGCGCATGACGCGCTGATCTGCATCGCCGGCGGCGCCTATGTCGATCAGCAGGAACCGCGCCGCAGGTTGACCCCGCAGCATTATTTCAAATCCCCGCAAGAGATGGTGACGCTCTTTGCCGATTTGCCCGAAGCGATTGCCAACACGGTCGAAATCGCAAAGCGCTGCGCTTTCAAAGCGTACAAGCGCGATCCGATCCTGCCCAAATTCGCTGATGACGAGGTCGCCGAATTGCGCCGTCAGGCGCAGGAGGGGCTCAAGGCCCGTTTGGCCGTGATCCCCCATGCGGCTGATATTGCCGAATACGAAAAGCGGCTGGAGTTCGAACTGGGGATCATCGAGGGGATGGGCTTTCCCGGCTACTTCCTGATCGTCGCCGACTTTATCAAATGGGCCAAGGATAACGGGATTCCCGTCGGACCCGGTCGTGGTTCTGGCGCGGGGTCCCTGGTGGCCTATGCCCTGCTGATTACAGACCTTGATCCGCTGCGCTATTCGCTGCTGTTCGAACGATTCCTTAACCCTGAACGTGTCTCGATGCCCGACTTCGACATCGACTTTTGCATGGACAGGCGCGAGGAAGTGATCCGCTATGTGCAAGACAAATACGGGCGCGACAAAGTCGGGCAGATCATCACCTTTGGCGCGCTTTTGTCCAAGGCTGCCGTGCGTGACGTGGGACGTGTGTTGCAGATGCCTTACGGGCAGGTGGACAGGCTGTCCAAGATGATCCCCGTGGAAGGGGTCAAACCGGTTTCGATCGAAAAGGCCTTGGCAGATGAACCGCGTTTGCGCGAAGAAGCCAAGAACGAAGAGGTCGTGGACCGTCTGCTGACCTACGCCCAGCAGGTCGAGGGGCTGTTGCGCAATGCGTCGACCCATGCCGCCGGTGTCGTGATCGGGGACCGTCCGCTGGACGAACTGGTGCCGCTTTACCAAGACCCGCGCTCTGACATGCCTGCGACCCAGTTCAACATGAAATGGGTGGAGCAGGCCGGATTGGTCAAGTTCGACTTTTTGGGACTGAAAACCCTGACGGTGATCCAGAACGCGGTCGAATTGATCCGCAAGGCGGGACGCACGCTGAACGTCGCCGCTGACGGGACGCAGCTTTACGAGGTTCTGCCGGGGTTTGAATATGACATCGGGGCGATCCCGCTGGATGACGAAAAATCCTATGCGCTTTATTCCAGCGCAAAAACTACGGCTGTGTTTCAGGTGGAAAGCAGCGGCATGATGGATGCGCTCAAGCGCATGAAACCCACCTGTATCGAGGATATCGTGGCGCTTGTGGCGCTTTACCGTCCCGGCCCGATGGAGAATATCCCGACATATTGCGAGGTGAAGAACGGGCAGAAAGAGCTGGAATCCATCCACCCCTCGATTGACCATATCCTGAAAGAAACCCAAGGCATCATCGT
>NZ_JANQTS010000127.1 GCF_030731595.1 Yoonia sp.
CCATACCACTTGTTCATGTTGTTGATTTCAATCGCAACCTCGTCAGAGACCTTCATTTGGCTCCGGTCAATCGGACGTTCTTGAATCATGTCATCCATTTTCTGGTCTCCTTAGCGATGTTCACGCTGGAGCTTTTTCTCCAGGTAGAGTGAGTAGCGGCCCATGCTGTAGCAAAAGATAAAGAACATGATGCCGATAAAGAGGAAAAGCTCCCAATAGATCCCGTTCCAGTCGGTTGAGGCACGAATAGCATTCGTCAGACCGACAGGGTCGAGCAGGCCGATGAAGACGACCAGTGTGGTGTCCTTGAACAGACCGATAAACGTGTTCACGATACCGGGGATCGAGATTTTCAAGGCCTGCGGCAGAATGATCAACTGCATGGATTTCCAGTAATCCAGACCAAGCGCATCTGCGGCCTCGTATTGTCCCTTTGGCAGTGCGGCCAGACCACCCCTGATCACCTCGGCGATATAGGCCGCCGAGAACAGCGTGACCATGATGATCACACGCAACATCAGGTCGAAATTCGTACCCGGAGGCAGAAAGTAGTTCAGCAGCAGCGACGCTGTGAACAGCCACACGATCAGCGGCACACCACGGATTACTTCAATGAACACCACCGCCGAATACTTGATGATCGGTAAGTCGGACTGCCGACCAAGAGCCAGCAGAATACCCAAAGGCAGCGACAGGATGATCGCTGCAATGCCGATGACGACCGAGAGGGTAAAGCCACCGAAATCCTTGGATTCGATGAAGGGCAGTCCGATGGGTGCCGTAGCCGTCAGTGTGCTCGCGATGGGGCCCGTCAAGAAAAACCAGAACAGGATCGGCACGATGATCGCGCCGATGGTACCCATCAGCGAATTGATCGGGTTCAGGAACCGGAAGGTAAAGTATCCCGCGACGAACCCGAGACCGACAGCAAATGGCCCCCAGATCGATCCGCCCCACAGCAACAGGTACATGACAAAAGGTGTCAGCAATGTACCAATCAGCAGCGAGCGCGGCAGCTTGTCGAACAGGACCGGCGCAATGCCGACAAAGAACACCAAAAGCGCCACAACTGGACGCCAATAGGCATCGCTGGGATAGAAACCGAACATCAGTTGCGGCCAGCGTTCGGTGATCACAGCGAAACATGCCGCGGGCACATCAGCCCCTAGAGTGGCGTTTCTGATCTCGCGGCACTCGGTCAGCGAATCCGCGACCCAGATCCCGTTGATCATCCATGGACCGACATGTGCAATGACCCAGTAGACAAGATAGAGGGACGCAATCGTCAAAATTGCATTCAGAGGCGAAGAAAACAGGTTTTCCCGCAACCACTTGATGACACCGACTTCGGTGATTGGCGGCGTTTGAGCATCCACCATCGTGTCACGAACGTAGGCGACGGTCTGTGCTTGTGTGTCAGACATCTTAGCGCTCCTGCAACTGTGTGGATCGGTTATAGAAGTTCATGCCAGCAGAAATCAGTAGCGATAGCGCAAGATAGAAACCGCCCAAGAGCAACATTCCTTCAAGTTCGCGACCCGTCTGGTTGATCGTGATCCCGCCCAGCGTGGCGCGCACATCCATATAACCCACGGCAATCGCCAGCGATGAGTTCTTGGTCAGGTTCAGGTACTGCGAAATCAACGGCGGGATGATAACCCGCATCGCCTGCGGCAAAATGATAAGGTTCATCGTCCGGTTGGGTTGCAAGCCTAACGCAAACGCCGCTTCTGTCTGACCCTTCGAGATGGCAAGAATACCAGCCCGGACGATCTCTGCGATAAAGGCGCCTGTATAAAGAGACAAGGCAAGCCAGAGCGCGATAAGCGAATTGCGCAGATGGGTGCCTTCGGTGAAGTTGAACCCTTGCAGAAAGGGCTTCACGATGGTCAGACCCAGGAAGAACGCGACAAGTCCGAAGGGGACCACCAAGAGCGCAAGTTGCTGATACCAAGTGACGGGCCGCACACCTGTTGCCTGCTGGATGCGGTCTGCCCTTTTGCGCACGAAAGAGATAGCGACGATGCTGATGGCCAACGTGCCAAACAGGACCAGCCAGTCGATAGCGCCTGTCGCAACGGGTGTCGCCCCGTCCATCGCGGCCACAGCTTCATTGCCACTAAGTGAATTAGAAAAACCGATACGCGGAATCCAGATGCCACGGTTTGTAATGGCAACTGAATCGTCCAGCAACATCGCTTGCGTGGCGTCGTCACCACGGAATTCGCGGGGTTGCGGCATACTTTCGGTCATGATCGCAAAAATCAGAATGATCCAAAGCAACAGTGGGACGTTCCGGAAGCCTTCGACGTAAACCGCCATCAGTTTGTTCACGACCCAGTTCTTGGACAAACGCAACACGCCGGCGATTACGCCGATCAACGTCGCCGCCAGACAACCCAGAACCGCCACAAGCAACGTATTGAGGATACCCACAAGCGCAGCACGACCATGTGACATTTGGTTGTCGTAGGGGATCAGCATCTGGTTGATATCGTACCCAGCTGCACTGCCCAAAAACCCGAAGTCAAAGTCTTTGCCAAGGCTTTCTAGGTTTTCGATCGTGTTGTTGATCAGCCAGGCAAACGCGGCAACAATCAGGATCAAAGCCACGATCTGAATTGTATAAGATCGATAACGGGTATCGTAAATAAGTTGGCTTAACCGAAAGGAGGCTTTCGGCGGGTCGGTCAACGTCGACATGTATATCTCCCGTTGGCTCCCGATTTTGTCGCGCAGGCTTCGGTTGATCCGAATGTCTCAGCGCGCGGGATGCGCATTTATAAGCTTTTGGCTATTGGATGAAGGGCCCGGACAATGCCGGGCCCTTCACCGAGATCAGGTTTTAGCGGAATGGTGGGGTGTAGATCAGACCACCGTTGGTCCACTGTGCGTTCAGACCGCGTGCAAGACCGATTGGTGTGCTTTCGCCGATGTTCGATTCGAACACTTCGCCGTAGTTACCACCAGCCATAATGGCGTTCATTGCCCAGTTGGCCTCAAGACCCAGCATCGCGCCAAGCTCGCCTTCTGTACCCAGCAGGCGGTTCACTTCAGGATTGTCTGTCGGCGCAGAGGCCAGCCCTTCAATGTTCGCGGATGTGATGCCAAGCTCTTCGGCTGCGATCAGCGCGTTCAGCGTCCAACGCACAATATCAGCCCATTCGTTGTCGCCATGACGGACCAATGGACCCAGAGGCTCTTTGGAAATGATCTCTGGCAGAATGATGTGGTCACCAGGAGCTTCGAATGTCGCACGGGTTGCTGCGAGTGCAGAAGCGTCCGTCGTGTAAACGTCGCATGCGCCAGCAAGATACTGCTGCTGTGCTTCTGCGTTGGTTTCGATTGGCACGGGCTCATAGCTGATGTTGTTGACGCGGAAATAGTCAGCAAGGTTCAGCTCGGTTGTTGTGCCGGTCTGGATGCAAACAGTCGCGCCATCCAGCTCGGATGCAGAGGAAACACCCAGATCACGTGGCACCATGAAGCCCTGACCATCGTAATAGTTTACGCCGGTGAATTCGAACTTCAGGTCGACATCGCGGCTGAAGGTCCAAGTTGTGTTCCGGGCCAGCATATCAACTTCACCAGAGGCGAGCGCAGTAAACCGTGTCTGGCCTGTTGTTGGAACAAACTGAACCGCAGTCGAATCGCCAAAGATCGCAGCCGCTACTGCGCGGCATACAGCGACGTCAAAGCCTTCCCACACACCGTTTGCATCTGGCGCGGCGAAACCGGGCACGCCGGTTGTCACGCCGCAGTTCAGCGATCCGCGTGCCTTTACATCGTCAAGCGTCGCTGCCGAAGCCATGCCAGCCGCCAAGCCAGCAACAGTTAGTGCGCCGAAAAATACGGTATTCTTCATTTTTACCTCTTCCTGAGTTTCCGCCCAATGAGGACGGCCAATTTTTATCCCGTCCCGATAGACAGTCATGATGAGTGAGACAGTAGCTTTTGTCTCAGTGCACTAAGACTTTGGTTATTCGGAAGTAGAGTCAAGGGTTACTAGGGCAATTTACAATGCAGATGCTGTAAAATCGGGCATTTTTTTCCGCTTTTGCCGCGAAACGAACGGAATCATTTAGCCAGTGGAAAGCAGGAAAAACCGCGCGGCGTCAAAAAACGCCGCGCGTTTGACCATTTCGGCGGCTGCGGCATCTTCATCGGCACCCCATTGGGAGATCTGCCAATGTTCATCAACACGGGACAGCCCCCATGCGTCTTCGACCGATATCCCGCCCTTTGTGACCGCAATCGCAAGAATCAAGGACCCTGACAGGCTGATCAGATCATGCGCAGCGGCGAGTGCAAAATCGTCCAACACGGCGACTTCTGAGTAAAGCTTCGCGAGCGCATCGGGCGCTTGCTCTACGTGCATGACACCGACGCCGACGGCTAGTCGGACCCCAAGCTGCGCCTCTGCCCAATCAAGCATCGGATCCCAGCCCTTTTGCTGTAGCGCGATCAACTCCTCCGGCCCCGCAGCGCGGTAGCACAACAGATCGCTGTCGCCATACTCCGCAAGCAACGCCACCACTTCGTCACGTTGGGTGCGCACCTTATCAATCGCCGCATTCGCCCCCCGCGTCACAGGCATCTTGCGCGGGTCAATCAGGCCTTCTTGCGCGTCCCACTCTGCTGCAATCGCTTCGGCCATGGCCATCGTCGGCACAATCAACGGAGCCTTGGCCGGCGTCCGTACAGGGCGGGCATCCAGCATCACTGTGAAACCGCCATCGCAGGCGGTCGCTGTGGCTTCTTTCCAGAACCGTTTCGGTTTCCAATCGCTCATTGCTTAGTGCCCTATCAGCTGATCGACGGCATCTGACAATGCCGCGAAATCGGTAATCATCGCATCCGGCAAAAGTGTTTCTGCCGGATGATAGCCCCAACTCACGCCGATCTTCTTGATCCCGGCCGCACGCGCCATATCCATGTCATAGGTCGTATCGCCCAGCATCACCGCTCTGCCCTGCGCAACGCCTGTTTCGTTCAAGGCGGTCAGGATCATCGAAGGATGCGGCTTGGAGGGATGGTGATCCGCGACCTGTTCGCTGTGAAAGACCCCCGTCAGGCCGTGCCGTTCCAGCACTTTATCCAGCCCGCGGCGCGACTTGCCAGTCGCAACCGCCAAAAGCGTGTGATCCTGCTCTTGCAGGGCTTGCAAAGCCATGCGTGCGCCAGGGAAGAGTGGCCCCATCTCCCTGCCATGGGTGCGCAAGTCGCCAAAGCCGTCCTTGTAGGCGGCAACCAGTTTGTCCCTTTGAGGCTGTGCCACGCCGGGGCAAAGCTTTGCAAAGGCCTCGGCCAGAGACAGGCCCACGATTGACAAAACGGCAGCACGATCAGGCAGGGCCAAGCCTTCCGACTGAAAGGCAAAGGTCATGGCCGCCATAATCTCGGCCTGACTGTCGACGAGCGTGCCATCGACGTCGAATATCACAAGCCGCAGGTCACTCATCGGGCATATTGAACGGATCGACTGGGGCGTGGCCGACGACCCAGCCCACAAAGTCCCAAGTGTTTTGCATATGCTCGGGCAAAGGCGCTGTCAGGTGCAGGATCGCGCCGGTCGCGGGGTGTTCGATTGTCAGACTGCGCGCATGCAGATGCAGTTTGCGCCCGATCTCGCTGCCCATGCCAGCCCCCCAGCCGTCGCCGAGGTTTTCCTGACCCGACCCGCCATATTTTCCGTCTCCGATAATCGGATGCCCGATCTCGGCCATATGGGCACGCAATTGATGCGTCCGACCCGTGATCGGCACCAGCGCACACCACGCCGCACGGCTGGCGAGCGTATCCATCACCGCATAGTCGCTGGTGGCGCGCTTGGCCCCTTCGGTCGTTGCGACGTCATTGGGATGCACACAGCGCATCTTTTCATTCTCACCGCCGCGCCCGTGACCTGCTGCCTTCACCAGCCCGTATTTGATCGTGCCTGCACGCGGATACGGGACACCGGCCACAGCGGCCCAATAGATCTTGCGGGTTTCGCGGTGCTTGAGGTTCTCGGTCAATTGCTTGGCCATCATACGGGTACGCGCCAAGAGCAAGACACCAGAGGTATCCTTGTCCAGCCGGTGCACCAATCGCGGCTTTTCATCATAATCGAACATCAACGCCTCGGCCAAACCGTCCACGTGACGGGTCGTATTGGTCCCGCCTTGGGTAGCAAGGCCGTGCGGCTTGTTGATCGCGATGATGTGGTCGTCTTTGTAGATGACGCAGGACTGGATCATCTTGGCATCGGCCTTGGTCACACCATGCTTGATCAGACTGGCCGCTGCTGCGGCTTCCTCCTCGGTCGGCAAGGGGGGGATGCGGACCTTTTGGCCCACTTCAAGGCGGGTGTTGGTTTTCACCCGCCCACCGTCCACGCGCAATTCGCCCTTGCGACACATCTTTTCGATGCGCCCTTGGGTCAGATGCGGGAACAGGCGGCGCAGGTAGCGGTCCAGCCGCTGGTCGCCGTCATCGGGGCCGATGACGCGTGTTTGGACGCCGCTCATGCGGTGATACTCCTTGCAAGTAGTAGTGCCGCGAAACAGGCCGCGAGCGAAAGAACGACAGAGGCGGTGACATAGGCCAAGGCAAAGCCCAGCCTGCCGTCCTCGATCAGCCGGAGCGTATCCAGCGAGAAGGTCGAAAAGGTCGTGAAGCCGCCCAAAATACCGGTCATGACAAAGGGCAGCAAACCAGGGTTTTTGCTTGCCAGAAACACCCATGCCAGCCCGATACAGAACGAACCCACGATGTTCACAGTGAGCGTCCCAAGTGGAAATGCCACCGAGACCCCGATCAGATAGCGCAAGACAGCGCCCAATGCCCCGCCAAGGGCCACAGAGATCACAGATGTCATCATGCCGTTCCCATGCGGCTTTGCGGGCGGCTTGTCAATTCTTGCCCCGTTTTGCGCGCAGTCCGGCAAAGAAATCGACACGCTTTTTCAATTCCCGCTCGAACCCGCGATCGACAGGGACATAGTAGACGCCGCGTTTCATCGTTTCAGGGAAATAGTTCTGGCCGCTAAAGCCATCCTGAGCATCGTGGTCATAGGCATAGCCCGCGCCGAAACCCTGCTCTTTCATCAGTTTGGTGGGCGCGTTCAGGATATGGGCGGGGGGCGGTTCCGATCCGGTCTGCTTGGCGGCTGCCACGGCCGCCTTATAGGCCACATAAGCCGCATTCGATTTGGGGGCGAGGGCCAGATAAGTCACCGCCTGTGCAAGCGCCAACTCGCCCTCGGGCGATCCCAACCGCTCGTAGGTTTCCCATGATTGCAGACACACCGCCTGCGCCTGCGGGTCCGCCAGCCCGATATCTTCAACCGCCATGCGGGTGATACGGCGGGCCAGATAGCGCGGGTCTTCACCACCCGCCAGCATTCGCGCGAACCAGTAAAGGGCCGCATCAGGATCAGACCCGCGCACCGATTTATGCAAAGCGCTGATCAGGTTGTAATGCTCATCCCCGGACTTGTCGTATTTGACCGCGCGCTTCATCAGGCGTTTGGTCAGATCATCCGTGGTAAGTTTTTTGTCGGTCTTCCAAGCCGCAACCTGTTCAATCAGATTGAGCAACGCGCGGCCATCGCCATCGGCCATTTCCAACAGCGCATCTCGGGCCGGACCGTCTAGGGGCAAGGCTTTGCCAAGTTCCTTTTCAGCACGCTGGGCGAGCAATTCGAGGTCTTTGAGGTTGAGCCGGGTCAGAATGAACACTTGAGCGCGACTGAGCACAGCGGCGTTCAGTTCAAAGCTGGGGTTTTCGGTGGTGGCACCGACCAAAAGGATGGTGCCGTCCTCCATGTAGGGCAAAAAGCCGTCCTGCTGGGCTTTGTTGAAACGGTGGATCTCGTCCACGAACAACAACGTGCCTTTACCGTTCTGGCGGCGCATCTTGGCGGCCTCGAAGACCTTGCGCAGTTCCGGAACACCCGTGAAAATAGCACTGATCTGGACAAAATGCAGGTCAGTCTCGTCCGCCAGAAGGCGGGCAATCGTCGTCTTGCCGACACCGGGCGGGCCCCAGAAAATCAGCGACGATAGCGAGCCGGAGGCCAGCATCGTGCCCAAGGGTGCATCAGGGCCAAGCACCTGTTGCTGGCCGATGACCTCTGACAGTTTCGCGGGCCGCAACCGGTCAGCCAGCGGGCGCGGACCTGCGGGAGACGTGGAAGGGGCGCTGTCAAAAAGATCGCTCATGGGTTTAACATATGATCTGGCTCAAAAAGCGAAAGCCCCGCCGGTTGGGCAGGGCTTTGCAAATTCGAACGATGGGCTGGAAATTAATCTTCAGCTGCTTCGTACTCGGCCAAACGGGCCTTGTCTGCCGCACCTTTGGCATTCACGTCGCGGTCAACGAATTCGATGATCGCCATTGGGGCCATGTCGCCGTAACGGAAGCCAGCCTTCATGATGCGGACATAGCCGCCCTGACGCTCTGCGTAACGCGGGCCAAGCACTTCAAAGAGTTTCGCGGTATGCGCTTCCTGCTTCAGTTGTGCATTGGCCTGACGGCGGGCGTGCAGATCGCCGCGCTTGCCCAGTGTGACCAGCTTTTCAACAATGCGGCGCAGTTCTTTCGCCTTTGGCAATGTTGTCTTGATTTGTTCATGTTCGATCAGCGAACCAGCCATGTTTGCAAACAGCGCTTTGCGATGTTCGTGGGTCCGGTTCAGCTTACGGTATCCGCTTGCGTGACGCATTTTATGGTCTCCTTAGGTTTATACTTTGTCCAACGGTCTGATGCGTGCCAGCCGTATTATTGGGGCGGAATTGCCCGGGGTCGTAGGTAGGATGGGTGCGCGCACCCATCCCGATAGATTAAAACTGGTCTTCGAACCGCTTGGCCAGATCTTCGATATTGTCTGGTGGCCAATCCTCGACATCCATACCAAGGTGCAGACCCATGCCTGACAGCACTTCTTTGATCTCGTTCAAAGATTTGCGGCCGAAGTTCGGGGTGCGCAGCATTTCTGCTTCGGTTTTCTGGATCAGATCGCCGATGTAAACGATGTTGTCGTTCTTGAGGCAGTTTGCCGAACGTACAGAAAGTTCCAACTCGTCCACTTTCTTAAGCAGCAGCGGGTTGAACTCCAGACCATCATCATCAGAACCAGCTGTTGCTGATTCAGGCTCGTCGAAGTTGACGAAGATCGACAACTGGTCCTGCAGGATGCGGGCCGCATAAGCGACTGCATCATCAGGTGTCAGCGACCCATCGGTTTCGACCTTCATGGTCAGTTTGTCATAGTCCAGAACCTGACCTTCGCGGGTCGGCTGCACGTCATAGCTGACTTTTTTCACAGGCGAGTAGATCGCATCAATCGACATCATGCCGATAGGCGCATCTTCTGGCTTGTTCTTGTCGGCTGATACATAGCCCTTGCCGGTGTTGACGGTCAGTTCCATGTAAAGGTCAGCGCCTTCATCAAGGTGACAGATCACGTGATCCTTGTTCAGGATCTCGATACCAGCAGTTTCAGAGATATCCGCAGCGGTTACGACGCCCGGGCCTTTGGCCTGAACGGACAAACGCTTTGGTCCTTCGACTTCCATACGGATCGCGACGCCTTTGAGGTTCAGCACGATGTCGGTGACGTCTTCACGTACACCGGACACGGATGAAAACTCGTGCAGCACGTTGTCGATCTGAACAGCAGTGATTGCGGCACCTTGCAGTGACGACATCAGAATGCGGCGAAGAGCGTTGCCAAGCGTCAGACCAAAACCGCGCTCGAGCGGTTCTGCAATCATGGTCGCCTGACGCATCGGGTCGTTGCCCGGTTTTACTTCCAATTGAGTTGGCTTGATCAACTCAGCCCAGTTTTTGTGGATCATATGTCCCTCCATTCTAGTCTGCCTTCATGTCC
>NZ_JANQTS010000128.1:0-122849 GCF_030731595.1 Yoonia sp.
ATGATTTCTCGTTCGAAGGGCCATTCGGCAGCTATGACCAAATGCAGCTTCAGCGCGGTCTTCAAGTCTATACCGAGATCTGTGCCGCCTGCCACGGTCTGCAGTATGTAGCTTTCCGCAACCTGCATGACGAAGGCGGCCCCGGTCTGCCAGAAGACCAGATGCGCGCCTATGCGGAATTCTACGAAGTCTTCGACCAGAGCCTGTTCGACGGCGAAGGCGATTTTCGCCCAGCAACACCTGCGGACAAGTTCCCTGCGTCCAGCCTGTCAAATGCGCCTGACCTAAGCCTGATGGCAAAGGCCCGCGCTGGTTTCCACGGTCCCTATGGGACAGGGATCAGCCAGCTTGTGAACGGCATGGGAGGCGCAGAGTATATCGCGTCTTTGATGACCGGCTACCATGAAGAGCCAGAGTGCGCGCTGGAAGGCGAGCCGATGGACGGATTCTATAACGTCGCATTTGCAGCAGGCGGTTTTCCCGAAAGCTGCAAAGACGAACACGGCAAGCACATGGTGCCAGGGTCATGGATCGCGATGTCACAGCCGCTCTGGGGCGATGACGTGGAATTCGCAGACGGACACTCCACCGAACTGGAATCTGTTGCACAAGACGTTGCGGCCTTCCTGATGTGGACCGCCGAGCCCAAACTGGTTGCACGCAAGCAGGCTGGTCTGACCGGTGTCTTGTTCCTGACGGTTCTGTCGGTTCTGCTTTACCTGACAAACAAGCGTATTTGGGCACCACACAAGCACAAAGACTGATTGTCATCAGATCGAAGAATAACAAAGGCCCGCTGATCCAGCGGGCCTTTTGCATTTTGTAAATTGGATCTTGATCCAGCTTAGCCCAGATAAGCCGCCAAAGCAGGGGGAGGGTTGTCCAGCAGAACATCTGTCGGAACCGGCGCTGTTACGCTTCCCTCTGCGACAACTGCGACTTTATCTGCAATCCGCCGCGCATCCGAGGGATCATGGGTCACGATAACCACGGTCTTTCCTGCAGCAATCAGTTTATCCCTCACCAAATCGAGCATTTCAGCTTTGAGCGCAGGACCCAGAGCTGCAAAAGGCTCGTCCAGCAAAACGACAGACCTGTCGGCAACCAGGACACGGGCCAAAGCCACGCGGCTTTGCTGCCCCCCCGAAAGGGCCCCCGGCTTGCGGTCGCCGAAGTCCTGCAAACCAACTGCCGCCAAGGCCGCTTTGACCGCGCGCTTATCTTCTACAGAAAGCCTCAGATCAGGGCGCAATCCCAACCCTACATTCTGTGCAGCGGTGAGATGTGGAAAAAGATTGTTGTCCTGAAACAGGATGCTTACCGGCCGCATACCAGGGTGCATCTGCGTGAGGTCAGTCTGATCCCAAAGAATTCGGCCGGATGCAGGCGCAAAAAATCCTGCAATTGCGGCTAGGAATGTCGATTTCCCTGCGCCTGAAGGCCCGATCAAAGCCGTGATCGCACCTACCGGAAAAGACAGATCGGCCGTCAATGCGAACGACCCTTGGCGCAGGTCCAGCGCCTCACAGATCAGCATTCTTCCGCCCTCCCTGATCACATATCCAGAACATAGCAAAGCTTAGCACCAGCAGGACTAGCGCAGCGCTGGCAGCCGCCTCCATCCGGTAGGCACCCATCAACCGGTACATTGCCAAGGGCAGGGTTTCTTCGGACTGGCCTGCAAACAGCGCAACAACCCCCAGATCACCCATCGACAAAGCCGCAGCTACCCCCGCCGCAAATCCCAAAGGACGGCGGATGCGGGGCAGCACAATCAGCCGCAACCAGTCTGTTCCGCGCAAATCAAGCGAGGCGGCCAAGCGGCCATAGTCATCCACGACTTGCACCACTGCAGGTGCTATGGCGCGTAGCGCAAAGGGGAGGGCGAGTGTGGCATTCACCAGCATCGTGATCAGCAAAGCCACATCAGAAGGGCGTACAAAGGGGAACACGATCAGAAAGGCACCGGTCCCCACTACCAAACCGGATGCTGCCAAGGGCAAGACCCCGACCACTGCCACGACAGCCCCGCCGCGCAGTGCCAAAGCCATGCTCATCGCAATGCACAGCGCCGCAGACCCGATCGCAACCACAATCGATCGCAGCGCAGCCCACCAGATCGACGCTGGCAAATCAAACACACCCGGCAGACCACGCAAGACGACCATGCCCAATGGCAGCAACAGAAACAGGGCGGCCCCCGCAATCATCAGATAGTCCGCCCAAGGCCGCGCCAGATCCCAACGCTGCACCACACGGTCAAGCCCTGGTCCCAAAGTATCAACCCCCGTCACCCGCCACGCCAGCAAAGCCGCACCAACACACAGAGCGAACTGGATACAAGCCAAGAGTGCCGCTCGGCCCAGATCAAAATCGAACCGCAGCGCCTGATAGATCGCTAGCTCGACCGTGGTCGCTCGAGGACCGCCGCCCATTGTCAAGGCTACTGCGAAACTGGTCAGGCAGATCAGGAAAATCACTAGAAACGTACCAGGTACGACCCGACCCAGCATCGGCCATTCCAACAACCGACCCACAGGGGCATTCAGGCTCGCTGCAAGCTGGAACCGCTCGGCAGGGATGGCCAGCCAGCCCTGCAGAATGAAGCGTACAGCAAGCGGCAAGTTGAAAAACACATGCGCCAGCACGACGCCATGCAACCCAAAAATCGAGATCGGCGCGAACCCGAAAAGCGCGAGCCCGTTATTCATGATCCCGCCCCGCCCGAAGACTGCCAAAAGACCAAGGACTGCAACGATCACCGGCAAAAGAAAGGGTGCGCCCAGCAGGGTGATCAGCAACCGCCGCCCTGCAAACCGCCGCCGCGCGAGAGCGCGGGCCACAGGTATGGCCAAGACGACGCTGATCGCGGCGGACAACAGCGCCTGCAAGACGGTAAACCGGATCGCGGCCCAATCCGCCGTTGCCAGCCCGCTGCCCCATTCGGCCCGCCACGTCACTGCGCCAAGCGTGCCGAATGTCAGCACCAGCACCAGCGCCGCTGCCGCGACGCTGGGCCAGCCCGGTATTATTGGGACAGCGCGGTGCGCCATTCATCCAATGCCGTATCGCGGACAGATGCGGCCTCTTGCGGTGACAAGAGCAGCGCCTTGGCAGGGGTCACCAACGTTTCAAACCCCGCAGGCAGCCCCCCTTCAGGCGTCACCGCAGGATACATCCAGTTTGTTGTCGGAATGACGCTTTGGAACCCTTCGGACACCATGAAAGCCATGAACTGATCGGCCAAGCCGGGTTGATCGGTGCCTGCAACTTTGCCGGCCACTTCGACCTGCATGTAATGGCCTTCGTCGAATGCCCAAGCGACCTTGCTGTCATCCTCTTCCGCGATCAGGTGATAGGCGGGTGAAGTGGTGTAGGACAGAACCGCGTCCGCCTCGCCCTCAAGGAACATGCCGTAAGCTTCGGACCAGCCCGGGGTCACGGTGACGATGTTGTCCGCCAGATCAGCCCAAAGTGCGGCCGCACCATCGCCATAAGCTGTCTTTACCCACATCAGCAATCCCAGACCGGGAGTGGATGAGCGGGGGTCTTGGATCACGATCTTCAGATCGCTGTCAGCCAAAGCCTGCAAAGACGCAGGCGCGTCCACGCCTGCATTGCCGACAAATGCGAAATAGCCCCAGTCAAAGGGCAGGAATTCCGCATCATCCCAAGCAATCGGCAGATCAAGCGCGGCATTCACACCATGCGGCGCGAAAAGCCCCGTGTCACGCGCTGCGGCTGTCAGGTTGGTATCAAGTCCCAAGACGATGTCCGCCTCGGTCCTTGGCCCTTCCAATTGCAGCCGCGCCAACAGGGCTGCACCGTCACCGGCACCGATAAACTGCAGGTCGCAAGCGCATTGCGCTTCGAATGCCGCTTCAATCGCGGGGCCGGGACCCCATTCGCTGGTAAAGCTGTCGTAGGTGAGAACTTGCAGTACGGGGGTTTGTGCCATTGCGCCTGAGGCACAAAGAACAAATCCCGCAGCAAGTGGTAGATAGGTGGCTTTTTGCATCGTATCCTCCAAATGCGACGGGCGGATTGGGGGATAGCGGGATTGCCATACCTTCCCTCCGCCGGTCTTAACCGGTTCAGGTTCAACGGGTCCGCTTGCGCATCTCAGCCAGTAAAGGCCCCCCGAGGTAGGGACATAGCTAAATCGGTTTTGAGGCGGGGACAAGGGAAACCTCTTGAGCCTGATTGTCACGCCCGCTAGACCCGAACGGCAAAGGGAGACTGCCCATGTCGATGAATAGCTTTGGTCATTTGTTCCGCTTCACCACTTGGGGTGAAAGCCACGGGCCTGCCTTGGGCGCGACCGTTGACGGCTGCCCGCCCGGCGTGCCGCTTGAAGCGCCAATGATCCAACAATGGATGGACAAGCGCCGGCCGGGGCTGAACAAGAACACCACCCAGCGGCAGGAACCGGACGCGGTCGAGATTCTGTCGGGCGTATTCGAAGGCAAAACGACAGGCACCCCGATCCAGTTGATGATCCGCAACACCGATCAACGGTCGAAGGATTATGGTGATATTGCCAATACGTTCAGGCCCGGTCATGCCGATATCACCTATCACCAGAAATACGGGTTGCGCGATTATCGGGGCGGCGGGCGGTCTTCGGCGCGTGAAACCGCGTCACGGGTGGCCGCAGGCGGAGTGGCGCGTGAAGCCATCAAACAGATTGCGCCCAAAGTGCAGATCAAAGGCTATATGACCCAGATGGGAGCCAAGCAGATCGACCGCGCGCGCATCGACTGGGACCAGATCGACCAGAACGACTTCTTCTGTCCTGATGCAGAGGCTGCTGCAGAATGGAATGACTACCTCGCATGGCTGCGCAAGGACGATCACAACTCGGTCGGTGCGATCATCGAGGTCGTCGCTCGCGGCGTGCCTGCCGGCATCGGCGCCCCGATTTACGCCAAGTTAGACACTGATCTGGCCGCTGCGATGATGTCGATTAACGCGGTAAAAGGCGTGGAGATCGGCGAAGGCATGGCGGCAGCCGCGCTAACAGGGCGCGAAAACGCGGACGAGATTTTCATGGGGAACGATGGCCAGCCGGTCTATTCGTCCAATCACGCTGGCGGTATCCTTGGCGGGATCAGCACAGGGCAGGATGTCGTGGTCAGGTTTGCCGTCAAACCGACCTCGTCTATCCTAAGCCCCCGCAAGTCCATCCGCATGGATGGCAGCCCGACCGAGGTGATTACCAAGGGCCGCCATGATCCATGCGTCGGTATTCGCGCGGTCCCCGTGGGCGAGGCGATGATGGCCTGTGTCATCCTTGACCATCTGTTGTTGGATCGCGGGCAAACCGGTGGTGTACGCGGTCAGATCGGTTAGCTGCTTGCGGTCAATGCAAGGTCCATCAAGGCCTGAATATCGCCCCGCGAGGTACGGGCGACAACACGGCCCAATTCTTCTTCGCCCTTCATCACCACCAATGTGGACCGGCGGGGGATGTTCAGTTCTTGCGCCAGATCACCTTGCCCGTACTGATCCCAATCCACGTTGATAAAGGTAATCGCATCGTTATAGGCCGCGTTTTCAGCGCGCAACGCGCCGATCACCCGTTCTTGGGCGCGGCAAGTGGTGCACCAAGAGGCCTTGAAATCAATAAAGACAGTGTCACCGGCCGCCAGCCGTTCTTTCACCAGTCCCGGGGTATAAATGAGGGTTTCCTCGCTCGCCTGCGCTGACAGCGGGATCAGCGATGCGGCAGCGGCAGTCATCATAAAATCACGACGTTTCATATCTTGCTCCTGTTTTTCAAAATCTCACGGATAGGTCTTGCAGCCAGAACGGCAGGTGATCGAGCAACCAAAGCTCGGCCATGATATGCAGGTTGAACAGCAGGGCGACCCCGACTGACACAAAGATAAGGCCCATTAACCCGCGCGCATTGCCCGAAAGGCTCCGCAGCATGTCACGGCGTTTGCGCAGTGCATTTTGCGCGCCATAGGCCAGAACCACGATGATGGTCGATATCCCCAGCGCAAAGCTGAACATGGTTGCTGCCGCCCAGCCAAGGCTTTCACCCGTCGAGGCAAGTGCAATCGCCCCGCCCAGCGTCGGGCCGACACAAGGCACCCAGACGGCACCCAGCAGCGCACCACCCATGAATTGCCCGCCCAGACCGTCGCGGTTGATCCCGTCAATCCCCGCATCAGCCCGTGCGGACAATCCTGCCGTTGCCGTTGCAAAGCGTGCTGAAAACTGCGGTACCATCAGCACGATCCCGAAAAGGACCATCATGACCGCCCCCGCGCGCGCAATCATCACGTCGTCAATCCCAAGGGCGCGGCCAAAGACAGCGACCGACATGCCGACGATGACAAAAGACAGGCTCATCCCCGCGGCCAGCGCCAAAGGCCCCGCGCGCCCGGCCTGCAAGGCCGTCGCAAGAATGATCGGCAAAACCGGCAAAACGCAGGGGTTGATCAGGGTCAAGAGGCCCGCAAGATATCCGAAAACCAAATCCATGCGGTTTTGTGCGCCAAAGTGCAGCGACCTGTCAGCCCCAAATAAGGTGACAAACGGTCACTTTGCCGTGGGCTGTTTGGACAATTGCACCGCCAGAATACCGCCCGCAATGATCATGACACCCACCACATCCAGCACACCAATCCGCTCGCCCAACAGCACGGCCGCGATGGCGACACCCAAGAAAGGGTTGAGAAAGTGAAAGGTCGAGGCCTTCACCGCGCCGATCCGGCCCACCAGCAAGAACCAGACCAAGGTCGCTGCCAACCCCGGCACAAGCGTTGTATAGGTAAAAGCCACGATCAATTGCCAATTCCAAGTGACGTCCCAGACTTCGATCGTTAGCGCAGGAATCCACAACAGCGCACTGCCCACCAGCATCTGCAAACCCACAATCATCAGGACATTGCCGCCTGACGAGGCGCCCAGAACGGCCAATGTCGCGATGGTCAATGACGCGACACCGATGATGCAGAGGATCAGACCAAAAGGATCAACGCCGCCTTGCAACCGTGCACCCATGATCAGCACCACACCGACCAAACCTGCGACCAGCCCCGCAATACCCAATGGGCGTACCTTGTTGCCAAACACCAACCAACCCACCAATGCCACAAGCAATGGCATGGTTGACGCGATAATGGCTGCCAAAGAGGCCGGGATCGTCTGCATCGCCACGAAATTCAGGCCCAGATAAAGTGCGTTCTGGCATACCCCAAAGATCAGCACTCCGGTCCATTGGGTACGGGTCAGCCGGGCCGACTGGCCCAGTGACCAAGCGATTGCAATCCCGATCACACCCGAAATCAGGAACCGCAGCGCCAATGCTGTCAGGGGCGGCGCAAACTCGACGATGACGCGTGCAGATGTAAACGCCGATGACCACATGAGGGCAAAACCGATGCCCATGATGATTGCCTTGATATCCATCATTCCCCAATGAAAAAGGTCGCCCGATAAGAGCGACCCTTTCCTAACTGCGCATCTGGCACAAGGCCTGATGGTTTAGCCGTTCACGCTGTCTTTCAGCGCCTTCGCGATCGTCATTTTGACAACCTTGTCGGATTCTTTCTTGATCTGCTCGCCGGTGGCCGGGTTGCGGACCATGCGCTCTGGGCGCTCGCGGCAATAGATCTTGCCGACACCGGGAAGCGTCACGGCACCGCCGCCTGATACTTCTTTGGTGATGATGCTTGTTACAGCGTCAAGGGCCGCGCCAGCAGCTTTCTTGTCCATGCCTGTTTCGTCGGCAAGTGCAGCAACCAGCTGCGCCTTTGTCATTGGTTTTGTCGCCATCTTACTGGTCTCCCTCATTCGCCCTATCAGTTGGGCCTGTTACCCGCACATATAACGGTATGTTGTGTGAGACCACAACGATTAGTGTCGATTTACAAGGGAAAAAGGCGTCATTTTCGCGTTTTTTGGCCCATCAGAGGAAGGCTGTCTCCTCAAAACTGCGCAATTTCCGGCTGTGAATGCGTTCAAGGGGCATTTCGCGCAGCCGCTCCATGGCCCGAATACCGATCATCAGATGCGCTGCAACCTGCGTTTTATAGAATTCCGAGGCCATACCGGGCAGCTTCAATTCGCCATGCAGTGGCTTGTCGCTGACACAGAGCAGCGTGCCATAAGGCACCCTGAAGCGGAAGCCATTTGCCGCTATTGTGGCGCTCTCCATATCCAGCGCAATGGCCCGCGATTGAGACAGCCGCTGCACCGGACCTGCCTGTTCGCGCAATTCCCAGTTCCGGTTGTCGATGGTTGCCACAGTGCCAGTGCGCATGATCCGCTTAAGCTCGTAGCCTTCCAGCTCGGTCACATCAGCCACCGCTGTTTCCAGCGCAATCTGGATCTCCGCCAGTGCCGGGATCGGCACCCAGACAGGCAGGTCATCGTCCAGCACGTGATCTTCGCGCAAGTATGCATGCGCCAGAACAAAGTCACCCAGACGCTGCGAATTGCGTAGCCCCGCGCAATGCCCGACCATCAACCACGCATGCGGACGCAGCACCGCGATATGGTCTGTCGCGGTCTTTGCATTCGACGGGCCGACCCCGATATTGACCAAAGTGATCCCGCTCCCATTGGCCCGCTTGAGGTGATAGGTCGGCATCTGCGGCAGCTTGGCCGGTGTCGGGATCGGTGCATCTGCATCGTGGATCTCGACGTTGCCGGTGCTGACAAAACTGGTGTAGCCGCTGTCCGGATCGGCCAGCATATGGCGGGCGTAGGATTCGAACTCTTCGACATAGAACTGGTAGTTCGTGAAAAGCACATGGTTCTGGAAATGCTCGGGTGCAGTGGCGGTGTAATGGGCCAGACGCGCCAGTGAATAATCAACCCGTTGTGCCGTGAACGGTGCCAAGGGCAGCGCCCCGTCCGGATAGGTAAAGCCAGCGCCATTGACGATACTGTCATGTGTTGTGCTCAGGTCCGGCACATCAAAGGCATCACGCAGGTTGAAATCCATCGACCCTTCCTGCGGCACCGTCAGCCCCGGATCGTTGGCCGCTGCGAAATGCACCGGCATTTCGGTGCTGGATGCTCCGATGATGACAGGTACGCCATGGCTGGCCAGCAAAAGCCCGATCTGCTGTTCCAGATAAGCCGCGAACAAGTCAGGGCGTGTCACCGTCGTCGCATAGACCCCGGGTTCTGCCACATGGCCAAAGGACAGGCGCGAGTCTGTCTTGGCATGGGTCGTCGTTGTCAGGCGAATTTCAGGATAAAAGGCCCTTACCCGCGTATCAGGCTGGCCATGCAGCAAAGCAGCCGAGAAGTTCTCGGACAGGAATTTGACCGCTGTTTCATAAAGTTCTAGCAGCCTTTGGACAGCCAGCTTGGCATCTGTAAATGCCTCTGGCTTTGGGACTTCAGGCGTCCGGATTGACACCTTTTGCGCTACGTTCATGCGTTTTCCTCGAATAGGTCTGTAATTTCAAATTTGTCGACATCCACCAGCCCCAAATCAGAGATTCGCAACGATGGGATGACAACAAGGGCCAGCAATGAATGCTGCATATAGGCATTGTTCAGCGTACACCCACAGGCGGCCATCGCCGCGACCATCTGGTCAGCCTTTGCGGCGACTTCGGCAGCGGGACTATCGGACATCAGCCCTGCAATGGGCAGTTCCACGAGCGCCAGTTCCTGACCGTCTTTCCAGACGGTGACACCGCCGCCCACTTCGCCCAGCCGGTTTGCGGCCGCCGCCATCATCGCCCGGTCCGTGCCCACAACAATCATATGGTGACTGTCATGCGCCACGGTCGAGGCCATGGCCATTTTGCCCTGATACCCGAAACCGGAAACAAAACCGTTCACGACCTTGCCGGTGCCTTGATGCCGTTCGACCAATGCGATCTGGTAGGTATCCCCTTCGCCTTCAACCAGCCCGTCGACTACGGGCAGTTCCGCTGTCAGCGCCTCGGTCGGGGCCTGGTTTTCAACAACGCCGATGACCTTGGCTTTGACCTTGTTTTTGCCTTCGGGTGCGGCAATCGCGAAATCCGCATCCCCAAGAACCTTGCCCATATGCACCGTCTGCCGCGCATCGGCAGGCCAGTCGTAGTGCGGACAATCAACCGTGATCTTGCCGTCCAGCGCCACGGTTTGCCCGCGCGCAATGACATGCTCGATAGGTAGTGTAATCAGATCAGAGGTCAGGATCATATCCGCCCGCCGCCCCGGCGTGATCGACCCCAATTCGCGTTCCAGACCAAAGTGCGTTGCGGTATTGATCGTGGCCATCTGCAGGGCGATGACCGGATCGCAGCCGCAGGCAATGGCGTGGCGCACGACTCGGTTCATATGGCCGTCATTCACCAGCGTGCCGGAATGGCAGTCATCGGTGCAGAGGATAAAGTTGCGCGGGTCCAGCCCCTTTTCGGTCACCGCCGTGATCTGGCTTTGCACATCATACCACGCCGACCCCAGCCGCATCATCGACCGCATCCCGTTGCGCGCGCGCGCAATCGCATCCGCCTCGGCGGTGCCTTCGTGATCGTCAGCGGCCCCACCCGCGACATAGGCGGAAAAGGCCACACCCTTGTCAGGACTGGCATAGTGCCCGCCCACAGTCTTGCCTGCGTTCATGGTCGCGGCCATTTCGGCCAGCATCTGGGGATCGCCGTTGATGACGCCGGGAAAGTTCATCATTTCGCCCAGCCCGATGATGCCGGGCCAAGCCATCGCCTCTGCCACATCTGCGGCAGAGATTTCATAGCCGGTGGTCTCCAGACCGGGGGCAGAGGGGGCGCAGGACGGCATCTGCGTATAGATATTCACGGGCTGCATCAGCGCCTCGTCATGCATCATGCGCACACCGCGCAGACCCAGAACATTGGCGATCTCGTGCGGATCGGTGAACATGGTCGTTGTGCCATGCGGGATGACGGCGGCGGCGAATTCCGCAGGGGTCAGCATCCCGCTTTCGATATGCATGTGCCCATCGCACAGACCGGGGATCAGATAGCGGCCCTCTGCCTCGATCACGCGGGTATCGGGGCCGATGCAATGGCTGGCATCAGGGCCGACATAGGCAAAGCGCCCATCGGCGACAGCCACCTGCCAATCCAGAATTTCGCGGGTTTGCACATTCACCAGCTTGCCACCACGCACGACCAGATCGGCGGGTGCGCGGCCTGCGGCGACAGCGACCAAACGGGGGGCAACCTCGGCCCAAGATTTGATGTGATGTTCCATCCCCAATGGTTTCACCGTTTTCAGGCGGGTTCAAGAGGGGATGAAATGCCAAAGTGAACTTGGCCGTTGGTCGCACTTAGGCGTCTGGGCCAGTCATCGTCACGCTGACACCGCCGATTCCGTCGATCACGACCTCGACCTCCATCCCGGGTTTGATCGGGCGCGCGCCGATCGAGGTGCCGCAGGCAATCAGATCACCGGGGTTGAGGGTCATGTCCTGTGACAGAAGGCTGACGATCTGGGGCGGCGTCAGGATCATATCCGAGGCCGGATAAGACTGGCGCTCGCGGCCGTTCACCAGAACCGTGATCGTGAGGTCCTGCCACTGCACATCCGTGTCGATCACAGGACCGACCACGCCGAAACCATCAAAGCTTTTGGCGCGGGTCCATTGCGGGAAAGACGGATCAGCCGTCAGGATATCAAGCGACGTGATATCGTTCACGCAAGTATAACCAAAGATCGCATCGCTGGCTTGGTCGGGGGTGATATCTTTGCAGGTCTGGCCGATCACGATCCCCAACTCGCCCTCGAAAACAACACGACCGGCGGATAGCGGGATGTCCACCTCTGCGCCAGGACCAGCAAGAGAGGTATCCGCCTTGAAGAAATAAAGCGGATGGGTCGGGTGCTCCATCCCTCCCTTTTCGGCGGCGGCCTTGAAGTTGTTCCACAGTCCGATGAATTTGCCGGGCACGACCGGGGCAACCAAGGTTACTTCGGACAAGGGCACAGGCCCGCCGACTTCAATCTCAGACCCAAGGCCGGTGCGCGGGTGAAAGGCATCTTCCGCAATGATACCGGTGATGACTGATCCGTCTTCTTTCTTGGCTCTTGCCCACTTCATCGAGTTATCTTCCTTTTGTTGCGCAGGATGCGCGCTGACGTCAAAAACCTTACATATCCGCCAGTTTCAGCGGCTTTTCATCGGGGTTCAGCCGGAACATCGCCACACTGAGTGCGGCAGCGATCGTGACCCAGACCATGTATGGCACAAACGCCATACCGGCCCAGAAATCCAGCTGGAAGCTGGTGATCATACAGCCCAGCACCGACACCCAAAGCCCCGCCATGATCGGCAAAGACCCTTTCAACATGCGCAACCCGAAAAATGCAGGCGTCCAGACAGCGTTAAAGGCGATCTGCATCGCCCAGAATCCCAGCGCATAGGCATTGCCGTCCAGCACCGCGACCCTTGCACCGGCAAAGGAAATCAGCAGATAGATCGACGTCCACGCGATTGGAAAGACCCAGTTCGGCGGGACCCATGTGGGTTTCGTCAACTGTTTGTACCAATTCCCCGTGGGAAACAGGGCACCCGTAGACCCAGCCGCGAAAGTCGCGGCCAGAAACATCAAGAAAAGCAGAATATCCATAGCGGGTCCCTTTCAGGTGACCCTGTGTATCTAGGCCAGCGGACGGTCCCTGCCAAGGGTTGCTTCGCGGGCGCGCAGTTCCGCCATGATTTCCAGCACGGCAAGCGAGCGTCCGCGTTGGGGTTGCGTGCGCCCTGCGGCATCCACCAGAAACGCCACCTCATCCAGAGGCTTGGCATAAATCAGCGGTGATTTGGGCGCCAGGACAGAAACAGCCGCTCTTGCGCCTGACTGTGCGATCCAGCCCAGCTTTTGCTGCAAGGACGTATGCGCGCGCATCGAAATACTGTCATAGCCGTTGCGCCGGACCTGTTTGCCGATGCCCGCATAGATCAGGCGCGCTGCCCAAATGCCGGTGCGGGCCTGCATTGGCAAAACATTAATCCCGGCCTCTGACCGGATATACAGCCTGTCAGCCTCGGCCAGCAGGCGCTTGACCATGCGGCGCACCTCTTCGGTGGGCAGAGGTTCGCGGACAAAGTTGATCGGATCAAGACCCGCCTCGGCCAGCCAATCCAGCGGCAGGTAAATCCGCCCCATCCGAGCATCTTCGCCAATATCGCGGGCAATATTCGTCAGCTGCATCGCCACGCCCAGATCGCAGGCACGGGCCAGCGCATCGGGATCGCGCACGCGCATCAGCACGCACATCATTGCACCGACAGCACTTGCCACGCGGGCAGAATAATCGCGCACACCGCTTAATGTGTCATAACGATGCTCGGCCGCGTCCCATGCCAGACCTTCCAGCAAGGCTTCGGGCAAGGTGCGCGGCATCTCGAATTCTTCGACAATGGCAGCAAAGGCGCGGTCTTCGGGCGCGTTGCGCGGCTTGCCCGCATAAACAAGGTCGAGCCGGTCTTGCAGACGCAAAACAGCGCCGGCCTGATATTCACCCTCGTCCACCTCGTCATCCGCAAGGCGGCAAAAGGCATACAGCGCCAGCGCGGGGTCGCGCACTTTGCCGGGTAACAATCTTGACGCCGCATGAAACGACAATGATCCATGGCGGATCGCCTCGCGGCAGTGTTCAAGATCATCAGGTCGGATCATTCGGCAGCTACCTTCATTTCAGCAACAACAGGTGCATTCGGCACGAGTTTTGCCAGCACCTCAGCGCTGGAGATCACACCGGGGACGCCAGCACCGGGATGCGTGCCTGCGCCGACAAGGAACAGGCCCTTGGCTTCTTCGCTGACGTTGTGCGGCCTGAACCACGCCGATTGCAGGATGCGCGGTTCGATCGAAAAACCGGACCCGTTGGGCGACAGGTAACGATCACGGAAATCCTTTGGGGTCAGGATCATCTCGGTGCTGATATGCTCGGCAAACCCGGGCATGGTTTTTTCGACCTCGGCCTGCACCTTGGCTTTATAGATCGCAGCCTCGCGTTCCCAATCGACCGGATTGTCAAAACCCAAGTGCGGAACCGGCGACAGGACATAGAATGTATCATCCCCCACAGGTGCGACGCTTGGGTCCGTTTTGGAGGGGCGGTGGATATAAAGGCTCATGTCGTCAGACAATTTGCCCTTGATAAAGATATCGCGCAGCAGCCCTTCATAGCGGGGCGCGTTGGTGATCGTATGGTGGCCAACATCCGGCCACATCTTGGCGGTGCCTTTGGTGCCGAAATACCAGACGAAAAGGCCCATCGACCAACGGCGCGATTTGAGTTTCTTGTCGGTCCAGCGCTTGCGTGGCGCATTGCGCAAGAGGCGCTGATAGGTATGGCCCGCATCGGCATTGCTGACGACAAGAGGCGCGGCGAGCTTTTCTCCATCCGCCAGACGCACACCGGTTGCGGCACCCTTTTCGATCAGGATTTCGTCTACTTCGACACCTTGGCGGACTTGCCCGCCTTGGGACCGGATCACGCGGGTCATCGCCTGTGCTATCGCCTGCACGCCGCCCATTGCGTAATGCACGCCGAATTCTTTTTCGAGATAGGCCACAAGCGCATACATCGACGTCACATGCATCGGGTCGCCGCCGATAAACAGCGGGTGAAACGACAGTGCCATGCGTAAACGGGGGTCTTTAACGCGGGCCTTGGCCAGCCCAAGGATCGACCGGTCCGCGCGCAGCATCGCAAACTGGGGCAAGACCTTGATGGTTTCCCAAAGACGGTGCATCGGCTTGGCCACCATCCCTTCGAAACCCAAGATATAGCGGGCCTCGCTATCCTTGAGGAACCGCTTGTAGCCTTTCACGTCGCCGGGGCTGAGCCTTGCGACCTCGGCCAGCATCGCATCGGTGTCCTGACGCGCCGTGAATGTAGACCCGTCCTGCCAGCGCACCTCGTAGAATGGGTCCATTGGTCGCAGGTCGATATCCTTGTGAAAGTCGCGCCCGCAAGCGGCCCAAAGGTCCTCATAGACCTGCGGGACCGTGATAATCGTCGGGCCAAGATCGAATCGGTGGCCATCCTGGGTCACCGACGATCCGCGACCGCCGGGCAGATCCAAACGGTCCAGCACGGTAACAGCATAGCCTTTGGCTCCAAGGCGCATGGCCGCTGCCAGCCCGCCAAGGCCCGCACCAATCACGATGGCTGCATTTGAATCTGGTGTGTCATGTGTCATCATAAGGTGACGATAATAGTGTAAACCCAAGTTGACAATTATTTTTGTCAGTGCTTCCCAAATCCGGCGGGTTATGTCAGGATTAGTTGACACATTCCGAGGTTTCCCTGTGACGCAGATCGTCAGCCTGTCATTTTTTCGCTTTTCCGGGCCTTTGGCGCGAGCTTGGGCGCTGACGATGATGGGCGGGGCGCGTTGGCCGATGGCGCGCACGCCTGACATCGGGTTCTGGAAACTTTGCGGCTCTGGCACAGGCGAAGGGTTTACCCCCGTCCCCAATACCGCCGTCTATGCGATCCTTGCCACTTGGCCCGACGCGGAAACCGCCCATGCGCGCACGCAGTCAGGCATCTTTGCCCGCTACCAGAACCGCGCCAGCGAAAACTGGACGGTGTTCTTGCAAACCCAATCAGCGCGCGGCGTCTGGTCGGGGCAATCGCCGTTTGAGCCCTCGGGCCTTGAAGCGACCGGCCCGTTGGCTGCCTTGACGCGGGCCACGATCAAGCCCCGCATCCTTGCGCGATTTTGGGGGCGGGTCCCCGATATCTCGGCCATGATCGGCAAAGACCCTAATGTCGCCTTCAAGATCGGGATTGGTGAGGTGCCGATGTTGCACCAAGTGACATTCTCGATTTGGCCCTCCGAAAAAGCGATGGCAGGCTTTGCCCGCACAGGGCCGCACGCAGAGGCCATTCGCGCCGTACGCGAAGAAGGCTGGTTTCGCGAAGAACTCTACGCCCGTTTCGCTGTCCACTCTGATCGTGGCACATGGAACGGCATATCACCCCTAGCCAAACTCGAGGCCGCATGACCCAACCCTTCCCATTCTCCGCCATCGTCGGCCAAGAAGAAATGAAACAGGCGATGATCCTTACCGCGATTGATGCCAGCATCGGTGGCGTTTTGGTCTTTGGGGATCGAGGCACCGGAAAATCGACTGCGGTGCGGGCACTGGCCGCGCTTTTGCCACCGATACAGGCGGTCAAAGGCTGTCCAGTGAATAGTGCAAAACCTGAAAATGTGCCTGATTGGGCTATGTTAGAGACGAAAACGGTCGTCGAAATGCCGACACCCGTCGTCGATCTGCCTTTGGGCGCGTCTGAAGACCGCGTGACAGGGGCGCTCGACATCGAAAAGGCGCTGACAAAGGGCGAGAAAGCCTTTCAACCCGGTCTGCTGGCCCGCGCCAACCGCGGTTATCTTTATATCGACGAGGTGAACCTGCTTGAAGATCACATCGTCGACCTGCTGCTGGATGTCGCGCAATCAGGCGAGAACGTGGTCGAACGCGAAGGGCTTTCCATCCGCCATCCCGCCCGTTTCGTGTTGGTCGGGTCCGGCAACCCTGAGGAGGGCGAGTTGCGCCCGCAGCTGCTGGACCGCTTCGGCCTTTCGGTCGAGGTGGGATCACCCAAAGAGATCGCAACGCGGGTCGAGGTGATCAAACGACGCGATGCATTTGAAAATGACAACGCCGCCTTCATGCTGCGCTGGCAGGCCGAGGATGCCACGATCCGCGACCGGATTTTGACGGCACGCAAGGCGCTGTCCAAACTCAAGACACCTGAAAGCACTTTGCATGATGTGGCCGAACTATGCCTCGCGCTTGGCTCTGACGGATTGCGCGGCGAATTGACCCTGTTAAAGGCCGCGCGCGCCTATGCAGCGTGGCGCGACGACACCGCCCTGACCCGCGCGCATGTCCGCGACATGGCGCCTATGGCGCTGCGCCACCGTTTGCGCCGCGATCCCCTCGACGAGGCAGGCAGCGGCACGCGGGTGTCACGGATCGTGGAAGACGTCCTTGGCTAATCCCGACTGGTCCCGCGCCACTTTGGCGCTGCACCTGCTGGCCATTGATCCCGGTCTTGGCGGGATGGCAATCCGCGCGCGATCTGGTCCGGTGCGTGATGTGCTTATGGCGCAGATCAAGACCTTGCCGCAACCGCAACACCGGCTCCATCCGGCAATATCGGACGAGGCGCTTTTTGGCGGGCTGGACCTGTCAGCAACCTTGGCGAGCGGTGAAATTGTGCAGGAACAGGGTCTACTTTCGGTCCCTGGCACCCTAATTCTGGCCATGGCGGAACGGGCGACAACCAGCCTTGCGGCACGGCTGGCGGTGACGCTTGATAAAAGCCAATTGCACTGCCTGATCGCCCTCGATGAAGGGGCGGAACCGGATGAAGTGCTGAACCCGAAACTGGCCGAACGGCTGGCCTTTAATGCGGACCTGTCAAATGTCAGCATTGCAGATGCGGAGCCCGCAGAACCAATCGACATAGACGCCGCACGGGCGCAACTGGCGCGGGTGACCCACGGTCTTGATGTTCTGGAACGGGCCGCGCGCATCGCCGCGCAGTTCGGAATAGACAGCATGCGCGCACCTTTGTTCACCCTGCGAGCCGCGCGCGCGTTGGCAGCGCTTTTGGGCAAGGCCAGTGTCGATGACAAGGACCTCGAGGTTGCTTGCGCCCTGACCCTTGCCCATCGTGCAACGCAGATGCCGCAGACAGAGGAAGACCAGGAAGAAGAAACACCGCCGCAACCGCCTGATCAGGATTCCGAGCAGTCGCAAGATGACGAAGACAGCGACAACCTCGAGATACCGGACGAGATGTTGCTGGAAGCGGTCAAGGCGCTTTTGCCAGATAACCTGCTGGAACGGCTGGCCGCGCGAAAAGCGCGAACCGGCAAGGGCAACGGGTCCGGTGCCGCGCGCAAAGGCAACCGCCGTGGCAGGCCGCTGCCATCGCGCGAAGGCAGGCTGGCCGATGGGGCTAGACTTGATATTGTTGCAACGCTGCGGACGGCGGCACCTTGGCAAGTTATTCGCAGACAGGCGAGCGGGCGCGAGGGGTTACAAATCCGACCCGCCGATTTCCGCATCAAACGGTTCGAGGAAAAATCCGACCGGTTGTTGATCTTTACCGTCGATGCCTCTGGCTCGGCCGCGCTCAACCGTTTGGCCGAAGCGAAGGGCGCCGTTGAACTGCTTTTGGCGCAGGCCTATGCGCGGCGGGATCACGTCGCCCTTGTTGCCTTTCGGGGCACGGATGCAGAACTGCTGCTGCCGCCTACCCGTTCGTTGGTGCAGACCAAACGCAGGCTTGCAGCCTTACCCGGAGGCGGTGGGACACCATTGGCCGCTGGCATGGTCACGGCCTTTGATCAGGCAATACAGGCCTCGCGGCGTGGTTTGACGCCAACAATTGCCATTCTGACTGACGGGCGCGCCAATGTCGCTTTGGACGGTAGGGGCGATCGCAAGCAAGCCGCCGACGACGCCCAACAGATCGCGCGGCTGTTGCGCGCCCACGGTATCGACGCGCTGGTGATTGATACGGGCAATCGGCCCGAACCTGCACTGAAAGCTTTGGCCGCCACGCTTGACGCCGCCTATCTTCCGATGCCGCGCGCGGATGCAAAGCGGTTGTCGGCCTCTGTCTCTGCCGCATTGGGAGATTAGGCCTGTGCGCTGGCCCGCTGATGCCAAAGACTGGCCGCTCGCGGAATATTCGCGGCAGGTATTGCACCGGCCCCACCGCTGGCACGTGCAAGAGGCGGGGACCGGTCCGACCATTCTGCTGATCCACGGTGCAGGGGGTGCGACGCACAGCTTTCGCGGGCTGTTACCCATTCTGGCGAAGACGCACCAGGTGGTCGCCGTGGATTTGCCTGGTCAAGGGTTCACCCAACTTGGTGCGCAGCAACGCTGCGGGCTGGATCATATGGCCGAAGATCTGCTGTCGCTTTGCCGCAGCGAAAGCTGGGAACCCGAAATGATTGTCGCCCATTCCGCGGGAGCCGCGATTGCGTTGCGACTTTGGGAGCTGGGGCTTCACCCATCCAAAGGCATTGTCGGGATCAACGCCGCACTAGGGAACTTCAAGGGCATGGCCGGATGGCTCTTTCCGGTCATGGCAAAGGCACTGGCGATCACGCCGTTCAGTGCAAGTATTTTTGCAGGCACGACAACTCGGAATGCCGTGCGAAACCTTCTGCGCGGCACAGGTTCAACGCTCGATCAGCAGGGACTGGAACTTTACTATCGGCTTGCGACAGACAAGGCCCATGTGGACGGCACACTATCCATGATGGCGCAGTGGAAGCTGGATGGATTGCTGTCTCGTTTAGGTCAGATTGATGCACCGGTGCAACTGATCACAGGCCTATCGGATGTTGCTGTGCCCCCACAAGTGAGCCGGGATGCCGCAACCGTTTTGCCCAATGCTTTGCTGACTGAATTGGCAAATCTTGGCCATTTGGCCCATGAGGAAGACCCCGAAACGATAGCGCGGCTCATTCTGGAAATATGAAAGGCCGCCAGAGTTTCCCCTGACGGCCAAAGTCATTCACATCAGACTGTGATTAGTTTGTTGCAGCAGCTTCTTCCGCGCCGAAAGTCGACAGGTAAGCATAAAGGTCATAGGCCTGCGATTCTTCACGGACCTGATAGGCCATCTTACCACGCGCACGACGGTCCTCTAGAACCTCGCGCAACCAGCCTGTCGGGTCCTGAACGTAGCCAACGAACGCAGCTTCAGTCCAAGGTGTTCCAGCTTCGCCCAACGCGATAAGAGAATCGCTATAGCGGAACCCTTCAATCGAGCCCATGGTCCGGCCAGCGATGCCATAAAGGTTAGGGCCTGTCTGTGCATTACGACCGGCAAGCACCTCACCGGATGCATCTGCTACCACGTGGCATGCAACACACTGACGGTTGAATTGCTCTTCACCCGCGGCGGCGTCGCCGATTGTTGCGGCATGGCCGTCTGCAAAAGCGGGTGCGGAAAGTACAGCAAACACTGCTGCAATAGTAAAACGTTTCATGATCGTATTCCTCTTCGATCTGATTCTGTGACCGTTCGCCCCAGTCGCGTTGCAATGTAATACAATCGACGGGGCGGTCTACCCCCGTATGCAAAAGAATATGTGATAGGCGTCAGGCCACCGCATGCGCGAGCGCGCATTGCTTCCACAAAACCCTTAACGCATTGATAAGATGGTCGATATCTGAGTCGTCATGCAGTGGAGAAGGCGTAAATCGCAACCGCTCGGTACCCTTTGGGACGGTCGGATAGTTAATCGGCTGCACATAAATATCCCATTCGCGCATAAGATAATCCGCCAACATCCGCGTCTTGACCGGGTCGCCGATCATTACCGGAACGATATGGCTTTCGTTCTCCATATGCGGGATTCCCTCGCGGTCCAGCGCGGCGCGCAGGCGTGCAACCTGCCGGCGTTGGCGTGCGCGCTCAAGCTCGGATTCCTTGAGATAGGCAATCGAAGTCCGCGCTGCAGCCGCGACAGCAGGCGGTAAGGCTGTCGTAAAGATGAACCCGGACGCAAAGCTGCGGATAAAGTCGCAAAGCGCGGCAGAGCCGGTAATATACCCGCCCACAACGCCAAAGGCTTTACCCAATGTGCCTTCGATCAGCGTGATGCGATCAGCGAGACCTTCGCGTTCGCTCACGCCGCCACCGCGTGGGCCGTACATACCAACGGCGTGGACCTCGTCCAGATAGGTCATCGCGCCATATTTCTCGGCAACTTCGACAATCTCGCGGATAGGCGCAATGTCACCGTCCATGGAATAGACACTTTCAAACGCGACGATCTTGGGTACATCGGCAGGCAGGGCGCGCAGCTTCATTTCCAGATCATGCACATCGTTGTGCTTCCAGATCACCTTGTTGGCGCGGGAATGGCGGATGCCTTCGATCATGGACGCGTGGTTGCCAGAGTCAGACAGGATCACACAGTTTTCCAGGCGGCTACCCAAAGTCGAGAGCGCGGCCCAGTTCGATACATAGCCCGAGGTGAACAGCAATGCCGCCTCTTTGCCGTGCAGATCGGCCAATTCGCGTTCCAGCAGCAGGTGGTCGTGGTTTGTACCTGAAATGTTGCGGGTGCCGCCTGCACCGGTGCCGGTCCGTTCGACCGCTTCGCACATTGCGGCGATCACCTTGGGGTGCTGGCCCATCCCCAGATAGTCATTCGAACACCAGACAGTGACATCCCGTACACCGTCTTCGGCATGGTTGGCCGCGCGGGGGAATTTGCCGCATTTGCGCTCCAGCTCGGCGAAGTAACGATAGTTGCCTTCGTCTTTGAGTTGGTTCAGCTGGGCATTGAATAAAGCGTCAAAATCCATCGGTCTCATCTTTCTTCATTGGTCATCGTTTTGGGCGCGGGCAACATCCAGCGCCATAGTTTTGCATCAGGCAATGGAACAACCATCAACCAATGTTCGATAAGTGCCAAAGCCGTCAAAGCGGTCAGCAACGTAAAGCCCATGACAGTCGCGTCCGAGCCTGCATTCCACAGACGTTCGACACAAACGACCAGCATCGCGGTCAGAATCGTAATTGCGACAGGGAACGCATAGGTGATCGGCCCCCGACAAAAGTAGGACTTGATATGCGCCAGCTTGGCCGGCACAAACTCTGTGTTTATGCGCGGGACCCCATAGAAAAGGTTCATTTTGGCAAGGATACGAGCCAAAAACAGAACCATGTAAGTGGCCAAGGCCATCTGATTTGGCGCACCGCTTGACGCATAAACCAGCGCCAGCAAAGCAACGGTCAACAACAGTTCATGGTATGCGAGGGTCGCAAAGGCGCGAAAGAACCGAGCTTGGCCTTTCAACCCTGGTAGGCAATCATCCTTCATCGGACCTGTCACCACACCTGCGAGGAAGGCCAGTTCGATCCAACCCCATATCGCCAAGGCACCCAAGAATCCATGATAAACGCCAACGACACTGGCGTCAGACAAGGACATCCACACTGCCCAAGTGCCCAGGCCCAGCAGGGGCAGCCCTGCCAGAACTGTCTGCAAGTGTCGACCGCTCCGGTCAGCCCGACGCACCGCCAGCAAAATTACCCCAGTGGAAAACCACCAGATAAAAATTGCAAAAAGCGCTGCGACTACGGGTGATGACATCAGTAAGCTGGCTCCATGCGTGGGCTTGCAGGAACGGTGTTCTTTTCAACAGGGATCAACAAAAGCGAGATAAAACCAACCCCCGCCTTTGCCGTGCCGGACATCCGCTTCAGCCAGCCGCCAAGACCGCCTTGCTTGCGGCCCGCCGCAATCTGGACGTTCGCCGCCTGCATCTTGTTCAGCGTCGGTATCCAGCGCGGATGGTCGATATCCAAAGTCATCGGGAACACTTGCTTGCTGATATCGGACGTCTTGCGGAAGACTTCCTGCCCGTACCACGCCGGATCGACACCCAGCGCTTTGTGGAACTCGGGGCGCTGGTGGTCGCGGATCCACATGGTCGAGAAAACGGCAGTCAGGAAAAACTTGATCCAGAGTTTGTTGGAAAAGGATTCCGTCAGCTTGGGATCTGTCTTGAGCAGCAGGGCAAAGGCCTCGCCGTGCGAGAACTCGTCGTTGCACCATTCGCAGAACCATTTGAAGATCGGATGAAAGCGATGCTCGGGGTGTTGCTCTAGATGGCGGTAGATCGTGATGTAGCGGGCATAGCCGATCTTTTCGGACAGGTATGTCGCATAATAGATGAACTTGGGGCGGAAATAGGTGTATTTCTTCGCCTGCGTCAAGAAGCCAAGGTTCACAGCGATCCCTGCTTCACGCAGAGCATCATTGATGAAACCGGCATGGCGCGCTTCGTCACGGGCCATCAGCTGGAACAATTCCGTGATGTCCTTATTCGATCCACGGCGCTTCATCTCTTTGTAAAGCACACAGCCCGAAAATTCAGCGGTGCAGGACGAGATCAGAAAATCGATGAATTCGGCCTTGAGCTTGGGCTCCATCCCGTCCCAGTCGACGTGATCCCAATCTTCGTTCTTGCGAAAATGGCCTTTGTTCGGGTCGGCTTTCATCTGCCCGATCAGAACATCCCAATCCTTGCGCACGGGCGAGACATCAATCGCATCCATCTCGGCAAAGTCAGTGGTATAAAAGCGCGGGGTCAGCAATGTATTGGACATCGCGACTTTGGTTGCTTCTTCGTTTGTCAGCGGCGGCAGCGCCTCTTGGGCTGCAATGGCTTCTTCTGCTGTCGCAGCAGTGGACGAGTGCATGTTCATGACATCACCTCTTCGCTAAATGAGAATTCGCAGAGTTCCATAAACTCGAAATCGCCGGTGGCGCGGGTCCAAAGCTGCTCGATCTTGGAGGCGCGGGTAATCACCGCTGTGCGCTTTTCCTCGATCATCTCGCCAAAGGCGGCCATGATTTCAGGCCCCTGAACCTGAACCGTATCGCCCGGATTGATGACCGCGCCGTTGTCCAGACGGACATGCGCCGAAAGTTCTTCAAACCGATGCGAGATCGTGACCGTGCAAGGTGCGGTTTCCTTTTCTCTGAATAGTAGTCCCATGTGAGTTCCCTTTCACTTTGGGCGCGGGTGGCTAACCCACGCACAGTTTCACTTCAGCAGGTTTCCGAACGCTGCCACATTATCTTTGCCGTACCCAATCAATTCGACCGAAAGATCAATGCTCGGGTCAATTACAGCAATATTTCCATTCTCACGGCGAACGACCTGCACGGGCGGGTTTCCGACAACACCCGCGACTTTCCGGTCCCGGTCGAACACGCGACCAATTACTCCCAGAAAACCGGCCATCTCGTCCGAGGAAGTCGCGAGCAGGTTTCCAGCCGTATCATGTACAGAGTAGACGCCGCTGCGATCGCCTGTCATCACGATTTCAAGCGATTGCACAACGGGTGCTTCGACCAGCACACCGGTCATCGGCAGATTATGCTCTTTGCTGTAGGCAACCAAGGCAAGGCAGCCGAACATAAGGCCGAACATGGCCACCACCAGGAACGTAGGCACCATTTGCTCGTCGTTCCGGCGCATCTCTTTTTGCAGTTTAGCGAATTTCACAATTTCCGACATCTCGTGTTACTCCGCCGCGACGGCATTGCCGTGTGTTGCGACACGCGCGATGCGCGGCTCTGAAATGCGGGTCTCGGCGGCATCTGCAAAGATACGTGCGACGCTTTCAGCATCGGGGATGCTGCGCAAGGCTGGCTGGGTACGCGAAATATACCAAGGCCGCACATGGGGCCATGTCATCAGATAGGAAATCCGGGTATCACCGATGATTTCGAAGGCCAGCGTACCGTGACCGGATTTGGTGACTTCAAGCTTGGCGGTGCCGATGCAGACGTAGGGCAGGTTCAGCGTCATCGTGAGGGCTGCACCAATGCGCATCGCGACGCGCTTGTTTGTCAGGGTATAGACCGTCGAACGGGCCTGAATATAGGCAATACCATACATGATCCCGCAGGCCACGATGCCCATAATAATGAACGGCACTCCATGCATCAGTGCGATGCCCATAGGGAAATCAACAGATGAGACACCGACGCGCCAAATGGCAAGCAGGACAAAATAGCCAGCAACCCAACGCAAGCCCCAGGCATCACGGGCCAGTCGGGCGGGATCAGGTGACCCTTGCCACAAGATGTGTTCGTCTTCTGGCAACGCCTCTGGCAGTCCGCGGACAGGTTCGAATTTAAAATCGTCATGGCTCATTTTAGTGTTCCCTTTTGGTAAGCAGCTGCTCCGGTGGCTGACCGGAGCAGCGTGTTGGTTAAATGACCGGCTGCGATCTGGAAGGCGCCGCATAGAGTGTGCCGCCCCCGTAGTAGGCCATGATCTTGTCTTCCTCGAGGACGGTGACCTCGTCGGCTTTCTTGGTTGTTGGCACATTGTCCCAGTTGTGAGCATGAAGCGAACGTACCGTGACGCGATCACTGCCGATCTTTGCCATGTTCATTGGGATCAGACGTGTCTTGCCGGATCCTTCTGGGTTCAGATCCACAGTCAGGTAACGGACCATTTGCTCTGGTACGTCGATCCACATGTCGATCACACGGCCCACAACTTCACCGTCACCACCGACGACAGCCTTGCCACGCGGATCGCGCCCAGCGGACACATGGAATTCAGACAGTGTGGCCATCGGCTTGATCTTGGCATGACCATGGGCGTCCAGTTCTGGCGCGTCACGGCGGGGTGCCCATGAAGCTGGACCGACACCATCAATCATCGGATCGCCTGTCGGGATCCAAGGTGAACCGCTCGCGGCAGAAGATGCTGCAAGTGCCAGATCTGTCCGCATCTTGCTGTCTTCATACTCACGAGATGGAACGGTCAGAGTGCCGCGACCATCACGCAGATGAAAGGTCTTTGCACCCGGCACCGGCCAAAGGCTTTCGTTCGCTGGCGGCTCGTCATCGTCAGCACGCAAAGGATACCCTTCGCGCATGTTTTCGGTCTGCAGGTAAATCACAAGCCCTGCAAAGAAAATCCAGAAGAGCCAGATTGCTGCGCTCGCCAGATCGAAGTCTCCAAAGAAGGTTACACCAACCATTGTATGATCCTTTCGGTGTTTAGGTCGGGAACTCTACCAATCCCAGCTTGGCAGAATTTCCCAGTGTCATGGGCCGCAACCGCACAAGCGGCCCCAGCACAATCAGGGTGATGAAAAGAAGGCCAATTTCGGTGTGATAGACAACCGAATAGCCAGTGGCAGGCGTGGCGAGCGCCTCTCCCAAAGTGCCGTTCCCAGCGGCATGGTTCACAAGGTCACGAAGCGTGCCCCCGATAAAGATGGAAAGCCCGGCACCGGTGGCTTGGGCGGCCCCCCATGCACCAAGGGCCAAACCGCGACCGGCATTGCCGATTGCAGGCATCGTCATTGCGGCAGTCAGGGTCGACACCCCGAACAGCCCGCCACCGAATCCGATCAGTGCGGCGCCAAGATAGAACAGCGCGGGCGAGCCCAGCGGCGCAGAAAAGATCACGCAGCAAAAGGCCGCGACGCCGGCAAGGATGCCGCGTGCGCACATGCGATACGGGTCTGTACCGCTGGCCAGCCAACGGGCCGCGAATCCAAACGCGATCACCGCACCCGTTGCCCAAGTCGCCGTCAGCAGCGTGGTCGCAGAAACGGAAAGGCCCAGAATTTCGCCGCCATAAGGCTCAAGCAAGACATCCTGCATATTGAAAGCCATCGTGCCAAGAAACACGACCAGCAACAGGCGACCAGCATCGCCACCTTTTGCAAGATCGCGCCAGGCATCGCGGAAGGTGGGCGATGCCTCTTCGCGTTCGGCTTTGGTCATTGGCTTGACCTTTTCCTGCTTCCACAGGGCGATCAGGTTCAAAAGCAGTGTCACCACAGCCGTACCTTGCACGACCTGCACAAGCCGCAGCGCCGAGTAATCGCGCAGCAAAGCGCCGATCAGGATGGCGGCAACGGCCATACCAACAAGGTTCATCACATAAAGCAGGGCGACAACTTTGGGCCGCGTTTCTTCGGTCGCACGATCAGCGGCAAGCGCCAGTCCGGCGGTCTGCGTCATATGCATCCCGAAACCGGTCATCAGGAAGGCAAGCGCCGCACCCACGTAACCGGCCCAATCAACATCAAGCGTCCGGTCACCCGACAGTACCAAAAGCGCCATCGGCATGATCGCCAAACCGCCAAACTGCCACATGGTGCCAAGCCAAAGGTAAGGAATACGCTTCCAGCCGATGGCGGATTTGTAGTTGTCTGATTTGTGGCCCACCAGCGCACGTAACGGTGCAACAAGGACGGGCAGCGCAATCATCGCGGCAACCAGCATCGCGCCGATGTTCAATTCAACAATCATCACACGGTTCAGCGTGCCCAACAGCATGACAGCCGCCATACCAACAGACACCTGAAACAGCGACAGCCTCAGTAGCTGGCTCAGCGGCAGGTCATCACTTACCGCATCGCTGAACGGCAGGAGGTCTACTGAAAGCTTCTTGAGCGATGATGCTTTGAATATCACTTTGTTGTTCCTTCGAAAACCAAGGCGCTAGAGAAGTAGAAGCCTGATTTGATCTGATCGATCTCGCGCAAACGGCCCGGAACGCTCGCATCGCGCAAAGCTTGGGCCACACCGGCGGTAGACTGCGGGATCATCACAGGGCTGCGATCCGCACGGGGGAAGAGTTTGCCAACACGCCACATCGCCATCAAAGCAGGGGTGCGGGGTGGGAGAGTAAATACAAACTTGCCATCAATCCGCGCAGCGGCCCGACCCAACAGGGCTGCGATATCCGGGGCACTGTAGTAAATCATCGAATCCATGGCCAAGGCATGGTCAAATCCACCTTCGGTCGCATCAAGCATATCGCCTGCGACCCATGTGATCTGTCCAGCCAGATTGGCAGGCATCCGCTTTGCCGCGATATCGACCAATGCAGGGGAAATATCGACAGCCACCACATCCGCGCCGCGCTGGGCCAGTTCCACCGCCATCGCGCCGGTGCCACAGCCTGCATCAAGGATCCGCGCACCGCGCAGATCTTCGGGCAACTGGGCAAGCATCAGATCACGCATCCGGTCACGGCCCGCACGGACCGTGGCACGAATACCCGATACAGGCGCGTCCGATGTCAAACGCTCCCATGTCTTGGTCGCGGTACGGTCGAAATAGTGTTCGACCCGATCCCGTGTGGCGGCATAGTCAGCCATTAATCAAATCCCAGCAATTCAAAGATTTCACGGTCAGGCAATGAGGCTGGCGCCAAAGGCAATGTGCCATTCCAAAGGGTCTCGGCCAGACGCATGTATTCCTTGCGGACCTGTACAGTGTCCTCGTCGTCAGGCATCTCGAAGAGCGTTTTCTTCTTCAGACGGCTGCGGCGGATGGCATCAAGATCAGGCATATGGGCAATGCGGTTGAAGCCGACAGTTTCGCAATAACGGTCAACCTCGTCGGTATCCTTACTGCGGTTCGCAACACAGCCCGCAAGGCGCACCTTGTAGTTGGACGATTTCGCCTGAACGGCGGCAATAATCCGGTTCATCGCATAGATGCTGTCAAAATCATTGGCGGTCACGATCAATGCGCGGTCGGCATGCTGCAAGGGGGCGGCAAAGCCACCGCAGACCACGTCGCCAAGCACGTCAAAGATCACGACATCGGTATCTTCCAGCAGATGGTGCTGCTTGAGCAGTTTCACCGTCTGACCAACAACATAGCCGCCACAGCCTGTTCCCGCAGGGGGGCCACCGGCCTCGACGCATTTCACGCCGTTGAAACCTTCAAAGATAAAATCTTCGGGGCGCAGTTCTTCTGAATGGAAATCAACGTCCTTGAGGATGTCGATCACCGTCGGCACAAGGCTGCCTGTGAGCGTAAACGTGCTGTCATGTTTAGGGTCACAACCGATTTGCAAGACGCGCTTGCCGTGCATGGAAAAAGCTGCAGACAGGTTGGACGAGGTGGTCGATTTACCGATCCCGCCCTTGCCGTAGACCGCAAAAACCTTTGCGCCTTCAATCTTGGCATCATCTGGCTGATGGACCTGAACAGAGCCCTCGCCATCTTGGCCACGTAGGTTCGGGATTTCATCTCTGGGGCTCATGATAGAGTCCTTCCTGTTGTATTCATTGTGAAAAGGGTCATTCCGCTGCGATCCCTTCCATTCGGTCTTCAAGCGCATCCGCTGCATCTTGCAGGGCTGCGAGCGTTGCTTCATCGGGCGCCCAGTAGTGGCGGTCAGATGCTTCCAAAAGGCGGTTCGCCATGCGCATGGAGGCTTGCGGGTTCAACGCTGCCAGACGCTCGCGCATGTCTTTATCCAGAACGAAAGTCTCGGACAGGCGCTGGTAAACCCAAGGCTCGACTTCGCCCGTTGTCGCAGACCAACCCATTGTATTGGTCACTTGCGCCTCGATCTGGCGGACGCCTTCGTGGCCATGCTTCAGCAGGCCTTCGTAGAATTTCGGGTTCAGGCTGCGGCTGCGTGTTTCAAGTGCCACCTGATCCTGCAAAGTGCGGACCTTGGCAGCACCGCGTGTCTGGTCGCCGATGTAAACCGGTGCGCTGACGCCACCCTTGGCGCGCTTCACGGCGCGGGAGATCCCGCCCAGCGTATCGAAATAGTGGTCAACGGTGGTGACGCCCAACTCGACAGATTCGAGGTTCTGATAGGCGAGGTCCACATCCTTGAGGACCTTTTGCAAAAGCCCTGCGTTCTTGGCGGCTTTGCCATCGACACCGTAAGCAAAGCTTTTGCGGTTCTCGTAGGCATCGGCCAACTCGTCTTCGTCACCAAAGGTGCTTTGATCGACCAGCACATTCACGTTGGACCCGTATGCGCCTTCGGCATTCGAAAAGACCCGCAATGCGGCGGTTTCAATATCGCAACCCATTTGCTCGGCATAGGCCAGCGCATGAACGCGGATAAAGTTCAGATCAGCAGGTTCATCGGCTTGCGCACAGCGCAACGCGGCTTCGGCCAGCATCCGTGTCTGTAGTGGCAGCAGATCCCGGAAAATACCCGAAAGTGTCATCACTACATCGACCCGTGGACGACCCAGTTCTGCAAGCGGGATCAGGTCAGCGCCGGACAAACGGCCAAAGCTGTCGAACCGTGGCTTGCAGCCCATCAGGGCCAGCGCCTGCGCGATCGGGACGCCATCTGATTTGATATTGTCGGACCCCCAAAGCACCAGTGCCACCGTGCGCGGCATGGACTTGTGGGTCTTGATCAGCAAATCGGCCTGCTTGACGCCATCGGACATCGCATAGGCGGTAGGCATCCGGAACGGATCAAACGCATGGATATTGCGACCTGTGGGCAGGATCGAAGGCGAGCGGATCAGATCGCCACCATGGACGGGCGGGATGTAATGCGCCGAGAGCGCGTTCATCAGGCCGCGCAATTCGGTTTCGTTTTGCAACAGGGTGTCAGTATGCGCACGGGCCGCCGCATCTGCATGGTCCATCAGATCAAGCATATTGGTGCGGTCCGTATCGGACATCTTTTTGCCGACGATATGGAAGCCATCAGGGATCAACGATCCTTCGGTTTCCAGCAGGCGCAGCCACAACTGATCAAGATTGCTCGCGTCCATATCCACCGCAGCGGCCTGATCGCGGATCAGGACTTCGAGTTCGGACCGCTGTGAATCCGCATCCGGCAGTTCACGCCAGCGCTTCAGGCTGTCACGCACCTCGGCCAGACCTTTGTAAAGGCCGGATGAGGCCAGAGGCGGGGTCAAATGGGTGATGATCACCGCATTGCTGCGCCGCTTGGCCAACGAAGCCTCGGACGGGTTATTCGCAGCATAAAGATAGATATTCGGCATCTCGCCGATCAACCGATCCGGCCAATCGCGCGCACCAAGGCCCGATTGCTTGCCGGGCATGAATTCCAGCGCGCCGTGCATCCCGAAATGCAGGATCGCATCGGCGTTGAATGTGTTGCGCAGCCACATGTAGAAGGTCACGAAAGCATGCGTCGGGGCAAAGCCGCGCTCAAAAAGCAACCGCATCGGGTCGCCTTCGTAGCCAAAGGTGGGCTGTACGCCGACAAAGACATTGCCGAAATGCTGACCAAGGATAAATACGCCGCGCCCGTCTGACTGGACCTTACCCGGTGCCGGACCCCAAACGGCCTCGATCTCTTTGAGCGGCGGGGTTGTGCGCACGATGGTATCGACATCGACATGGGCACCGACGTTGGCCTGCTGACCATATTGTGCCGCATTGCCTTGCAAGATCATGGCGCGCAGATGGTCCACTGATTCAGGGACATCTACAGTATAACCATCGGCTTTCATCTGGTTCAGCGTGTTGAACAGGCTTTCAAAGACACTCAGATAAGCGGCTGTACCAACGGCACCTGCATTTGGCGGGAAGCCGAACAGGACAACGCCGATTTTCTTGTCAGCGTTCTGTTTGCGGCGCAACTTGGCCAAACGCAGGGTCTTTTCGGCAAGGCTTGTAATGCGCTCGTGGCATGGTGCCATCGCTTTGCAATCGGACTGGCCCACACAGCCTTTTGCGCACCCGCGGCAGCCTTCGGGACCGTGACGGCCCGCAAAGACAGTCGGGTTGGTCGCACCATCAATCTCTGGCAAGGCGACCAACATGGTTGTTTCAATCGGGCCAAGACCTTGCGGGCTTTCCGCCCACTGGCCAAGGGTCTGGAACTCGAGCGGCTGTGCCGCAATATAAGGGACATCCAGATTTGTCAGTAGCTTCACCGCGGCGGCGCTATCGTTGTATGCAGGGCCGCCCACAAGCGAGAAACCGGTCAGCGAAACCATCGCGTCAACGTTGCCCTGAAAATAGTTTTCAATCGCCGGCGTGCCGTCCAGACCACCCGCAAAGGCGGGAATGACCGCCATGCCCTTTTCTTCAAAGGCGCGGATCACGGCATCATAATGTGCGGTATCCGAGGACAGGATATAGGACCGCAGCATCAGCATCCCGATGGTTGCCACTGCGTTTTCAGGGCGTGGCAGATCGGCTGCATCCGTGCTGATGTGCTGGCCGGGAAGGTCGGGGTGATAGACGCCAACCTCTGGATATTCGATCGGCGGCTTGGCCTTCATCGGCTTCCAGCTTTGACCAACTGCATAGCGTGACACCAGCATCCGGATCATCTGTTCAATGTTATCGTCAGACCCGCCCAGCCAGTATTGCATCGACAGGAACCAGTTGCGCAAATCTTGGCTTTTACCGGGGATCAGACGCAGAATCTTTGGCAAGGTGCGCAGCGTCTTCATATGGCTCTTGCCGGACTGGTTGCCTTTGCTTTGCTGCGGGCGGAGCTTTTTCAAAAGCGCCATCGCACCGCTGGCGGGCTTGGACATGTCCAGATCGCCCATCTTCGTCAACTTCACGATAGAACTGTCCGCGATGACATTGATCATCGCATCGCAACCGTCACGGCGGGCGAGCAGATCAGGCATGATCGCATTGGTATGTTCTTCAAGGAACAGCAGGTTCGTCACGACGATATTGGCGTGCGCGATCGACTGCTTTGCATCCGCCAGAGCAGCAGGGTTTTCGCCCCATTCTGCAGCGGCGTGGATAGAAATCTCAAGACCCGGGAAATCGGCAACCAAACGGTCCCGGCAGCGCGCAGCCGGGCCGGCAGTGTGACTGTCAAGTGTGACAATCACAAAGCGGAAAGCGTTTATGTCGGCGTTATCGCGCATAATGGGCTTTGGCCTCGTAAAGGGTATCAAGACTGATTTGGTGCAGACCCTTCTCTGCCGCATAATTTTCGGTATTCCGGCGGGCCTTGCCCCGCACGAAGAACGGAATTTTTTTGAGCTCTTTTTCAGCGTCGCTCAGCCAGATAATGTTGTCGTCCGCTGGCTGTGGCGCCTCATCAACTGCTTCCTCGACTTCAACACGTGCCTTGGCTTTGCCACCGTGGTGGCTCGCGCCTGCATCATCGTGAAATTCGAAATCATCGCGGAACATGGTCAGCAAATGCTCTTCCAGACCCATGACAAGCGGATGGATCAACGTGTCAAAGATGACGTTCGCACCTTCAAAGCCGACCTGAGGCGAATAGCGGGCAGGATAGTCCTGCACATGGACGGGCGCGGAAATGACAGCGCAAGGGATGCCCAGACGCTTGCCGATGTGGCGCTCCATCTGGGTGCCGAGGATCATTTCAGGGCTCAGCGCTTCGATGGTTTGTTCAACTTCAAGGTAATCGTCCGTGATCAGCGCCTCGACACCGTATTCCTTGGCCAATGCACGGATCGGGCGGGCCATTTCGCGGTTATAGCAGCCCATGCCGACCACTTCGAAACCCATCTCGTCGCGGGCGATCCGGGCATAGGCGGCAACATGGGTGCCGTCGCCAAAAATAAAGACGCGCTTGCCAGTCAGATAGGTGCTGTCCACCGACCGAGACCACCAAGGCATCCGCAAGCGGCTTTCGTCGATCAAAACGGGCTTGTCGATGATCCGGCTGACCTCTGCGATGAAATCGCGGGTGGCACCGACACCGATTGGAACGACTTTCGTATAAGGCTGTGCGTGGTTCTTTTCCAACCAGCGCGCCGCAGCTTCACCGGTTTCGGGTGACATCAGCACGTTGAAATGCGCAGCAGGCAGGCGGGCGATATCGGCAGGTGTCGCACCCAAAGGTGCCACAACATTCACGTTCACACCCAGATCGGACAAAAGCCCGGTCAGTTCTTCGACATCGTCGCGATGCCGAAAGCCCAGCGCTGTCGGGCCAAGGATGTTGCAGGTGACGCGCGGCGTGCGCTCTTGCGGTTTGGCAAGATGCTTGACGATCTCATAGAAGGTCTCGTCCGCGCCGAAATTTTCCTTGCGGCTATAGCTTGGCAATTCCAAAGGAATAACAGGAATGCTGAGGCCCATGGTTTCGGCCAGACCAGCAGGGTCATCCTGAATCAGTTCCGCCGTGCAAGAGGCGCCAACAATAATTGCCTGTGGATTAAAGCGGTCTACTGCATCCTGACAGGAGGCTTTGAACAGGGTCGCTGTATCCGCACCCAGATCGCGGGCCTGGAAAGTTGTGTAGCTGACAGGCGGACGGTGATTGCGCCGTTCGATCATAGTGAAAAGCAGATCAGCGTATGTATCACCCTGAGGCGCGTGCAACACATAGTGCAGGCCCTTCATCGCAGTCGCGACACGCATCGCGCCAACATGCGGCGGGCCTTCGTATGTCCAAACAGTCAGCTTCATTCGGCAGCCTCCAGACGAAGAACCGACTTACGGCGCAAAGGTCGCGAGAAGAGACCGGCAAGATCACCGGCCTGTTCGTAGAAATGCACCGGCGTAAAGACCAACTCGATGGCCCATTTGGTGGACAGGCCTTCGGCCTCCAGCGGATTGGCAAGGCCAAGACCACAAATTGTCAGGTCAGGGCGGGCGGCACGGGCGCGGTCAAGCTGCTTGTCCACATCCTGACCTTCTGAAATCTGCGGGCCAGCGGGCAACAGATCAAGATCAGGACCGTGCAGGGCGTCGTGAATATAGGGGCTGCCGACCTCAATCGCGGTCATGCCGCATTCGCGGGTCAGGAAACGGGCCAACGGAATTTCCAACTGGCTGTCAGGGAAGAAAAACACCGATTTGCCGCGCAGAACCTCTGCCGCTTGCGCAATAGCCTTGCGCGCACGGGCGCGGGGGGCGGCAGTCACTGCGTCAAAGGTTTCCTCACTCACGCCAAATTCGTTGGCGATCACCCGCAGCCAAGCGGTGGTACCTTCATCCCCGAACGGGAACGGCGCAGACAAGTGCCGCGCACCGCGACGCTCGAGTGCGGCATGGGTGTCGCCAAGGAACGGTTGGGTCAACGCAAAGACCGTATTTTCGCCCACGGCGGTTGTGTCATCGATCCGGCGCGCTGGGAGCAGCCGGATCGGACCAATGCCCATATCGGTCAGAAGCGAAACCATCTGATCTTCGACAACATCGGGCAATGCACCGACCACGAGAAGTTCGCGGGCGGTTGTGTCTTTCAGCACGGGAACCATCGAGGCAAGACAGGCGTCTTCGCCTTCGGTAAAGGTGGTTTCAATCCCGGAACCGGAATAATTCAGCACCCGCACATGGGGGGCATGGACCTGGCTCAGACGCTCGGCGGCGCGGGCAAGGTCGATTTTAATCACTTCGGATGGGCAAGACCCCACCAAAAAGAGCTGGCGAATGTCAGGACGGCGCGACAAAAGGCGGGCCACTTCGCGGTCCAGCTCGACATGCGCGTCGGCCATTCCGGCCAAATCCTGCTCTTCGAGAATCGCTGTACCGAATCGCGGTTCAGCGAAAATCATCACCCCAGCCGCGGATTGCAGCAGGTGCGCACAGGTCCGCGAACCGACCACAAGAAAGAACGCGTCCTGCATTTTGCGGTGCAACCAGATGATACCCGTCAGGCCGCAAAATACCTCGCGCTGGCCGCGCTCTTTGAGGACCGGAGCAGTCCTGCAGCCGCCGTTTGTCGGGGTCATCGGGACGTTCATGCACGTGCCTCCGCATCGAGGCGCGCCATGCGCAATTTCCAGATAAATTGACCCGCATTTACGACGTAGGCGAAGTAAGCCGCGAGCGCGATATACATCATGTTTTCGGTGGCCATCGAACCAGTCAAAAGCGCGACCATATACCAAGTATGCAAGGCGATGACGACGAAACTGAACACGTCTTCCCAGAAGAACGCATGTGCAAAAAGATACTGGCCAAAGACCACTTTTTCCCAGATCGCGCCGGTCACCATGATCAGGATCAGAAAGAAGGTTTTGACGATGATCGAGATGGTGGCGGCCTCGTACCCGACGCCTGTCCAGAGGTACCGCAAAACAAGCGCAAGAGAGACCAAGAAGACGAGAAACTGGATGGGTGCCAGAATGCCTTGAACAAGGGTCCATTTTGTGGAGTCACGGCGCACACGTTCCTCGTCGGAATACAGACGCCGGCCGATCGCAATCGCGCTTACGGTATCAGTATCGGCAATGGTCATGTAATGTCTCCCTGACATCTTCTTGTGTAAAGAATACGTGGCGTATTGGCCAAGTGTCAACTTTAAGTTACACATTTAGGTGCAAATAGCATGGAATGCGGGAGAGGGACCTAATCTGCTCTTTATACCATGTTTATAAGGACTTTGCGGCTATATGTCGCTGGCTGCATACGGAATGTGTCAATTTTCTTTGACATTCTTGACCCTGCGAACGACAATGTCATGAATGCCGCAATGAACGATTGAATCTATTGAACAAGCCGAGGGTAGGCAGATGGCGGATTATCCGAACTTGAATGCCAAGATCAAAATCTCTGCACCGTTGCCGCATCAAAGCCGCGCGGCATGTCGTGTTGCGTCAACTGTTGTTGAAGAGATCGGGATCCGGTTGGATGAGACTGTTCTCGCGAAACTGTACACAGCGGTTGTCAGTCCAGATGCCGATGATTGCAGGCAAGCGGTCAAAGAAGTGGTGGCGACTGGCGTCCGGCCAGAAGATCTTTCAGACTTCTATATTCCATCCATTGCCCGCAAGATGGGCGACCTTTGGTGTGTCGATGAACTCAGTTTTGCCAGCGTGACCATCGGCGCGTCGCGATTGCAGGCCATGCTAAGGGTCCTGGGGCCAGACTGGTCTAGCAACGCTGCTTCTGATCCACATGCGCCGTCGCTCTTGTTGGTGGTACCACAGGATGTTTACCACACACTTGGTGCGATTGTTCTGAGCGGTCAATTGCGGCGCAAGGGACTGTCTGTAAAGCTTATTTTGGGTGGCAAGCCCGAAGACATTGCAAAGCGGATTTCAATTACTAAATATGATGGTATCTTCATATCATCCTCTGTTGGTGAAGCCCTTTATACGTTGCGCCTGCTGGTAGATGCCGTGCGGTCTTCGACTAAAAAACCACCGCCCATCGTGGTGGGCGGAACCATTCTGGAGGTCGAGACGAAAGAGAATGTAATTGCGCTGACAGGGGCTGATTATGCCACTAGAAATCCAGAAGAGGCCTTGAAACTTTGCGGCCTTCAAGACATCACGCACAACAGCATAAAAATGAAACACGGGACCTGATTGATGAGAGCGGCTCCCTCTCAGGCGCGTTGGCAATGACATCCCGTGGGACAAAATACTGGAACAGCGGAGCTATACCGCTCATTGCTCCAGATATTCTGGGCGATATCATTGCGCAGGTCGCAGATGTCGGAGTCGTCATTTCTGAGAATGGGACAATTCTTTCTGTTCTTGTAAACCCTTCCAACGATGCCTTTCGCGAACTCGAGCGCTGGGAAGGAAGGAATATTCGCGCTGTTCTGGCCATCGAAAGCGTCGCGAAATTCGAGCAGCGTCTGGGTGAGTTCCTGCAAGCGAAGGGCTTTATCCGGCCCGTCGAACTGAACCACATTGATGAAAGCGGGAAATGGTCATCGCCAGTCCGCTACAGTTTCCACCGGATCGGTCCCGATGGGGCGATTCTGCTGCTTGGCCGCGATCTACGTCCGATTGCCGAAATGCAGCAGCAATTGGTCGAGGCGCAACTCTCGCTCGAGCGCGATTATGAAACACAGCGGGAATATGACACGCGTTTTCGGGTTTTGATGGACAGCACCACCGAGGCTGTCCTGTTCGTTTCGGTCCAATCCGGCGAGATCATTGAAGCAAATGGCGCAGCCACTGTGCTGCTGGATCGCGCTGTCGAGAACCTGGTCGGCACTCAGTTTTCGGATTGCTTTGAAGGACGCAAGCGCGGCGACATCGTCGAAGGCTTGGCGACACAGGCAATTTCCGACCTTCACAAGAAGACCACTGCCAATCTACGCGGCAACGGCATGATGGTCGATGTGTTTCCAACCCTGTTCCGGGCCGCGGGGGAACGGATTTTGTTGTGCCGCCTTGTGCCGATTGACGCGAGCAAGGCAAAGTCAGACGATCTTGGCAAGAATCTGCAGGGGCTTTACCTCGACGGACCAGAGGCAATCGTTTTTGCTTCCGAATCTGGCGATGTGCTGTCAGCGAATGATGCATTCCTGGACCTGATTGATGCGGCCCATGACGTGAACGTGCGTGGCCGCAGCCTGAGTGACTACCTGCAACGCGGCAGTGTTGATTTCAAGGTCATGACCGAGAATGCAATCCGGGCTGGTCGCATGCGCAATTATGCAACCAAACTGAACGGCTCTTATGGCAATCCACGGTCTGTGGACGTGTCGGTCACCAAACTGTCGGCCGGAACACAGAATATTTTTGCATTCGTTCTGCGTGATGCCAATCGCGCAGAAGCAACGCAGTCCCGTCCACATCCAACCAGTGACGAAAGCATGCGGTCTGTGGCAGAGCTGGTCGGCAGCGCGACGCTCAAAGACATCGTCGCCGAGACGACAAATGTCGTCGAAAAGATGTGTATTGAAACAGCCGTTGAGCTGACAATGAACAATCGCGTTGCAGCCGCAGAGATGCTGGGGCTTTCACGACAGTCGCTTTACGTAAAGCTGCGCAAGTTTGGCCTGCTGAGCCGTGAGATAGACGGCGAAGAGTAGAAACGACCGGCAATGCACAAATACAAAAGGCCCGCCCTGATTTCTCAGGGCGGGCCTTTCTTGGTTTGTTGCGAGTGCCTTACTGCGTGGCGGTAAAGCAATCTGTTTTGACATCGACGCAGATCTTGCTCGCTGCATCGCGTGACATCGGACCAACTGTCACCATGGTCAGGCCACCAGCTTGGCGGAAACTAGGTGTGAACTGACCCAAGGCCGCAGAATTCTGACCAACCAGATCGCGCCAGTGCTGCTGGGCATTGTCAGAGGAACTGAACGAGCCAAGCACCGCGATATGACGACCCGCCGGTACAGCTGCCGCGACAGGGGTGGGGGCAACCTGGGCGACTGCAGGAGTTGCCACAGCAGGGGTCGCAACCACAGAGCGTGCAGCTTCTGCAACGTTTTGCTCAGCTGTTGCAGAGCGCGCGATGATCGCAGAGTTGGCCGTGTTCATCGTCGGAATGTTCATCTGTGTGCTGAGTGAAGCATCTTCCTGACGAAGCGACTCGACCCGAGACCGAAGTTGCTGTGTGACACGGCGTGCGTCCATCCGATCGTTCACGATGCGTGGCGTGATCAGAACCAGCAGTTCTGTCTGCGAACTGCTTCTGGAGCTACTCCCGAACAATGCGCCTGCAACGGGCAGATCCTTGAGGATAGGGATGCCGCCATTTCCGTTGGTCCGACGATCCGAGAACAGGCCACCAAGGACGATCGTTTCACCGCTATCGACTGAGACAGAACTGTCGATCACACGTTGTGAGATGATTGGGTTGCCCGTCGCCTCATCAGTGCTGCCGACAAGGCTGACTTCTTGTTGGATGTTCAAGATCACTGACCCCGACGAGTTGATGCGCGGCGTCACTTCAAAGATCACACCGGTGTCGCGGTACTCGACCGTCGAGATAAAGACCTCATCGGTTGCACTATCCGCATTCTGTGCCGTGCGTACTGATGTCGGAACCTGATCACCAACGACAAGACGCGCGGATTCATTGTTCAGGATCATCAAGTTAGGCGATGAAATGACGTTGATTGAAGTCATGCTATCCAGCGCATCAATCACAGCATTCGCTGGTGTCCCGCCAAGCGTCAGACCAAAACCGGGAAGGTTTGGCGCAAGATCAAAGCTTTCGCCGCGCGACAGGACCGCCCGTCCACCACCATCTTCGAGGAAGTATTGCACACCATAACGCAGGTCATCATTCAAAGAAACTTCGACGATTGTCGCTTCAACCAGAACCTGCCGCTGTGGCACGTCAAGCCGATGCAGGATGCCAAGGATACGCTGGTATTCATCCGGTGTAGAGTGGATCAGCAGCGTATTTGTTGCTTCGCTGCCGACAACGCGCGTGGCGTTCAGGGTACCCTGTGGCGCAAAGAAATCTGCACTTGCTTGGATCACATCGGCATCCTCGTTCGAGGTTTCGACCGAGATCCCCAAAATCTGCGAAAGTGTCGGCGCAATATCCGAGGCACGCGCATACTTCATGTCATAGGAATAGACCTGCGCATCATTTGCCCCCTCACGGGTCAAACGGTTGATCCAGACGGACACGTTCTCGAGGGCGCGCGGTGTCTTGGCGACCGCAAGAATCGAGTTGTTTTCCGGAATGACCTCAAAGACTACAAGTGGTTCAAACGACTCATCCGTTTCCACCACGCGCTCAAGTCCGTTCACGATGGACTGCGCCGAACGACCATTGACGGGAAAGATACCAACCGATCGGTTCGCAAGCCAGTCGACGTCAAAGCTCTGGATCGTGTCCTGCCAGGACTGCTGATCAACCGAAGTACCGGCCAGAACCAGAATGTTCCGCTGGGCATCAATGCCAACAATACCGTCACCCGCGAAAGGCTGGAGGATCGCCGCCATCTCCTGTGCGCCGATATTCCTTAACGGGATCACACGAAGAGTATAGCCCGGCAGAACGTCCCGCGAGGTTGATGGCGCAATCGACAGGTTCGCTGAAAGCGGCGAGATCGCGAAAATGTCGCCACGACGCACCAGAACCGCGTTGTTCTGCGCGAGCGCAAGCTCGAAAACTTCAATCGCGGTGGTGCGTGTCACGGGCTGAGAAGAACGAATGTTCACAGTACCCTGTACGCCGGGGTCAATGACGTAATTGACCTGCAGCAACTCGCCAAGGATCGCTGCTGCTGCCGATTCAATATCAACATTCACAAGGTTCAGCGACACAGTTCTTTCGCCGCTCTCGTTGACAAAATCGCTGTCAATCAAAAGAGGCTGACGGCCCGGAAAGATCGTGCCTTGCCCCGCTTCGACACGCTGACCACCTGTCACGCGCCCTTGTTGGCGGTTCAATGACGTATTGTCACCATTGTTGCCGAAAATATTGGCAAGCTGCCAACCCGGAAGATTGTTGTCGTTCGATGTACGGTCTGCTTGTGGGAGTTCTTCACACGCAGCCAGGAACGCGGCGACAGCCGCGAGTATTATGATTTTTTTCATGCTCTGCCTCATCAGCCCCGCCCCAAATCTTGTGCCTGGGTGCGCTTTTATTAGCTGGACATTAACAACAGAGCCTTAGCCAAGTGATGCGAAATTACGGACAATGACGAAAATGATACACAGGTGTGTTCCATATGACACGCCCCTCTGAACCGCCGCCCTTCCGTGAATCCGCACTCTGATAGCGATTTCAACAAGTCCGGAAAGTGCCGCAAAACCAATGAGTAAGAAGCTTTCGAATGGTGCGAGGAACGCTCCCAGACCCGCCACGAGCCAAACATCGCCAAGGCCCAAGGCCTCTTTTTTCATTGCCCAAAGCACAGTTTGACGCACAGAAAGCAAGACGCCTGCTGGCAGCGCCATGTGGATCAAGATGCGCAATGGGTCCGTGGATTGAAAGGCAAAGATAAGCCCCAGAACGATGACACCGATTGTCCATTCGATGGGCAACCAACGCCACTGCCAGTCGATACCTGCAAGTAGAAAAAGTAGGCAGAGCAAAGCGGCAGTCGACGTCAAACTGGTGTCGATCATCATGACAGCGACGACCGAACCGACCATCCCAAGGCCAAGGCCGAGCGAAACTGCACGATACCAACTCCGGGTAAGATGGGGGTCGAAAACACCTCTAAGCAGCCCGCGAACGACGATTGGAAGGGGGCCAAAGGTCAAGGCAACGATCAGGACAACGACCGGCAAAGCCGTAACGATGAACCCACCAGTCAGCCCGGTCATCTGAGGATTTCCAGACCCAAAACATCAAACCGCGTTCGCCCGCGCCGGAAACTGATGCCGCGTTCTGCGACGGTCGCGACAATCTCGACACGAACGCCGCTCGCCAAGATGCCCTCTGCCTCGATGGTGTAGACAGGCCCTTCTGTTCCGCCCAGCCAGATCCCAGCGGTACCAAGCTGAGGGAGCGGCTGCCCAGCGCTTCGGCTGTCAATAATCCGCGACACGTCACTTGGCCCGACCCCAGGAACGGCGCGTAGCAGGTCGGCAGATGCGGTCCTTGGGTTGATTTGCGCAGTGCCGCTATATGTGGTCAGCATCCGCCGCGCTTGCAAACTGGCCTCCTGTGGAAAGCCCAACTGCGAAAGCATGATCGCGATCGACGGGAAATCGCCTAAAGCATTGGCGTCTTGGCGCTGTGAGACAATCACCTGCGCAATTGTCACTGCATCAAATGCGTCGATGCCTTGCCCGTCTCCCAAGCTTTGCAGTGCGGGCCCGATCATCTGAACGGGGGCATGATTGACATCAAGTTTCCCGCCCTCGTCCCAGATCCGATAGATGGCTTGGCCCTCGGCCATTGAGATGGCAATCGGTGTGCCATCTCTTGGGCTTCTGGGCACATCGTCTCCAACCCGTCCCAAATCGGCCAAAGCAACGTTCAGCGCACTGCGCGCCAATTCGACTGCACGGCTTGTCTCGACTTCGGCGCGGGTCGACAGGGCTGTTTGCCTTTGTGTTGCGAGATAGCTGGATGCCGCAAGCAGCAAGCCCAGCGACATCCAAAGGACGGTGAGCAAGATGAAGCCGCGAAAACGACCGCGTCTTGGGATCAGCGCAACTCGCAAGGCTGCCCCTCCAACCCACGAAGACCCTGACGCGAGACACAACTTGCACTGCGTGTCGCTGGCATCGGCGCAACGATCATCCGCTCAGCGCCGCGTTCAATTGCGACAGCATAGGGGAGGCCCTGTTCCGCCGCGGGCTCGTACGTCCAAGCCCGAGCATTCAACCCAATTCCGGCCGCCATATAATAAACGAGACTGAGAGGTTGGTCCGAGACAATAACATCGCTGGCCCGTATCGGCTCATTGCCAAGTCGCACGTCGCGGACATCAAAGTGCCGCGTGGCAGAAAGACGGTACAATCCATCCTCTTGCGTGATCCGAAGCGCAATCATAACGGGGCGATTGCTGCGGCTTGTACTGTCATCCACAATCAAGCGAAATTCTGAGGGCGACCCAAAGAAACGGCTTTCGATTGTACCAAAACCGTCTGTTGTTGCCGACCCCGCCCAAGCCTGCAAAACACGTCGCGCCGTAAGCCAGTCTGTTGCTTGTTGTTGCAAGACAGAAGGCTGCATCGCCGTCTGTCGCAACCCAAAGGTCGCGCCGGTGAGTAAGGCAATCGTCAGCGCAGCCACTGAAAGTGCAACCAGTGCCTCGGCCAAGATAAAGCCGCGGGCCGCCGCGTGTCGGCGTCGTCTTGCCCAGCGCGTCGTCATAGCGGTGTCTCGACATAGCGTATACCGCGCAGCACCAAGGGGCTGCCATCCGGGCGATCCGATCCGACGGTGACATAAATGTAAAGCAGCTCATTGGCGCGGATACGACCAAGGTCCATGTCGGCCGTTCCGCTTTCCGAGACGACATAGGACCATGCCAGCCCCTGCGCTGTCCCATTGTCTTGGATGCCCGCCCGCACAGGAATATCGACGCCAACGCGGTCCATGATCTGCGTCGCGACAAGCATCTGTTCGGCCTGGATCGTGGCGCGCTGCTCCATAAAAAGGCCCTGTGACAAGGCTTGGTAAAACCCTGTGACTGCGATGGCAGCAATCGCCAAAGAGACCAAAGTCTCGATCAGGGTAAAGCCACGTTGCCCGCCCGACCGCTTCATCGTGCGATCCGGATTTGGCCGGTCAGCCAGTCCAATGCGACAGAACGGGTGAAATCACCGGCAACCAAAACAAGGTCCAACCCTTCGCTTTCACCAGAAGGGCGGATCACAATCCTTGCGGACTCTGTTGTGCTTGTCACACCACGCCCGAATTCATAGGAGGCCGTTGGCGTAGCCAAGCTGCGGTCTTCGCGCGAATACTGAACTTCGACCGGCTGACCTGTTTCTGCCGCCTGCAAACGGGCCTGTTGCAGAATGAGTGCAATCTCGGCCACATCGTTTTGCAATTGCGCACGATCTGAACGGCCCAGCGCAAAAATGGCGACCGTGCCAACCAATATGACAATCGCAACCGTGACCAAGACCTCGACCATGGCAAAGCCACGGGTGCTGCGACGCCTTTTGCTGCGTCTAGCCTTCCACATCGGCATCCACACCCGTCCCGCCGGGGCGTAGGTCCGCACCCAGCGTCCGGATGCGCACCTGCCCCTGATCCAACACATAGATATATGCGCCGCCCCATGGATCGGCGGGCAGGTTGCCATCACGCAAATAGGGCCCGTTCCAGCCCGGAATTTGATTGTTGTTTTCGACCAGCGCTATCAGACCTTCCTGTTCTGACGGATAGCGGCCCGTCTCGATCAGAAAAATATCCAAGGCGCTGCGCAACTGCGCAATCTGCGCTTCAGCGGCGTTCACACGCGAATTCTGCAACTGGCGGATGGCCCCAGTCCCGACGAGGCCGATCAAAAGGCCCACAATCGCAACAACCACAAGCATCTCGACGAGCGAAAAGCCTGCGCTTGCCGGACGGCGGCGCTGGGGGCGGGATCTAAAACGAAATCGCATTGACGGATACGATAGCTGAAAACAATGCATAGAGGCTTACTCCGATCATCAGGCCAACACCTACAATGAGCGCGGGCTGGAAAAGTAACAAGAAGCGTTCAAGATCGCGATCAGCGGCCTCGCGCATATCGTCTGAAGTGCGGCTGATCATCCCGCCAAGATCGCCGGATTCTTCGCCGATACGGATCATTTCGATCGCTTCCTGCGGTAGCAGGTTGGCGCGGCGGAAGGCCGCAGAGAGCGAGGCGCCGCTTTCAACATCTTTGGTAACAATCGCCATACCCTGTCGAACAGGCCCTGCCGGGGTGGATTTTGACACAACACGCAATGCGCCGCTCAAGGTGATTTCGCGGCTGAGCAAAGCACCGAGCACATAAAGCAACAACATCATCTGGTTGCGCAGGACAAGTTTCCGGATCAGCGGCACGCGATTGCCTACGCGAACCAAGATACCATTCAGCAATCCCCGCCGCGCAGCAAGATAGGCTGCCGCGCCAAGCAGAAAAAAGGCCAATACAATGACCGGCCAAAGGGCGGCAAGAAATGCGGACAACGCAAAGACAACGCGGCCCATAGTTGGCACCAACGCGATCCGGTCTTCAACCAATGGCAAGAACTGCGGGATGATCGCGATCATGATCACCCCGACAGAGAGGATTGCGACAAACATGAGGATTCCGGGATAGGTCAGCCCTGTGATAATCCGCCGGCGCACATCAAGGCGGCTTTGCATGATCTCTGACGCGGTCGTGAGTGCGCTGCCCATGTCACCCGATGCTTCGGCGCCGCTAATCAAAGACAAGACAACCGGGTCATTCATGCCGGCCTTTTCCAGAAGGGCCTGTGAGAGCGGTTGTCCTTCTCTAAGACTGTCCCGGACCCGCAGCGCCGCCTTGGAGATCGGGTCGTTTCCCCCGTCACCAATGATGGCCAATGCGCGCTCTGCCTGGATTTGGCGCCCCGAAAGCTTGGCCAATCGCACAAGGAAGTCTGTCGTTTGCCGCGGCGTAAGCGCATTCTTGATGCGGATCGGCCGACCAGACCTGCCTGTTGCCGTTGCTGCTGTGCCGTCGCTGAAGTCGAGCGTGATCGGAAATAGGCCCTGAGCACGCAGCGCGCGCTTTGCCTCGGTCTGGTTGATGCCAAGCACTTCACCTGATTGCTTTGCACCGTTTGCATCTCGGGCAACATAGACGAATGTCTTTTTTGTCTCGCTCACCCGAAACTCCCTTTAAAAGGCTTTTACACCAAGCACGCGCATGACTTCTTCCAGCGTTGTATGACCTTCTGCGATCATGCGCACACCTTCTGACCCAAGCGTGCGTACACCACGCTTGTCTTGTGCTTCAAGTTCCTCGGGTTCCAAGGCCTCGAACAAGGCGACACGCCCCATAAAGCCTGTCTGATTGCAGGCCTCGCAACCGACGGACCTCATGAGATGCAGATTCTCCGGGTCGCTGTGTCCGCCAGAGCGTTTGTTGATCTTGTTGAAAATCTCGAAGAGCTTGGGTTGCTTGTCGCGATCAACGGGTTCCGCACAGGCCTGACAAACGCGCCGGACAAGGCGCTGGGCGGCAACCAAGCGGACAACGGATTTCATCAAATATTCCGGCACGCCAAGGTCGATCAACCGCGTCGCTGCATCACGCGCCGTATTGGTGTGCAAGGTCGAGAAAACGAGGTGGCCGGTCATTGCGGCACGCACAGCCAATTCGGCGGTTTCACTATCCCTTATCTCGCCCACCATGATCACGTCGGGGTCATGGCGCAAAACCGTTCGCAATGCCGCAGCAAAGGTCCATCCCAGCTCTGGGTTCACTTCGATCTGCTGCAAACCCGGTGTTTGAATTTCAACCGGGTTTTCAATCGTGACAATCTTCCGACGGCTGTCATTGAGTTCATTCATCGCGGCATGCAACGTAGTGGTTTTGCCGCTGCCTGTCGGGCCTGTCACAAGGATCAAGCCATTAGGCTGTTTGATCGCTGTGCCCAGCCGTTTGGACACATGCACAGGCAGCTTGAGATTGGCAAGTTTCGACAGACCTTCCTGATTGTCCAACAGCCGCAAGACAATTGTTTCGCCATGGATCATCGGCGCACTTGCGACCCGCATATCGATCTCGCGGCCAGCAAGACGTTGGCGAATCCGACCATCTTGCGGCAAACGACGTTCGCTGATGTCCATTCCGGCGAGGATTTTCAGACGCGAGACGACACCTTCGTAAATGCCCGCTTCAGGGCTTTGGACCTCGAGCAGTTCACCGTCAACGCGCAGACGGACACGTGCGGCCGTCTTGCTGGGCTCAAGGTGAATATCCGTTGCTCGCATTTCCAGCGCTGTATCGAACAAAGTCTCAAGATACCGGACAGTTGGTGCATTATTGGCAAGCTCTGTCAGTTTATCTGTATCGAGCGCAAACCCCATGCCACCCGCAACGACCTTGGACGTATCTGAGCCCTCCAAGGCAGCAGCAGCGGCGCTGCGTGCCATGGCCATTTCAATGTCACGATCGGTTGCAACGCCCAACTCTAGGGTTGCACCAAAAATCATATCCAAAGCAGCAAGCGCTTGGTCATCAAATGGATCAGCAACAGCAAAGAAGGCGCGTTGGTCCGATATTTCGATCGGTGCGATCGCCGACCTTTGCAGGTAATCCGCCGAGAGGCGCGAGTCCGTTGGCAAACGTGCCGGCAGATCGTCAACGGTCAGCAACGGGTAATTGAGGTGTTGGGCGCTGGCTCGGGCCCATTCCTTTTGCGAGATGAGGCCCAACCGGTCCAAGACAGTGCGCACCGGCTGCCCAGTGGCCGCGGCTGCATCATTTACCTTTGCCAAATCGGCATCAGTAAGCGTTCCGTTTTCAAGGAAAATAGCGGGCAGTTTAATGCGCATTCTTAATGTCCATCAATACAGTTCGCCGCCTATGATTCTTGCCCGTTGCTGTACCGCAAGGCGATTCTATTGCCTTCGAATACCATCACTATTTCCAGAATGAGGGCCATTTTGCGCCTAAATATACGGCAGCTTCGCGGAATTGGGCCTTGTTGGTGGATATAACGACTGTTTTCGCTGAAATGTTTGCCTATTGGCAACGGTCATGAGCGTTTTTACGCCCATTAACTAGTCATGAATAGAGATACTTGCCACACGCGTTTTTTTTGGACCATTTATGTTCATCCTGTGTTTATATTCATGCTAACGTTCTGTTCTTATTGAGACCCTCCCAAACAGAGAGCTGCCAAATGACATCGCACCATATTCGACTGCTTGCAATTACGCCCGTATTGTTGACTGCCATGGCAACAAGCGCTTTGGCCCAAGAAGCCGTTATATCGAACGCAGCCGTAGCTCTTGAAGATCAGGTGATTGCGGCATCGGTACAGACCGAAACTGTTGTGTTTCCGCTTCAGATCAGCGTGACAACTGCCGGAATGTACGTCTTTACGTCCCCCGCCCATAACCCTGTCAAAGTGACTCTCGACGGAGAGGTCATCATGACGGCTCCAGAAGTTCCCAGTGACAGTGTGGAACCTTTCAAAGTGATCACGATGCTAAGCGCTGGCGATCATCTTCTGGAGTTGGAGGGTGTTGATCTGACACTTGAGCAGGTCGCGCTGGTGTCCATGCACGAGATTGGCGGGGAACCGGTCAGCGTGGCAAATATTGCGAAGGCCCTGACAGCTGAAGAGGCCGAGGTCCTTGCTGCGAGTTTATCAAACAACCCGGCAGCGCCAGCAAACGCTGCTATGCAAGAAACACAGATTGCATCCCTTTCGGTTCAGCCACGCCAACCATTTGTGATCGGCGGTGGTTCTGCTGATCGCGGCACAGCTGTTTCCAGCGGTGACGTTGGTGGCGATACCGCAATGACCAATGGTGCTGGTATGCAAATGGCCTCCGCCAATCCGCAGGCAGCGCGTTCGGCAGGAAGCGTTTCCGGATCGGTCGGCACATCCTCGTCAGGAACGACAGAGCAAGTTGCAAGTTCCGGAGGCGGGTCGGTGAGCACTGGCGGCGGCTCTGTCATAACCCCAGGAACCGTTCCGCCCCCAGCGGGAACGCCCGTTGCAGGCGCGCCGGTTGTACCAACTCCTACTGTCCCACCGTCCACCGTTCCAACACCGACACCGACACCAGTTGTCCCTGTTGTCATGCCGGCAGATATGGCACGCGCAAGCGCGCTTACACCGCCGACCAACGTAGCGCTGACACAAGCTGTTCAGATTACCGGCGGACCCTCCGAGGCAGGAATCGTTTCATCCAGTGGCCAGACCCTTTTTGGGCAGGTTATGCAGCCAGAGACATTCAACATCGTTAACGCTGTTATTTTGCCATCGGGGCGTGAAGTTACTGTCGATGTGGGTCAAGACACTGGTCAATTTGCGGTGCGCCTGTTCCCGGAAGATTTGATAACCGGAGAAGCAACAGTGACAGTGACGGGGGCATCCCGCGTGAATTCCGAAGTCACGACTGTTCCTGTTTCCTATGAATTCCAAGCTGCAATGGCAGGTGACGGTATTTCAATGGCGCTCTCGCGCATGACAAATGGACCGACCGCCGAGCTTTACGCACGCGTTCGTGAGATTGGCATCACCAACTATATAGATGAGCAGCTGAACCCTAGCGCAATCAACGACGCCGTGTTCAACAGTCTCAATGCGGATGCATTTCTTCATACAACCAGCAACGACCAAGGGCGCATTTTGAGTGGTCTGTTCCGTAACAACCTTGCACATTCTGCGTTTTCCGAAAAGCAACTTCAGGATGTCATGAGCGACTTCTGGAGCAACCATTTCTTTGCATCGACAAAAGACAGCGATATTCGCCAGCAGAACGTCGAAGACCGTCAGTTCTTCCGCGAGAACGCTTTCGGAGATTTTGAAGATCTTTTGCTCTATTCCGCCCGAAGCCCGTTGATGTCTCAGTTCCTTGATAACGACCGGAACCGTGCCAATAGCCTCAATGAAAACTACGGCCGCGAGATTCTCGAGCTGATGACTGTTGGCGTCAACGGTGGATATACGGAAGAGGACGTTATCCAATCCGCGCGCATCTTCACTGGCTGGAACTACCGCCGGACGAATAGCGGCGTTGACGACGCGCCCCAACTCTTTGAGTTTGAATTCCGTGAAGGCGACCATGATTCAGGAGACAAGACATTCTCTGCTCAGTTCCTAAACGGATTTGTCATGCCAGGCCGCTCCGGTGCAGCTGGCGTTCAAGAGGGTGAAGAATTTATCGCCTTGCTAGCCAACGATCCACGTACCCAGAACTATGTCTGCGGCAAGATCGTGCAGCGGTTCGTTGCAGATGTGCCTCCGGCGAACTTTGTCCAGCTCTGCGTCGATACTTGGCAAGCAACAAATGGCAATTCGGGTCAAATCCTGCGCGCAATTCTGACGGCGCCGGAATTCATCACAACCGTTGAACTGCAGCGCAACAAGGTAAAGACACCCTATGAGTATGCTGTATCCGTCATTCGTGCACTGGGTCTGAGCCCAAATCTTGATGATACCGAGGGCAGCTTTTTCGAGCGCTTCCGTCAAGCGAGCCGTGAGGGTGGTTTCGACCCACTTGAATTTGGGCTTCCGACAGGTCTGCCTGAAACAGGATCAGCATGGACAAGCTCTGCGTCAATGATCGGCAAGTTCCGCGCAGTGACAGAGACGGTAGAGCGCAGCAGTACGCATAACCTCGACCTTCAGACAAAGATTGAAGAGGCCGGTATCGAAACCGCAGAAGAGGTTGCCGCCTATCTCCTCACGATCGCAACCGCAGATCGCTACTCTCTTGAAGAATACGAGCAACTAGTAGCTGTTTTGAAAGGGATGGACGGGATCTTTGATCCTCGCAATCCTGATGTGAATGAGACTGACGCATTTGAACGGGCTGCCGGCCTGCTCGTCGTCCTTCCAAGTTTCCAATTGCAATAAGCATCGGCACCAACCGAATAGGAAAGGTTTCCAAATTGAAAAACCGTAGAGAATTTCTAAAGTCCTCAGCAATGGTAGCCGCTGCAAGTATGGCGGGTGTCGCAGGCGCACCGAAGTTTTCATTTGGCCAATCAAATGAGAGCGGGCGGCAGAAAACATTCATTAAGGTCTTCATGCGCGGAGGTGCGGATGGTCTGCACCTTTTTCCTGCGGTAGGTGACGACTGGTACTACACGCACCGTCCGAATATCAACATTCCAAGACCAGATTCCGGCACCGAACACAGCGCATACAATCTTGGAATGCTCGCTGGGGACAACGGTTATCGCGGTATGAACCCTAACTTGATTGGTCTGCAACGGATCTGGGAAGACGGCCGCCTGATGGTTGCGCCCGCAACTGCAATGGATGATGGCGGGCGGTCACACTTTGACAACCAACGCTGGATTGGTACGGGTGCGCGTAACAACATCATCGATGGTTACCTGAACCGTTATCTTCAGAATACAGCCAACCCAATGCACCCGCTGCGCGGGGCTGTCCTTGGCAAGAATGGCCTCAGCACAGAAGCCCGGGGCACGTTAACGATCCCGGTCGTTCAGGCAGCTTCAAGCTTTGACCTTAGGAACGACAACTTCTGTACGACGGGTGGGTGTGAAGACAACCAGTTGACCGAATTGATGCATCTGATTGCATCGCATGAGGTTGACGAAGCTGGCATGTCCGCGGAAGTCCGTGAAAACCAGGTCATCATGCTTGAATCAATCGCCGAAGTTCAGAATTCGAGCATGTTCGACGTGCCGGCTGGTGAAGCGGGAATGCTTGGTTTGAACTACTCCAACTCCGATCTGGGCAGGGGTTTGAGACTGGCGGCACAGCTTATCAAGGCTGGTGTGCCACTAGAGGTAGCTGCATTGGATTGGAATGTCGGCTGGGATACTCACGCAAACCAAGTTCCTGACAATATCTCAGGTGTTGGTGATAGGTCGTTCGGTTTCAATCAGCGCCTGTTCCAGGGCGCCAATGACTTCCTGACCTTCTACCTTGATATGAGCGGGTCCGGAAATTTGATAGATGACGTTGTCGTATTGGTTGGCACTGAATTTGGCCGTACCGTCATCGAAAACGGGAGCCGCGGTACAGACCACGGTAAAGGAAGCACATGGTTTGCATTCGGTGGACCAACGGTAGGTGGCCTTGCACCAGATATCACAACGCTTGATCCTGCTGCATTGTTCCAGAACCGGTTTGTTCCGACAGCGACCGAGTACCGCGACCTCGTCGCCGAGATCATGGTCCGCCACATGGAAATGCCTGTTGGATTGGTTCAAACAGTATTGCCGGGTCACCAGTTCTTTGATCACAGACTATTCACGAGAACCGCGACAGCTTAAGCAAAGCGACAGTTGAAACCTAACGCGCTGAAGGGCACACTGCCCTTCAGCGCAATTCGTTTAAAGGCCACGCACCGGAATGACGACCTCTCCAGACATGTCATCCAACCCATCGACGACCCAAAAGTCCGTTAATACCATGACGAAGCTGGTCAATTTGGTTTCGGCAAGCGTGTCGATGATGAATGAGCCGCCGAAGATCCCCAAAAAAGCGCCGCCTCCAGAGCTCTATCTTGGGGACAGATCATACACTTTGCGTCTAGACGAAGATGTGTTCGGCTTTACGGATAAAGCCGAGTTGATCGCGCGTTTGCAGGAATTGCCGGAACGTGAAATCGACCTTGTCTTTGCGGGCCGAACAGCGCTTGACCTTAGCTTTCAGATTCCCAACGGCCCTTTCAACGACTTGCAGGCCATGATTGAGACCGAGCTTGAGTTTCGCTCGCCGATTCAGCGCGAACAATGTGTCTGGTTCTGGTCCGCACAGGAAACCAAAAAGGGCGATTGGCTAGTCGAGGGTGCGATTGTTCTAAAAAGCTCGATTGACTGGGTCTTGGAGGGCATCAAGAACACTGGAAAGTCCATCAATCTGGCGCGCCGGCACCGTGAAGACGGATCACTCCGTGTTGGCGTTGAGCCTGATTGGATAAAGAAGCCGTCCATTTTGGCCAAAGCCAGCGGCCCTCTCGCGCGCCTTGGGAAAATTCCGCCCGCGCTTCGAATGCCTCTGGCAGCTTTTGCAGTCTTCAGTGTTTCAGCCATTGCACTCTTTATCGCGCAGGCGGCCAATTACTCCACCGTCTCTGATAGAGCAGCACAGGCCAGCGCAGAACTGCGTGAATTGGCGGCAGCTCAAGCGATTACACAAGGCCTTCGAGACCGGCGCGCTTTTGGGGATGCCCGCGTCGCCGTCATCGGAACGCTCGCTGCAACACTTCCAGACGGCGTGTGGCTGGAACAATTGATCATCCAAGACAGTGATCTAACCCTCATTGGTTTCGCGCCATCTGCCGCAGAGGTGACTCGTCTGCTTTCTACGCTCGATTCAGTGACCGATATTGAATTCGGATCACCTGTCACGCGCGACAATACCCAGAATCTCGAACGCTTCCGTATCAACGCGACTCTGACTGGGCTGCTTTGATGAGTAGTTTCGCCTTCTATAACCCCACTTTGGTGCGTCGTGTCGGGACGCTATTGGTGATGGGAACATCTATTTTGCTGATCCTGCTGACGCTGTTTTTGGCCAATGTTGCGCGCAACAACTACGATGACATTGCGCTAGAGCAAGAGACAATTCTGCGCGCACAACGCGCCACAACCGAACAGGTTGCGCCCGATGTTCTCTCAAAATTCTATAGCGCCGACACACCGCAACTCGCGCAATCACAAATGCAAACCGAGATGCAGGCCCTTGCCCAGCAAAACCAGGTCCGCCTAGAGGTCATACGCGCGGATCAGATCGAACAGCTGAGCGGTGCGCTTCGTATGGGACTGACGCTCAACGGTGTTGTTTCGGAAAGTCAGCTTGGGGGCTTTCTGGAAAGCCTCACAGCGCATGAGCCAAAGATCGTTGTCGAAAGCGTCAGTCTGCGGCGGGCGCGGGCGACAAACCAGACAGTCGATGACCGACCTCTGGCGATCGAACTGAAGCTGAGCGGGTTTACAAGATAGCCATGAACCTTTCACCGCATATCCAAACGACGGTACCATTGGCGGCAGGTCTGCTTTCAATCGTCCTTGCCGGTTTGATCTGGATGCCGCTTGGCCAAGAACCTCGCCTGTCATCGCGTGATGGCACAGAGGCAGCCGCCCCCACGGGCCCGGACCCACAGACATTGATTGCAGCGGGCGCACAAGAACTCCTTGCCAGACCTCTTTTTCATATCACGCGGCGTCCACCTGAAATCGCAACGGTGGCGGTGCCTGCTCCGGTGGTTGTCACGATTAGCCTCACGGGGATCGTCGAAAGCGACAGTGTGCAGGTGGCGTTGCTGCGCTTGTCAAACAACAATCAAATGTTTCGGGCAAGGGTGGGTGACAAGGTCGGAAATTGGGAAGTGTTGGACATCACGCCGAGCGCCGTAACGGTCATAACCCCAGACGGCAAGCGCGAAGTTATCGGACTCTCGCAAGGAAATTAGCGGGGCGCCTGCAGTCGACTAGCGCGGGCTGCGTTTCGCCAGTATCCGCTGCAAGGTCCGGCGGTGCATCGACAGACGCCGTGCCGTTTCCGAAACATTCCGGTCGCAAAGTTCATAAACCCGCTGAATATGTTCCCAACGCACGCGATCAGCGCTCATGGGGTTTTCAGGTGGCGGGGGCAACGCATCTGTCCGCGAGAGCAGCGCGTTGGTCACATCGGTGGCATCTGCCGGCTTTGCGAGGTAGTCGGTCGCCCCGATCTTGACCGCTGCAACCGCTGTAGCAATGGCGCCATAGCCTGTCAGAACAACGATTCTGCTTTCTGGGCGACGAGCGCGCAGCGTTTCCACCACGTCCAGCCCATTCCCATCCTCGAGCCGCAGATCAACAACCGCATAGGCGGGCGGGCGGGCGGTTGCTATCGCCTGTCCTGCCGCAACCGAACCTGCCATCTCGACATCGAAACCTCGTTTCTCCATCGCTTTTGCCAGACGACGCAAAAACGCTTCGTCATCATCAACGAGGAGAAGACTTTTGTCTTCGCCCAGATCCAACGCCTCGATATTCATCCGTTGCCCTAACTGTGCTTACCGAGCTTTTAGTTAGGCCGCCAATGCTTTGCGTCAACTGCAACCATACCCTGCAAAACCAACAAAGCACCGCACAGCAACCAAGCCGCATTGATCCTGCGCCATTTCGCCTTATCCTTCCAGATCATCAGCATATCGGACCCAACAGCATGGCGCCCAGCGAGTTTCAGCTTTTCAATGAACAGGAGCGCAGCAATTGGGTGCGCCTGCGGACGCTCGTCGCGTTGCGATGGTTCGCGATCATAGGTCAAACGATTGCAATTTTGGTCGCCGTGCGTGTCTATAATATACAAATTGAAGTTGGTATGGCCGCATTGGTCATCACTCTGTCTGTGATGGCAAATATCATCTCCAGCTATACCTACCCTGAAAACAAACGCCTCTCCGAAGTACAGGCCACCCTCTGGCTGGTTTTTGATATTGTCCAGCTCGGGCTGCTCTTGTTCCTCACTGGGGGGCTGAATAATCCGTTTGCGATGCTCATACTGGCGCCTGTCACGATTGCAGCAACTGTCTTGCACCTGCGCAACACGATTTTTCTTGGCCTGATGACCATTTGTTTGGTCACAGTGATCAGCCGTACTCACCTGCCGCTGATCAGTGCTGATGGCAACGTGCTTTCGCTACCCAACTTGTTCGAGTTCGGCTTCTGGGTGGCGCTTTTGATTAGCGTGGTCTTCCTTGCCCTTTATGCCCGTCAGGTCACCACCGAAATGCATGCGATGGGCGAGGCGCTGGTTGCAACCCAACTCGCCCTCGCGCGGGAGCAAAAGCTCACTGATCTTGGGGGTGTGGTTGCTGCCGCGGCGCATGAATTGGGCACGCCTCTCGCGACGATCAAACTGGTCAGCAGTGAACTGAAAGAAGAACTCGAGAACCATCCCGAGCTTTTGGAGGATGCCGAGCTAATTCGTCAACAGGCCGACCGTTGCCGTGATATCCTGCAATCCATGGGGCAGGCAGGCAAAGATGACCTGCATTTGCGGCAGGCTCCCGTTGAAACCGTCGTACGCGAAGCCGCCGACCCCCATATAAACCGTGGTAAGGCTGTGCTCTTTTATATCGCGCCAGAAGAGGGAGCGGGACTGACACAACCGATTATCAGGCGCCGGCCCGAGATCATCCACGGGCTGCGAAACCTGATCCAGAATGCCGTGGATTTTTCGCGGTCTGCGGTTTGGGTTGAGGTAAATTGGACCGATGACCAGATTGTTGTGCGCATTTCAGATGATGGCGATGGCTTTCCACAATCCGTCATCGGCCGCATCGGAGACCCTTATGTCAGGCGCCGTCGGTTGCTTGAAGATGGCGCACGCCGTCCCGGCTATGAGGGCATGGGTCTTGGTCTCTTTATTGCCAAGACGCTATTGGAGCGATCCGGAGCAAAGCTAACCTTTACAAACAGTCGCCGTCACGGCCACGCAAGCTGGAATGGGCAAGCAACCGGAGGAGCGGTTGTCGAAGTGATCTGGCCACGCAACGTGCTGCAAGCCAGTGAACCACTCGGCAGCACGCCTTTGGGTAAGAACCAACCGATCGCAACCTGGCCCTAGAGCATTTCAATTAATCCCACATTAACCTTCCTCGCCGATGCTGGCTTTGAGCAGGATCAGGAATGGATGGGCAATGTTGATGGATGCGGCGGATCTAGCCATGGTCTTGTTGGTGGCTTTTGTCGGTGCAGGCTTGATACTGGCTGTGCTGAAGCCGAAACAAAAACAAGTTGCAATGGCTCCGAAAGACCCATCAGGCATAGAAGCTTGCGTCGCCGTTTTCCTGTTTCAGGGTAAATCGCTGGTCGATGCGACGGGCGGGGCGGTTGCTTTGTTGGACCACAGGGCCGATCACATGTCTGACTATGATGCAGTTCTGCATGCGCTCGAGGCAAGATTTCCCACACTTGGCAGCACTCTTGATGATCCGACCACGACCGCAACCCGCCTGCGGAGCAAGGAAGGCCCCGAGGTTTTCATCGACATCAAGCGTGATGATACGCAGCTTCGTTTGTCGCTCTATACTGCCGAAAAAACGGTGATGCAGTTGTGGGTTCAGGCGGCGGATGATGCCCGAACATCATTGATGCATGATGTGGCCGCCCATACGACACAGCTGATTTGGCAAACCGACAAGGTCGGAAAACTGCGCTGGGCCAATCGGGCCTATTGTGAATTTGCAGCGCCGCAAGATCCTTACCAAACGCCGCTCTTTGTGATGCCTTCAAATCTGGATACGCAGGGTGAGCACCGGTTGAGCATCACAAACCCGCAAACTGAAGTTACGCAATGGTTCGATGTGAGAACGGTTGCCCATGCCGATGGCTTCCTTCACTTTGCAAATGATGCAAACGCGCTTGTGCGCGTCGATCAGCAAAGACAGAGCTTTGTCCAGACGCTGGGCAAGACCTTTGCCCAATTATCGATTGGATTGGCAATCTTCGATAGGGACCGTCAGCTGGTCATGTTCAATCCGGCGATGCTTGAGATGACCCAACTGCCGATCGATTTTCTCACGGCGAAACCATCGATCGATACTGTCCTTGACCGCCTGCGCGAACGACGCATGATGCCAGAGCCAAAGAACTATGGCTCTTGGCGTGAACAGTTCTCAGCCGTTGAAACGGCCGCAAAGAACGGGACCTATAGCGAAAACTGGGCGCTTCCCGACGGCCAAACCTACCGGGTCACAGGACGCCCCCACCCTGATGGCGCATTTGCATTTCTCTTCGAGGATATCAGCGCCGAAGTGTCACTGACCCGGCGGTTTCGTTCCGATATCGAGACGGGGCAAGCGGTGCTTGATACGCTTCCCGATGCAATCGCCGTGTTTTCCGCTGCCGGCACGCTGGTCACCACTAACCGTGCCTATGGCGCGCTTTGGTCGACCAATGCCGAACTGATGCTGGAATACCGTGAACTGCAATCCGAAATGTCGATCTGGCAGGACCGTTGCATTCCTTCGCCGATATGGTCCGAAATGCGCAATTTCGTGCAACAGGTTGGTGCGCGCAAGCCATGGTGCGAAGACGCGATGCTTGATGATGGGCGTCATCTGAAATGCTACGCAACACCCATCGCCGGCGGCATGACAATGGTCCGCTTTGCTATTGCGCCACAGATGCGCCCCGTGATCCGCAAACTGACACTGCCGGACGCGGCCATCCGGGCAGGCAAACGCTGATTTTCGCTTGCAGGGGCCACGCGAGGCCATAGTGTCGGACTATGACCAACCCCCTGTTTCATTTTGTGCTTGCCGATGAGGATGCCACCACAAATCTGGCCAGTCTCATTGCGCCACACCTCAAGGCAGGTGACACGCTGCTTTTGGAGGGGGCCATCGGCGCAGGCAAATCCGCCTTTGCACGTGCTTTGATACGGGCGCGTCTGGGCAGAATGGAAGACGTGCCATCGCCAACCTTTACGCTTGTTCAGACATATGAAGATGCTTCTGCAGACATCTGGCATTGCGACCTTTACCGGCTGACTCATCCTGACGAAGCGCTCGAACTTGGATTGGATGAGGCCTTTGAGACGGCAATCTGCCTCATAGAGTGGCCCGATCGCTTGGGCGATATCGCGCCAAAAACCGCCCTCAGGCTCGCATTTTCCGCAGAGGATCACGCGCATAAGCTCACAATTTCTGGCCCCCCACCCTGGGACAGCCGTCTGAGAGGTCTGCATGACTGAACGCGCAGAACTGGTCGAGGCGTTTCTTGCCGATAGCCCGTGGCGAAACTGGTCGCGCACGGCCCTTGCCGGCGATGCCTCGGCGCGGCGGTACTTGCGCCTGACTGATCAAGAACAAACCGTAATTCTGATGGATGCAGCACCACAGAACGGAGAAGATACCAAGCCCTTTGCGCAAATTGCGTCCCTTTTGCATGCAAAGTCGCTCTGCGCGCCTGACATACTGGCACATGACCCGGTGGCTGGCCTCATGGTCCTGTCCGATCTGGGCGAAGACGATTTTGCGCGCTGGCTCGCCGATCAACCCGCAGATGCACCAAAGCTCTACCGGGCTGCAACGGACGTGCTCATACGCCTTCAAGAAATAGAGCCGCCAGAAAACTTGACTTGGATGACCCCTGCCGTGGGTGCAGACATGATCGGCATCATCGGAACACATTACGCCAAAGGACCGACACAAGACCTTTGCGCCGAAATGGAACGGGCGCTGACGCGCCTTGCGCCCGCACCAACAACGCTGGCCTTGCGCGATTATCATGCCGAAAACCTCATATGGCGGGCGGATCGGAGCGGCACGGACAGGGTTGGCCTGCTGGATTTTCAGGACGCATTTATCGCTCCGGCAGGCTATGATCTTGCTTCACTCCTGCGCGATGCAAGGCGGGACGTACCGCAATCTATCGTTGACGACTGCATCGCCTATTATGCCACGCGCACGAATGTCGACACGGACTTTCCGGCCGCGGTTGCCTGCCTTGGAGTTCAACGCAACCTGCGCATCATGGGCGTGTTCGCCCGCCTTGCTACGGAACAAGGCAAAACTCGCTATCTGCGTTTCATGCCACGAGTCTGGAGCCATATAGTACAAGATCTCGAGAATCCCGCCTTGGCTGACCTGAGGCAGGCGGTCCGGGACACTATTCCGGCACCGACCCATGTTGAGGAAGCCGCCACATGAGCCTTCCTATCCTTTTTTTCGCCGCAGGCCTTGGGACCCGCATGGGAACACTGACCGCGCAGCGGCCAAAACCACTGATCAAAGTGGGTGGAAAAGCCTTGATCGACCACGCACTGCAGATTGCCGAAGTGGCGCAGGTGGGCACCAAAGTCGTCAACCTGCACTACAAAGGCGATATGATCCGGCAACATCTGAAAGATCAGGACGTGCTTTTTTCAGACGAGTCCGACATGCTGCTGGAAACGGGCGGCGGGCTGCGCCTTGCACTTCCGTTGCTGGAGGGCAATCCGGTTCTGACGATGAACACCGATGCGGTCTGGAACGGGCCAAACCCGATCCGTCGACTGCTTGATAGCTGGCGGCCAGAGATGGAGGCGCTCTTGTTGATCGTCGAGAAGCAGAACGTAACAGGACATTTCGGAAAAGGTGATTTTCGCCGCGACGCACAAGGCCGCCTGCACCGCGCGCCAGAAGCGATCTATACTGGGCTTCAGATCATCCGCACTGATGTTCTGTCAGAGATTACGGAAACTGCGTTTTCGATGAACATGGCATGGAACATCATTGCCGCGCGCCGCGGACTATACGGGTCGACCTACGAAGGCCGGTGGTGCGACGTTGGGCAGCCATCAAGTATTCCGCTGGCCGAGGCGATGCTTGATGTTTGACCCGCAGATAAAGCCGCGCATCTTTGCTATGGCTCCGGGTGTTGATTTCGCCCAAGGCCTGGTTGCGGGGCTGAACGACCGTTCCGCAGGAATGGCCCCGACTGACTGGGCACGCGTCGAAATTTACGTCAACACCACACGCATGCAAAGGCGGATCAGATCCGTCTTTGACAGCGGCCCGCCGCGGCTCTTGCCGCGTATCAGGCTGATCACCGATCTGGCAAGTGACCCTGTTTCTGTTGCCTTGTCGCCTGCGGTTTCCCCCTTGCAGCGCAGGCTGGAACTTTCACAATTTGTGGCCAAGCTACTGGAACAAGAACCTGATCTTGCGCCAAGGGCCGCACTTTATGACTTGTCCGACAGTCTGGCAAAACTGATGGATGAAATGCAGGGCGAAGGAGTCAGCCCCGAAACAATTGCGCAGCTTGATGTCACAGACCAATCCGGCCACTGGGATCGTGCCCTGCAATTTCTGTCGATCATCACGCCCTTTTTCAGCCAAGAAAACCAGCACCCCGATAAAGAGGCCAGACAACGCCTTGTGATCGAAGCGCTTATTGCGCGCTGGGCGGAACGACCGCCGACACACCCCATTATCGTCGCTGGCTCCACCGGTTCGCGGGGGGCGACAGCCCTTTTCATGCAGGCGGTCGCAAAACTCCCGCAAGGGGCGATCATCTTGCCGGGCTATGATTTCGATCTGCCCGGGCAGGTCTGGGCCGCGATGGATGATGACATGACCGCCGAAGATCATCCACAATACCGCTTTCGGCGGCTGATGGATCTGATCGGTTTCGACCATCAGGATGTGTGCCATTGGACCACGCAAACGCCACCCCGTCCCAAGCGAAACGCCCTGATCTCGCTGTCGCTGCGGCCCGCGCCTGTCACAGATCAATGGCTGGCGGAAGGTCCAGATCTGGGTGATCTGCTGCAAGCAACCGATGGCCTAACCCTGGTCGAGGCTAGCTCTCCACGTGCCGAGGCCGAAACCATTGCGCTGCGCCTGCGCCAAGCGGCCCAAGACGGGATGACCGCCGCACTTATATCACCTGACCGCATGTTGACCCGCCAAGTGACGGCGGCACTGGATCGTTGGGGCATCAAGCCGGATGACAGTGCCGGAACGCCGCTTGCGCTGTCCCCACCGGGGCGGTTCCTGCGCCATGTCGCTGATCTTTTTGGCAAGCCGCTTACAGGCGAAGCCCTGCTAACGCTGCTGAAACATCCGCTGTGTCATTCCGAACGCGCGGATCGGGGGGATCACTTGCGCCACACGCGCGACCTTGAACTGCACCTGCGGCGCCATGGCCCGCCATTTCCAACGGCGGATGATCTGCTGACATGGGCCAAGGGTGACATGGGCCGCGAAACTTGGGCGCATTGGCTTGCTGGACTGGTGACACATCTGGACCAAAACGAGACGCAAGCCCTCACAAGCTATGTCACCCAACATCTTGCTTTGACCGAACAGCTTTGTGCCGGCCCTTTAGTGGCGGGATCCGGTGGTCTGTGGGATGCAGCGGCAGGCCGCGAGGCGCGCAGGGTTTGTGAGAATCTGCATACCGTGGCCCACGCGGGCGGTCAGATGTTGCCACGCGATTATGCCGCCCTTTTTGGGGCCATCATTGCGGAAGGTGTTGTGCGTGATCGGGATGCAGGCCACCCCAATATCCTGATCTGGGGCACGCTCGAGGCTCGCGTTCAAGGGGCTGACTTAACCATCCTTGGGGGTATGAACGACGGCGTCTGGCCTGAAGCACCGCCGCCCGATCCTTGGCTGAACCGCGTGATGCGTGCAAAGGCGGGATTGTTGCTGCCCGAACGCCGCATCGGGCTTTCGGCACATGACTATCAACAGGCGGTTGCAGGGCACGATGTCTGGATCACGCGGTCCAAAAGGTCAGCCGATGCGCAAACTGTACCTTCGCGCTGGGTGAACCGGTTAACAAATCTGCTTAAGGGACTCCGTGACCAGAAAGGCGAAATCGCTTTGGAAGCGATGAAGTCGCGGGGTGACCATTGGATTGCAATGGCCGCAACCCTTTCTGCCCCGTCAGAGCGGGTCGCGCCAGAACCGCGCCCGTCGCCTTGTCCCCCCATTGCAGCACGGCCTGACAAACTCTCGGTCACGCAGATCAAAACGCTGATCCGTGATCCTTTCGCGATCTATGCGCGCAAAACACTGCGGCTTGAGGCCCTTGATCCACTGGTGCCCAGCGCTGATGCGCCACTGCGCGGCACCATTGTCCACAGCATTCTGGAGGCGTTCATCAGGGGCGGTTACGGTCCTAACGACCGCAACACATTGATGCAGATTGCTGCGCAGAAATTCCTGCAAGACTGCCCTTGGCCGACGGTCCGTGCGCAATGGCTGGCGCGCATGGAACGGTCCGCCGATCAATTCCTGACCGATGAGGCCGAAAGACAGGCGATAGCAGCGCGCAATATCCTTGAGGCCTATGGCGAAATCTTCGTCGCGCCATCCGGTACATTACTGACCTGCAAGGCAGACCGGATTGATCTGACCGAGGCCGATACCGCTATGATCTATGACTACAAGACCGGTGCAGTCCCGTCAGCCCAGCAGCAGGAAAAATTCGACAAGCAGCTCTTGTTGGAAAGCGCAATGGTCGAACGCGGGGCTTTTGAAAAAGTCGGTGCAAAGCAGGTTGCTGGCGCGCGCTTCATCGGGGTCAACGCCGCGATGAAAAACGTCGATGCGCCACTGGACAAGCAGCCCCCAGATCAGGTTTGGGCCGAGTTAGAGACGCTTTTTGCACATTGGCAAAGTCCAGATCGCGGGTATACCGCCCGCCTCGCGCTTTTTCTCAAGGCGGACCAAAGCGACTATGACCACTTGTCGCGCTATGGTGAATGGGACACCCACGAAGAACCTGTTCCGCAGGTGCTCACATGATCCGCGACGCCGCCACGCAACGGCAGGTCGATGCCGCCGATCCGAACACTTCGACGTGGTTGTCCGCAAACGCCGGGTCCGGCAAAACGCGGGTTTTGACTGACCGTGTGGCCAGGCTTCTTCTCGAAGATGTCTCGCCGCAGAACATCCTGTGCCTGACCTATACCAAAGCTGCCGCCGCCGAGATGCAGAACCGTCTGTTCCAGCGTCTTGGCGCATGGGCGATGATGCCGGACGATGCCTTGCGCGCAGAACTCGTGACGCTTGGTGTCAACCGTCAGATCGACGCGGCGCAGTTGGGTCAGGCACGCACGCTCTTTGCCCGCGCGATCGAAACGCCCGGGGGCCTCAAGATCCAGACGATCCACTCGTTTTGTGCCGGCGTTCTGCGCCGCTTCCCGCTCGAGGCGCAGGTCAGCCCGCAGTTCCGCGAAATGGAGGACCGCGCCGCCGAAATGCTGCGGTCCGAGGTGGTTGATGCGATGGTATTGGGGTCACAGGCGCATGTCGTGCACAACATGCTGGCGCATTTCACAGGTGATGATCTGGCAAAATTCACGGCGGAGATTGCAGGCAAGCGCGATTCCTTCGATCAGGACTTTAACGCCGGGACAATCAAAGATGCCCTAGGCTTATCTGCTGACGCCCAGCGTGACGATGCGCTTAAACTGGCGTTTCAAGGGGATGAGGCGGCGATTGTCAGCGATCTGAAAGAGGTCTTCAAAGACCAAAGCCCTAGCTATCAGAAATTCGCTGCCCAGCTTGCAGCGCTTGACCTGAAAAACGCTGATTGGACAACGTTAGACACACTTTTTGGCCTTTTTCTTTATGCGGGGACTGCGGATTCCAAATCGGTCAATTACCCCCAAAGCAATCACAAGAAAGCGGTCGACGCGATGGCACCCATCGCAGAACGGGTCCACGACTGGATGGACCGCGTCGCAGAGGCACGCGCGCATCTTTGGGCGATGGACGCCGTAGAGCGGACCATAGCGCTTTATGATTTCGCGCAGGTCTTCATCCCCGCTTACGAGGATCGCAAGCTTGCAATGGGGGCACTGGATTTTGACGATCTGATCCGCAAGACCAAGGCGCTGCTGACAGATCGCAACGTGGCGCAGTGGGTGCTGTTCCGGCTGGATGGCGGGATTGATCACATCCTTGTGGACGAGGCACAGGATACAAGCCCCACCCAATGGGCCGTGATTGAACAGCTGACACAGGAATTCGCAACCGGTGAAGGCGCGCGGACAAATCGCGAGCGGACGGTTTTTGTGGTCGGCGACAAAAAACAGTCGATTTATTCGTTCCAGGGCGCTGATCCTGCCGCCTTTGACAAGATGCAAAAACATTTCCGCGATGCGCATCGTGCAATTGAAAAACCGTTCGAAATCACCTCGCTTGACCATTCATTCCGCTCTTCGCAGGCAATCCTGTCGGTCGTCGATGCCACCTTTACCGGCGCTCGGGCTGAAGGCATGGATGACGTACTGAGCCATATCGCCTTCAAGGAGAATATGCCTGGCCGTGTGGACCTTTGGCCTGTAGTCGAGAAATCAAAGGTGGAAGACACCCGCGACTGGTTCAGGCCTGTCGATGAGCCCAGCGCCACCGATCACACCGTTCTGATGGCCCAGCGCGTTGCCTCACAGATCAGCTATATGATCAATAACGAGACCATCCCACAAGAAATCGGCCATTCTGGAGCATACGTCCGCAGGAAAATCACCGAGGGCGATTTCCTGATCCTTGTGCAGCGCCGCTCTGATCTTTTCGCAGAAATCATTCGTGCCTGCAAAGCGGCTGACCTTAAAATTGCCGGGGCAGACAGGCTGCGGGTCGGGGCAGAGCTTGCGGTCAAGGACCTTGCAGCCCTGCTCAGTTTCCTTGCATTGCCCGAGGATAGTCTTTCGCTGGCCGCCGCATTGCGGTCACCGCTTTTCGGCTGGACCGAACAACAGCTTTTCACTTTGGCGCATTACCGCCTAGAGAAGTCCTTTCTGTGGGAGGCTTTGCGCGGCTCTGACCACAGCGACACTTTGGAAATTCTCTATGATCTGCGGGGCAAGTCAGATTTCCTGCGCCCCTATGACCTGATCGAACGTATCCTGACCAGACACGATGGCCGCCGCAAACTGCTCGCCCGGCTTGGGCCAGAGGCAGAAGATGGTATTGATGCGCTTCTGTCCCAAGCTCTGGCTTATGAAAGCACTGGCGTGCCCAGCCTGACAGGGTTCCTGTCATGGATGCAAACCGATGATCTGGAAGTCAAACGCCAGATGGAAAGCCAAGGCGACCGGATCAGAGTGATGACCGTCCACGGAGCCAAAGGGCTGGAGGCCCCAATCGTCATACTGCCCGATACAGCCAAGCGCGACATTCAGGTCAAGCAAGACTTGCTGCCCGCCGGCGATCACGTGATCTGGAAACCCTTGGCAAAGGCATCCCCGCCAGCGGTTGCCGCATTGCGCGAGACAGTCATCGCAAAGCAAGCGCAAGAGCGGCTGCGTTTGCTTTATGTCGCCATGACCCGCGCTGAAAAATGGCTCATCGTTGGGGCCGCCGGTGACGTGGGTGAGGGCGACGCGAGTTGGTACAATATCGTCGCGGAGGGAATGCAGCAGCGCGGCGACTATGATGCATATCTTGGTGATCTGCCGATCCGGCGGGTATCTGAACATGACTGGAACGGGCTGCCGCTTGAAGAACCGGTTCACAAGGAAACGCCCCTTGTGAGCCCACCCGTATTCGGTGACCTTCCAGCCATCGAAAAACCAAAGACCATCCCGCCCTCTGACCTGCCCGGCGCAAAGATTTTGCCCGGCGATCCAGTAGGCGACGACATCGAAGACGCAATGGAACGTGGATCGAAGATTCACCTTTTGCTGGAACATCTGCCGCTGATACCGCAGCAAGAGCGCCAGAACGTCGGACGACAGTTGATCCAATCGAGCGACAACGTGCTGGTGGACGAGATCATCAGCTTGATAGAGCAACCTGAGCTTGGTTGGATCTGGGCTCAGGACGGATTGAACGAGGTCGGGATCACTGCCGATGTTGCCCCCATCGGGCGTATTCACGGCGCTATTGACCGGCTGGTCATCGGCCCCGACAAGATCACTGCGATTGACTACAAATCAAACCGTCTTGTCCCCGCAACGCCAGCGCAAACGCCGATGGGCCTGCAACGCCAGCTTGCCGTCTACCAGCAGGCACTTCGGCAGATCTATCCGGATATGGTCATCGAAGCGGCGATTCTTTGGACACATACCGGGACATTGACCTATTTATCTGATGATCTGCTTCACGAAGCCCTGAACACGATTGCAATGCCTTGACCAATCGGGCCGGTCTTCCTAGTTTCAGCCTCCAATGATTTTTCGCCAAGGAGTGACCTGATGGCAACCGTAGCAGTGACCGACGCAACCTTTGACGCCGAAGTGCGCCAGTCCGATATCCCCGTTGTCGTAGACTTCTGGGCGGAATGGTGTGGCCCTTGCAAACAAATCGGCCCCGCACTGGAAGAGCTTTCCGCAGAGATGGCGGGCCGCGTAAAGATCGTCAAAGTGAACGTAGACGAAAACCCGAATTCTCCGGCGCAAATGGGCGTGCGTGGGATTCCAGCACTCTTCGTTTTCAAGAATGGCGAAGTGGTGTCCAACAAAGCGGGCGCCGCACCCAAAGCCGCCATTCAAGGCTGGATCGAAGATTCGATTTAACGTTCTGGCAAAGACATAAAAAGGCGTCCCTCGGGGCGCCTTTTTTGTTCAGACAGGCCAGCCATGCCCCCGCAACACGGTGCAGATTTTCTTGTTTGCTTCTGGCCGTCCTGCGTTGATGGCACGCTGCTGCAAGAACCACTGCAAATAAGCTGCATAGTCCGGCCTGTGCTGCGAAACCTGATCAAAGGCCGCCGCAACGCCAAGCTCTGCCACCTTGAGCGCGATGTGGTGAAAGTCAGTCTTGGCAAATAAAATAAGGGGTTTTCCAAAGAAATAGCCCATAAAGCCAACGCTGGAATTTTGGGTAACGATGTAATCGCAGGTCTGCAATAACTGCTCGGTCCCTCCCGCACGGACAAAGAGGCGCTCGTTTTCCGCCTGCAAATCCTCCAGCGCGCGCTGCTCATCGGGGCTGTAGGTTTCCGAAGGGTGCAGCGTTGCCACCACTTGGCGTCCGGCATCGCATTCAAGAACGGTTTTCACCATGTCGATCGGGCTGCAAAGCTGAAAGGACCGTTTGCGTAACAGTTGCCCCTGAAGCGGGACATAGACAAAACCATCCGCGCGGGCGTGCTGTGGTGCCTCGTCGAAAAGGCGTAGCCGCCAGAACCGGTAAAAATTGGCCGCTTTCTTGGGGTCGACCAAAGCTGGATCAAAGCTCTCTTCCGCAACTGGCCAAGTCCAGCGCCGGCCCTGTTTTTCAATGTGCCAGAATGGATAGATATAGGTTTTGCGAAACGTCAGCCCGCGCGTGTTCACAGGTTCATCCATCAGGAAAAGACTGCGTCCCGGGCGCGCTAGCGCCCTCAATCTTGCCAGATCATCATCGTTGTCAAAGGCGATCTGCAAACCAGCATCCGTCAAGACATCACTGACTTTCTTGATGAAATTGTGATTGCCCTGCTCTGCCTGTTTGCGCAGCTTGGGATGAAGGTAGAATGTCACTGTGTCGCGCGCGCTCATGGGAAGAACGCTAGCCTGACGCAAAATGGGGAACAACCCGTTCGGGGTTGTTTGCCTCAACTTGCCCCGCCATATATGCAGGAACGCGCAAGGAGCAGACGATGGCAAAAGAAGAATTCCCTGGCTGGCATGGCACGACCATCATCGGTGTTCGCAAAGGCGGGCAGGTTGTCATTGCGGGTGACGGTCAGGTCAGTCTTGGGCAGACGGTCATTAAAGGAACTGCTCGCAAAGTGCGGCGCCTGTCACCTGGTGGTCAGGATGTGATCTGCGGTTTTGCAGGATCGACGGCAGATGCCTTTACCCTGCTCGAGCGGCTCGAGAAAAAGCTGGAAGCAACGCCAGGGCAATTGGCCCGCGCTTCGGTGGAACTGGCCAAGGACTGGCGGACCGACAAGTACCTGCAAAAACTCGAAGCGATGCTGATTGTCAGCGACGGGTCAGAGCTTTTCGTCATCACCGGCGCAGGTGACGTGCTGGAACCCGAACATGACATCGCTGCCATAGGATCGGGCGGCAACTATGCCCTTGCAGCGGGCCGTGCGCTGATGACAACCGACCTGAATGCAGAAGAGATCGCGCGTCAGGCAATGGCGATTGCCGCTGATATCTGCGTTTACACAAATGGCAACCTCACTGTCGAAACCATCAAGAGGGCCTGAGCGATGATCGAGCGCAATGATCTCAGGGCTGCGGTCGGAAGTGGTCTGATCAATGAAAAACAGGCAGCGGGGCTCATCAGTCTTGCCGATAGTCGGCGTGGGGCGCGTGAAAACCTCAATCCCGGCGATGAACCATTCGAGCTGTTCAAAGGTTTCAACGAGATTTTCATCGTGATCGGGCTTCTGATCCTGTCAATGGGTTGGTGGGGTGTCGTTGCCTTGGCCTTGGGTGACGATGTCGTCAACCTGCAAGACTATGCGATGATCGTCACCCTGATTGGCGGCGGTCTTTTGTGGCTCTTGTCGGAATATTTCGTGCGCAAACGCCGCATGGTGGCGCCCGCGATTGCCCTGTCGATCATGTTCGCCATGAATGCCGGGTTCGGGTTTACGGCTGTTCTTTCGGAACCTTTCATGGTGGCGCAGAATGATTTCAGCAGCGTGCCTTTTCCACTTTTGCTCGCGACACTTTCCCTTCTGGTTTACTGGTGGCGGTTCCGGGTTCCCTTTGCGATGGCGATGATCGCCGTCGGGCTTTTTGCAATTGCCATCGTCTACACGGCCAGCCGCGGCGGGCGGGTCGACAGTATCAGTGACCTCTTCTTGCTGTCTGCTGACGGGCCTTTTGCATGGATTACTCTGGTACTTGGCGTTTTGGTTTTCGCTGTGGCAATGATGTTTGACATGAGCGATCCGCATCGCGTGACCCGCAGGTCGGCCAATGGTTTCTGGCTGCATGTTGTCGCGGCACCTGCCTTGGTCAATACCGTGGCTCTTTCGCTGCTGGATCAGGATAGCAGTGGTTCAAACATGATCCTGCTTGGGCTTCTGGCCATGTTTGCCGTTGTTGCAATTGTCATCGACCGCCGGTCGTTCCTGATTGCGGCCATCGGGTATATTGTGGCTTTGGCGGCGACGGTGTTCGACGGTGACGGGGCTGCCTTGACCGTTCTTATCCTGGGGATCGTCCTGCTTCTGCTCGGCGCGTTCTGGGAACGCATCCGTGCGCGGATCTTGCGCCTGATGCCCGGCTTTGTACCGCTGCACCGTCTTCCACCATCACAATTCTAAGGCCCCATAAAGGACCATCATGACAGACCTGACCCCCCGCGAAATCGTATCGGAACTGGACCGGTTCATCATTGGCCAGAACGATGCCAAGCGCGCCGTTGCGGTCGCCCTACGCAATCGGTGGCGGCGCAAGCAATTGGGCGATGACCTGCGCAACGAGGTTTACCCCAAGAACATCCTGATGATCGGCCCCACCGGCGTCGGCAAGACCGAAATCTCGCGCCGTCTGGCAAAACTGGCCCGCGCGCCCTTTATCAAGGTCGAGGCGACGAAGTTTACCGAAGTGGGCTATGTCGGCCGCGACGTGGAACAAATCATCCGCGATCTGGTTGATACGGCCATCCTTGATACCCGCGAACACATGCGCGAAGACGTCAAGACAAAGGCCCGCGAAGCCGCAGAAGAAAGGGTCATTACAGCCGTTGCCGGCAAAGATGCCCGCGATGGCACCCGCGAAATGTTCCGCAAAAAGCTGAAATCAGGCGATCTGGACAATACGATTATCGAGCTGGAGCTTGCAGATACATCCAATCCGATGGGCGGTTTCGAAATCCCCGGTCAACCCGGCGGGATGGGCGGCATGATGAACCTTGGCGATCTGTTTGGCAAAGCGATGGGTGGACGGACTGTCAAAAAGCAGATGACTGTGGCGGATAGCTACGACGCACTGATCGCTGACGAAGCTGACAAGCTGTTGGACGATGAAACGGTGACCAAGGCGGCCCTGGAAGCTGTTGAACAGAACGGGATCGTTTTCCTTGATGAGATCGACAAGGTTTGCGCCCGCGCCGATGCCCGTGGCGCCGATGTGTCCCGCGAAGGGGTGCAGCGCGATTTGCTGCCATTGATCGAAGGCACGACCGTTTCCACCAAACACGGGCCCATCAAGACCGACCATATCCTGTTCATTGCCTCCGGCGCCTTCCATGTGGCCAAACCATCGGACCTTTTGCCTGAACTGCAAGGCCGCTTGCCGATCCGCGTGGAATTGCGCGCGCTGACCGAAGATGATTTTGTGCGCATCCTGACCGAGACGGACAATGCACTCACCTTGCAATATTCGGCGCTGATGAAGACCGAAGAAGTCACCGTGACCTTCACACCGGAAGGGATCAAGGCGCTCGCAAAGATCGCGGCAGAGGTGAATGAAGCGGTCGAAAATATCGGGGCGCGCAGGCTTTACACCGTGATGGAGCGGGTGTTCGAGGACCTGTCATTCAACGCACCAGATCGCGCCGGTGACGAGATCGCAGTTGATGCAGCCTTTGTCGAAAAGCATCTGGGTGAATTGTCGCGGTCGATGGATATCAGCCGCTACGTGCTTTGATCCGAACGGGAAAATGGAGGCGCTTGTAAAATAGCGCTTCCACCCGCCACGATCCGAGATCATCTAGGGCGGATGAGCACGCCCACTGGATACCTGCGCTTTATTCGCGAGAACCTGCCATTCTTGGCAACGGGTGCTTTGCTGTCTTTCCTTTCCAGCTTCGGGCAGACCTTCTTTATCTCGATCTTTGGCGGGGAAATCCGCGAGGCTTACGGGCTGTCCAATGGTGATTGGGGGCTGATCTATATGATCGGCACGGGGGCCTCGGCGGTCGTGATGGTTTTCGCGGGTGGCTTGGCGGACAGGTTTCGGGTACGCACACTTGGGATTGTCGTTGTCCTTTTGCTGGCCTCTGCCTGCTTGTTCATGGCATTCAATGCGGTCGCGGCCTTGCTGCCTTTCGTGATTTTTGCCCTGCGATTTACGGGCCAAGGCATGACAACCCATGTGTCGACTGTCGCGATGGCGCGCTGGTTTGTCGCCACGCGTGGCCGCGCGCTGGCTGTTGCCTCATTCGGTTTCATGCTGGGCGAGGCGACATTGCCGTTAACTATGGTCTGGCTGAAATCATTCATTGACTGGCGCACACTTTGGGTGTGTTTCGCGGTGTTCTGCGTTCTGGCCTGCTTTGTCCTCTACCGGCTTTTGCGGCTCGAGCGCACGCCGCAATCCATGGCGGCGATGGAGCAATCTGCCGGGATGTTCAGCAAACACTGGACCCGCAGCGAAGCGCTGCGCCATCCGTTGTTCTGGGCCATGGTGCCTGCGGTCATGTCGTTTTCGGGGTTCGGCACCGCCTTCTGGTTTCATCAGGTCCACTTCGCGGAAATCAAAGGCTGGTCACATCTGGCACTGGTTTCAGTATTTCCACTCGGGACATTCGCGCTTGCGTTTTCGACCATCGGTTATGGCTGGGCAATTGACCGGTTCGGGGCCACGCGACTTTTGCCGATCTATCTGATCCCGCTAGTGGTTGCTTTCGTCCTGCATTGGTATGCGCCATCTTTGGCGTGGACGGCTTTCGCCGTGATCCTGATGGGCATCGCCGGGGGCGGGCAAGCGACGTTGCTGAACGCCTGTTGGGCCGAATTTTATGGCACGCGCCACATAGGGTCGATCAAATCCGCGGCCGCCGCACTGATGGTTCTGGGCTCTGCCATAGGTCCGGGGCTAAGCGGGTGGTTGATCGACATCGGCGTGGGATTTGAAGTGCAGCAGTTAGGTTATGCCGCTGTCTTTGCTTTCGCGGCATTGATCCTGATCGTCCCGACGCGCCGCGCGCGCCAAGCTCTATCGAATGCGGCGTAGATAAACGTAATAGGCGCCATGCCCGCCATGTTTCAAATGCGCAGGCGTGATCTGCAAAATAGCCTGACGCAAAGGTGGCAAAGCCAGCCATTGCGGGACCTGATGACGCAAGACGCCATGTCGCGTCGGGATCGGGCCACCGTCATCACGGTCTTTGCCCTTTCCGGTAATCACCAGAACCAAACGCCGTCCGAGTGATTGCGATCCCAGAATGAAGGAAATCAGTTCTGGATGGGCTTCAGCCATCGTCATGCCGTGCAAGTCAATCCGCGCCTCGGGCTTGATCTTGCCCCGCTTCATTTTGCCGAATGACTTGCTGTCCATATTCACTTGTGCCGCAGCCAGCCTGTCGACCAGCGGGCGCATCACATCATGCTGGCGTGCAATGCTGGCATTTTGGCCGACACGAAAATCTGGCAGCGGGTCGGGGGCGATCGGCCGTTTCTTCGGCTTTGCGGGCATCACAGTTTCACGTAATGGCTCATCTCGCTGTGGATGCAATGGCGTGGCACGTTCGGCAACACGATCCCAAAGCGCGCGCTCGTCCGGCGAAAGATGGCGAGGTCTGCGCATCAGCCTTGCCCCGCAAGCAAACGGTCCGCTTGTGCAGTGGGCAGCAACACGACCATGCGGCCACCCTCGTTGATCTGGCCTGCAATCTGGCCTGCTGCATCGCCCGTGCCAAAGAAGATATCAGCCCGCTGCGCGCCCTTGATTGCAGACCCGGTATCTTGTGCGACCATCAAGCGGTGCATCGGTGCGGTGCCTGCCTTTTCGATCCAGACAGGCGCGCCAAGCGGCGTGAATTCCGGATCAACCGCGATGGAGCGGCCTGCCGTGATTGAACGGTTCATCGCGCCCAGTGGGCCCATCTCTGCTGGCACTTCACTGACTTCGCGAAAAAACACATAGCTTTCGTTTTCCAGTAAAAGCGCACGCCCCTCAGCACCGTTGTCGCGCACCCATCTGCGGATTGTATCGGCTGAGACTTGCTTTGGTTCGAAAATACCGCGCGCGACCAATGCCTTGCCAATCGAGGAGTATGGATGGCCATTCTTTGCCCCAAATCCCACACGCATCACGCTGCCATCAGGAAGTTTGATCCGGCCAGAGCCCTGGACTTGCAAAAAGAAAACATCCACCGGATCTGCCAGCCAAGCCAACTCCAGGCCTTTGTTTGCCAGCGGCTGATCTTCTTCAATCGCGCGGCGGGTGTGAAAAGGTTGGCCGGGGACAAGATCATCCGGGACGACATAAAGCGGGTAGCGATAGGTGGCAGTTGGTTCGCGCGATCCCGACAGTTCGGGTTCGAAATATCCTGTAAACAGCATCGGATTGCCATCCGCGATCAGGACGGGGCGAAAGTGCGTTTCAAAGAAAAGGCGCGGATCGACAGTACTCTTCGTGACATCCCGCAATTCACTGCTTGTGGCGCGAAACACCTCTAGCGCGGCGCGATGATCATCATCGCGCCACCCCTGAAGGTCGTCAAAATCAAGTAATGTGTAGGTCGGTTTGGCCATCGCATTGCCTGTCGGTCAGTGAAAGGCCGGGACTGCCAAACCAGCCTCTCTTCATTCGCCGGTAGCTACAAGCCGCCAGTTTGGATCGCCAGCGTCCATCTTGCGAGAGAAAGTCCACGTATCTTTCTGGCGCTTGATCTCTTTATCGCTGCCTTCGACGACATCACCAGCATTGTCACGAACAACCGATGTCATCTCGCTCTTGAAGCGTACCGAGATATCGCCCTCTTTCGAGAATTCATCAAATGTTGCTTCTGTCAAAGCCATGTCGCTGATGCCAATGAATTTCGCATCAATGGTTAGACCCTTACGCTGCCGCTCATCAACGACCGACGCGAAGGCCTCGTAAACATCTTCGGAAATGAAGGGCACGATACTGTCGAGATCGCCATTCTCGAAGGCCATCAGGATCATCTCATAGGCACCACGGGCGCCGCCAAGGAATTCGCTGACATTAAAAGACGGGTCTACCCGCTTCATCGCGGCCAGTGCTTTGGCAGAGGCAGAGCCTTCTTCAACGTGATCTGTGATATCAAGATCGGGGCCACCTTCGATGACGTCGAAGTCCGGCTTTTTCACGCGCCGCTCTGGGTCGGGGCGGGTGACCGCCGGCTTTTCAAAGCCTTCGCGCGTGCCAAGCACGCCGCGCAAACGCAAAATCAAGAAAACAGCGATGCCTGCAAGCACCAGAAGCTGTATAAGCGGAGAGTTCATTGGGACCTCATTCAGGGGAAGGCATGGAAACACGCCCGTTCCTTGCTTATGTAGGTCAGGGGTTGGTCCGAGTCCACCTTACCCCCCGAACATGTTATGAAAGGCTGATGAAATGTGGCTGTTAATCGCGTTTATTGCGGTCCCGATGATCGAAATCGCCCTGTTTATTCAGGTTGGCGGTTTTATCGGGATATGGTGGACACTCTTGATCGTCCTGACAACCGCCGTGGCCGGGTCATATCTGGTGCGTAACCAAGGTTTGCGCGAAATCGCCAATCTGCAACGGTCGTTTTCAGAACTGGATGATCCGACAGAACCACTGGCCAATGGCGCCATGATCTTGTTCGCGGGCGCGCTCCTTTTGACACCCGGTTTTTTCACCGATACGCTTGGGCTGGCGCTTTTGGTGCCGGGGGTGCGGCGCGCCGCTTTCCTATGGGCCAAATCGAAAGTCAAAGTGCAAAGCTTTTCCATGGGCGACGGTCCTGCCCAGCGCCCCCAAGGGCCACGCGACCGTGTGATCGATGCTGAATTTGAGGATGTGACGCCGAACAAAGACCGCCCTGAAGGGCCGTCGGAATGGACCCGGCATTGAGCCTTGACAAATAGGCTGATAGGAACGCGCAAATCAAATTTAACCGGAGCCTCTTCCTATGTCCGACACACCCGAAAACGGCGCAGCCGCACCAGCCGCCGCCCCGCAGATCACAAGCCGCGTTCTGGCCCAATACATCCGCGATATGTCTTTCGAAAACATTCTTGCCCAGAAAGGTGTGACTGGCGATGCGCAGCCTGAAATTCAGGTGCAGGTTAATCTGGATGCGCGCAAACGCACGACAGACAATCAGTACGAGGTGATCACGAAACTCAACATCACCAGCAAGACGAAAGAAAAGGGCGAGCCTCTTTTCGTGCTCGAGATTGAATATGCCGGGGTTTTCCATGTGGAAGGCGTGCCCGACGACCAAATGCACCCTTACTTGTTGATCGAATGCCCGCGCATCACCTTCCCGTTCCTGCGCCGGATCGTCAGCGACGTCACCCGCGATGGCGGATTCCCCGCGCTGAACCTTGAAACAATCGACTTTCTTGCGCTTTATCGGTCCGAGCTGACACGTCGCGCCGAAGCTGAAAAAGCCAAGGCAAAAGCGAACTAAGCGCGCTTTTTCCAGATTGCGCCGTCGCCCAGCTTTTCAATGAAAGCAGCATGGGCGGCGGCTTCTTCCTCAGAAATTTTTGATTGCAGCGGTATGGGGCGCGCCGACGGACGCCACTCTTCTGTGTTGCCATTGGCTGATCTCACCCGTGTATCGGTTGCCAGCGCAAAGTCCGGTTGCCGACCACCGATCAGTTCCAAGTAGACTTCTGCCAAAATCTCGCTGTCCAGCAGCGCGCCATGCAGCGTGCGAGAGCTGTTGTCGATTGCGAAACGACGGCACAACGCATCCAGCGAAGCCGGAGAGCCGGGGAATTTCCGGCGCGCGATCGCGAGCGTATCCAGCGCCTGATCCATAGGCAGCAAAGGGCGGTTCAGCCAGCCCAGTTCCGCATTCAGGAATTTCATATCAAATGCGGCGTTATGGATGACCAGCCTGGCATCACCGATAAAGTCGATAAAACCCTGTGCGATATCTTTGAATACCGGCTTGTCGCGCAGCGTTTCCTGACCGGGTTTCGGGTCCTGCGGTGGTTCCAGCAGATCCGGGCCGATGCCATGCACAGCAAAGGCTTCGGCAGGCATGGATCGTTGAGGGTTTATATACTGGTGATAGGTGCGCCCCGTGGGGACGTGACCGATCAGTTCGACCGCGCCGATCTCTACGATCCGGTCACCTTCGCTTGGCTCGAATCCAGTCGTTTCGGTATCAAGTACGATCTCACGCATCGGTTTGCCCTGTCAGTTTTGTGATCAGTTCTTGCACGGCCTGCCGTGTGTCGTCCAGCGTCAGTGTTTCAATCACATGATCCGCGCGTTTGCGTTTTTCCGCATCCGGTGTTTGGCGGGACAGAATGAGGTTGAACTGTTCCTCTGTCATGCCGGGACGCGCGATCACGCGCTCTTTTTGCACTTTGGCAGGTGCCGTCACAACCAGAACAGAGGAAAGCCATTTATCCGCTCCGGTCTCAAAAAGCAGTGGAATGTCGAGGACAACAAGCGGTTCGCTGTGGTGATCCAAGAACGCGCGCCGATGTGCAGCAACAAGAGGATGAACGAGCTCTTCTAGCTGCGCAATCACTGTCGGGTCATTCGCGATCAAACCGCGCAGTGCCTCGCGACTTACAGCGCCGTCGATAATGGCCTGCGGAAAAATGGCGGCGATGGGTGCAACAGCGGCACCCCCTTGGGCGTAAAGCGCATGTACAGCGGCGTCCGCATCCCAAACAGGGATGCCTTCATCACGGAACATCTGGGCGGTTGTCGATTTGCCCATGCCGATTGATCCGGTAAGACCAAGAAGATGGGTCATCCCAGAACAGCGCGTCGGGTCGCTTCGTCGACTTCTGGGCGTTGGCCGAACCAGCGCTCAAATCCCGGAACACCCTGATGCAATAACATTCCAAGCCCATCGACGGTAATGCAGCCTTTTTTCTCGGCTGCATCCAGAAAAGGCGTGCGCAGCGGGGTATAGACGATATCAGTCACAACTGTCTTGGGCTGCAAACCATTGAGCGACACTTTGAACTCTTGCGCCCCTGCCATCCCAAGCGATGTGGTGTTGATGACGGTATTGGCCTCTTCCAGCATCTTGTCTGCCTGCACCCAATCAACAACTGATACGCGAGCCCCGAAATCAGCGCGGAGCGCTTCGGCTTTGGGGCGGGTGCGGTTTGAAATGATAATCTGGGGGACGCCCGCATCTGCCAGAGCCACAATAATGGCGCGGGCAGCACCACCAGCGCCGAAGATTGCAGCGGGTCCGGCCTTTGGGTCCCAATCAGGGGCACCTTGGCGCAGATTGGCCATGAAGCCATAGCCATCTGTGTTGTCTGCGAAGATACGCCCGTCTTCCTTGAAGATGAGCGTGTTTGCGGCCCCGATCAGGGTTGCTCGGTCAGTGATCTGGTCAGCGAACTGCATCACGCTGACTTTGTGGGGGATCGTTACGTTTGCTCCGATAAAGCCCTGGCTGGGCAAGCGGCGCAGTGTTTCTTCGAGTTTATCCTCTGTGACCTGCAGCGCTGTATACTCTCCCTCTATCCCATAGCGGTTCAGCCAATAGGTGTGCAATTTTGGGGAAAGTGAGTGGCTGATCGGATTACCGATGACACAGGCGCGGGGTATATTTGTCATGACGGTAATGTTCCGCGAAGGGTGAGATATGACAAGAGTTCCAGGAGCGGGAGGCCCAATACATTGAAATAATCTCCTTCAATGCGTGTAAAAAGTCGCACTCCTTCTTCCTCGAGTTTGTAGGCGCCAACGCTATGGCGGATGCTATCCCAGTTCCGGTCGACATAATCCTGCAAATAGCCGTCAGAGGCATCGCGCATTTGCAGACGGACAATACCAACGTGGCGCCACAGCGGTTTGCCATCTGCGTAGATAACCGCCGCGGACAAAAGTTGGTGTTTTTGGCCGCGGAGCGCTTTGAGTTGGTCCACGGCCTCTTGTGGAGATTCGGGTTTCGAAAAGATGTCCTGATGCAGGGCAAGAACCTGGTCACATCCGATCACCAGCGCATTCGGATGTTTTGCCCCGATACGTTGTGCTTTGATCTCTGCCAGAGCATCGGCGATGTCACGCGGGGACGCATTTTCAGCTTGCAGGGCCGCGCGGTAAGCGTCTTCATCGATACGCGCGGGAACAACAGAAAAGACCAGACCCGCATTTCTTAGAAGTTGTGCCCTGATTTCCGAGTTGGAAGCCAAAATGATCGGTTCAGTCATGTGGATAACCTTTGGGAGAAACCATGTGCCATCTATCGGACAGATATGGGCATATCTAGCGTAAGGATCTGATTTGTGTAAAACCTTGTCCTCTCGCTGGGTGACACCATCTATTTTCCACCGTGGGCAAGGATAAGTCCAGATTGTGGAGGAATCGTTCAAGATGGCCTGTCAAGCATAGAACAGCGAAAATATTTCTCGACTTTCTTAGCATAAGTAGTTGTTTTTAAAACTTAAAACTATGGCTCCCGAACTCGGAAAGGCTTTTTTGGTTTCTAGTCTTATCGGGATAAGTCTGAGGATGAAAAAAGAACCCACAGAAAATAGCCTGACTAACCACATCATCATCTTTTCTTTCTTCTTATATTAATTAAGGAAGAGTGAAGCAAAGAGAGCCAGAAAACATGATAGATTTTTTAGTTAGCGTGTACCCTTGGATCAAGGCTGTTCATGTCATGGCAGTGATTGCCTGGATGGCGGGTTTGTTCTATTTGCCACGCCTGTTTGTCTATCACGCGGAACGGGCCGTTATCGGATCAGAGTTGGATTTGACCTTTCAGGTGATGGAAGACAAATTGCTGCGACTGATCATGAACCCTTCGATGATCGTGGCATGGGTGGCCGGTTTGATCATGATCGGTCTTGGTGCCTTTGACTGGTCTGCCGGTTGGTCTTGGGTCAAGATCGTTTCAGTGATCTTGATGACAGGCGCGCATGGTTGGATGAGTGCGCGGCGCAAAGAGTTTGCGGCGGGTCTCAATACGCGTAGTGGGCGGACCTATCGGTTGTTCAACGAAGTGCCAACGGTGTTGATGCTGTTGATCGTTGTTGCAGTGATTGTGCGCCCTTTCTAGGGCTATGATTGACTCTGTAAGCACGCTTGCTTATGTGAGATTCAGCAACCCGTCCGGGATTGTCGTTTTCCATTCCCAATCGAAGAATTGCCTGCTGAAGCGCTGGCATAGGATTTATTGATGTCACAGCACCGTCTGAACCTTGCTGATCTGAAGGCACAGAGCCCGAAGGATCTTTTGTCGCTTGCCGAAGAGCTAGAAATCGAGAACGCCTCGACCATGCGGAAGGGCGACATGATGTTTGCCATTCTCAAGGAACGCGCGGATGAAGAGTGGGTCATCGGCGGTGATGGTGTGCTGGAAGTTCTACAGGACGGGTTTGGGTTTCTGCGGTCGCCGGAAGCGAACTATTTGCCGGGACCTGATGATATCTATGTCTCGCCCGACATGATCCGGCTGCATTCTTTGCGGACAGGGGATACAGTCGAAGGCGTGATGAAAGAGCCAAACGATACAGAGCGGTACTTTGCCCTGATGTCGGTCGAGAAAATAAACTTCGAAGATCCAGAGAAAGCGCGGCACAAGGTCGCCTTTGATAACCTGACACCGCTTTATCCTGATGAACGGTTTAATCTGGAAATCGAGGATCCCACGATCAAGGATCGCTCTGCACGGATTATCGATCTGGTCGCGCCGATCGGGAAAGGGCAGCGGTCGTTGATCGTGGCACCGCCACGGACAGGCAAGACTGTGCTTCTGCAAAATATTGCCAACTCGATCGAGAAGAACCACCCAGAGTGCTATCTGATCGTTCTGCTGATTGATGAACGCCCCGAAGAAGTCACGGACATGCAGCGGTCGGTGAAGGGTGAGGTCGTGTCTTCAACATTCGATGAACCTGCGTCACGCCACGTGGCTGTGTCTGAGATGGTGATCGAAAAGGCAAAGCGCCTGGTAGAGCATAAACGCGATGTCGTGATCTTGCTTGACTCGATCACGCGTCTGGGTCGCGCGTTCAACACGACTGTGCCGTCATCGGGCAAGGTGCTGACCGGCGGTGTGGACGCGAATGCATTGCAGCGGCCAAAGCGTTTCTTTGGTGCGGCCCGCAATATCGAAGAGGGTGGTTCACTGACCATTATTGCGACGGCCCTGATTGATACGGGATCGCGGATGGATGAGGTGATCTTTGAAGAATTCAAAGGAACCGGTAACAGCGAGATTGTTCTGGACCGGAAAGTTGCCGACAAGCGCGTCTTCCCGGCTATGGATATCCTCAAGTCCGGTACCCGCAAGGAAGAGCTTTTGGTGGATAAGGGCGACCTTGCCAAGACGTATGTGCTGCGGCGTATTCTAAACCCGATGGGCACAACTGATGCGATCGAGTTCCTGATCGGAAAACTGAAGCAGACCAAGACAAATGCGGACTTCTTTGATTCGATGAACACGTAACTTATTGTTATAAAGCAATGGGTTAGATGATGGATACAATTTTCGCCCTTGCGACAGCGCAAGGCCGCGCGGGTGTTGCGGTTATCCGGATATCCGGGGCAGAGGCGGTGTCTGCCACGAGCTTGCTATGTGGTGATGTCCCGCCGTTGCGGGGGGTGCGGCGGCTATATGACCGGCTGGGTGAACTCTTGGATGAGGCACTTGTGCTGCGGTTTGCAGAGGGCAAGAGCTTTACCGGTGAAGAGGTTGTTGAACTGCACCTTCATGGCAGTCCAGCCGTTGTCAGCGCTGTCCTGCGATGCCTCGGGGATATGCCGGATTTGCGGCAGGCTGAGGCCGGAGAGTTTACAAGACGCGCGCTGGAGAATGGGCGGCTGAACCTGGCCGAGGTGGAGGGCCTTGCTGATCTGATCGACGCCGAGACAGAGAGCCAGAGAAAGCAGGCGGTGCGGGTCTTCTCTGGCGCGCTCGGCGTGCTCGCTGATAGCTGGAGAACGCGGCTGATCAGGGCCGCGGCATTACTGGAAGCGACGATTGATTTTGCGGACGAAGAGGTGCCTGTGGATGTCAGCCCAGAGGTATTGGCTTTGCTTGACGGGGTTTCGGCCGAGATGTTGCGAGAGGCTGATGGGGTCAGGATTGCAGAGCGCGTCAGGGATGGGTTTGAGGTTGCGATTATTGGCGCGCCGAATGTCGGTAAATCCACGCTGATGAACAGACTTGCAGGGCGTGATGTGGCGATTACGTCGGAGATCGCCGGCACCACGCGCGATGTCATCGAAGTGCGGATGGACCTGGATGGGCTGCCTGTGACCTTGTTGGATACGGCGGGTCTGCGGGAGACGGATGATCTTGTCGAGGGCCTTGGCGTAGCGCGTGCACGAGAACGCGCGGCTGCTGCGGATTTGCGGATACATCTTTCGTTGGATGGCAATGAACCTCATGCCGACCTTGGGCCGGATGACCTGCTTGTGAGGGCAAAGGCAGATTTACGGGCGGCTGACGGGCTGGCTGTGTCTGGGATGACTGGGCTCGGGATTGAGGAGTTGATCGCTGCGATATCTTTGCGCCTGCAGGATAAGGTGGGGCGGATCGGGATTGCGATGCGCGAACGGCATCGGGTCGCGATGATGAGGGCCATAGGGTATATGGATGCAGCAGGCACTGCGATGCGGACAGGGGATGCCATGACCGATCTGGTCGCCGAAGATTTACGGTCTGCGATCCGGGCAGTGGATAGCATCGTTGGCCGTGTTGATGTAGAACATGTTTTGGACGAGATTTTCTTGAGCTTCTGCATCGGAAAGTAAGGAGTGTTTCACGTGAAACATCGTGACTACGACGTGATCGTAATCGGTGGTGGCCATGCGGGGGCAGAGGCCGCGCATGCGGCTGCGCGTATGGGGGTGCGGACAGCGCTGGTAACCCTGACCAAAGAATCGATCGGCGTGATGTCGTGCAATCCCGCGATTGGGGGGCTTGGGAAAGGCCATTTGGTACGCGAGATTGATGCACTTGATGGCGTGATGGGGCGGGTTGCGGACAAGGCAGGTATTCAATTCCGGCTGCTGAACCGCAAGAAAGGCCCCGCTGTGCAAGGGCCAAGGGCGCAATCCGACCGGCAAATATATCGCCGCGAAATGCAAGCAGAGCTATCGAAGCTCCAGAACCTGGCGATCATCGAAGGCGAAGCGACGGACTTGATCATGCAATCTGGCCGCGTTTCAGGTGTGGTGATGCGGGATGGCACCGAGATCGGTGCACAAGGCGTGATCTTGACGACAGGAACCTTCCTGCGCGGTGTTATCCATATCGGCGATGTATCGCGCCCGGGCGGCCGTATGGGGGATGATCCGTCTGTCAAAATGGCAGAAAGGCTTGATAGCTTTGCGCTCCCTCTTGGGCGACTGAAGACAGGAACGCCGCCAAGGCTGGATGGACGCACCATCGCCTGGGAAAAGCTAGAGGCGCAGCCAAGTGACGACGACCCGGTTCTTTTCTCTTTCTTGTCCAACGGTGTTTTTGCGCAGCAGATCGACTGTGGAATCACCCATACAAACGAGAGAACCCACGACATTATCCGCGAAAACCTGGGTCGCTCTGCGATGTATGGGGGCCATATCGACGGGATTGGACCAAGATACTGCCCGTCCATCGAAGACAAGATTGTCCGGTTTGCCGAGAAGACGTCGCATCAGATATTCCTCGAACCAGAGGGCTTGAGCGATCATACAGTTTATCCGAACGGAATATCGACGTCCTTGCCCGAGGATGTTCAGGAAAGCTATGTTCACTCGATATATGGCCTTGAAAACGCAAAGATTCTGCAACCGGGCTATGCGATTGAATATGATTATGTCGATCCGCGTGCGCTCCGCGCCACGCTTGAACTGCGGGATGTTCCCGGGCTCTACCTTGCCGGGCAGATCAACGGGACAACAGGATATGAAGAGGCGGCAGCGCAGGGGTTGGTTGCTGGGCTTAACGCAGCTGCGGCCGCCAAAGAGCAGCCAACTGTCCTGTTTAGCCGCCGGGAATCGTACATCGGTGTCATGATTGACGATCTGATCACGCGCGGTGTGTCAGAGCCCTACCGCATGTTCACGTCGCGGGCGGAATTCCGGCTGTCCTTGCGTGCAGACAACGCAGATCAACGGTTAACAGCGCGCGGCCGCACCATTGGCTGTGTCGGAGAGCGGCGCTGGGCACATTTTTCGGATAAAATGCATCAGATCAATGTTGCCAAGGAAAAGCTGGTACAGATAACACTCTCAGCGCGCCAGATCGCGGGCGCGGGCGTCAAGCTGAACGCAGATGGACCCAGAAGGTCAGCCCTGGACGCATTGGCGCTGACAGATTTTTCTTTTGCGCATCTTAAAGAGTTTTCACAAGATGTAGGTGAAATTGCGACTGATATACAAGATCAGGTAAAGAGGGATGCGCTCTACGCACATTATATCGCAAGGCAAGAGCGAGATATCGCAGCCATGGAGCGCGACGAGCAGCATATCATCCCGGATGATACTGACTATACCCGGATCAAAGGGTTGTCGAATGAACTGGTTGCAAAGCTTGTCCAGGCAAGGCCTGCCACCGTCGCCCATGCTGGCCGGATCGAGGGGATGACGCCCGCCGCGCTTATGCTGCTTATCGGGGCTACAAAAAAGCACAAGCAGCGTGCGACTGGAACATAGAGCATGAGCCATCTGATTGCTGGTGTGGATGTTTCACGTGAAACAATCCAAGATCTAGAGGCATTTGGTGCTCTGGTCGCTAAATGGACACCAAAGATCAATCTGATTGCAAAGGGAACGACAGGCGATATTTGGGATCGCCACATCATCGATTCGGTCCAGATTTATCAATATGCACCAAAGCAGTTTGAAAAATGGGTGGATCTCGGCAGTGGCGGAGGCTTCCCGGGGATCGTTATGGCGGTGTTGGGCAAGACACAGCAGCCAAACGCAAGATTTATCCTGATTGAAAGTGATCAAAGGAAAGCAATGTTCCTCAGAACGGCAATCCGGGAACTGAATGTTCAGGCTGAAGTGATGGCTGAAAGAATTGAAGCGGTGGATCCACAAGGTGCAGATATCGTGTCAGCCCGTGCGCTTACCGCATTATCTAGCTTGATTCCGCTTGTTGCCCGTCATCTTGACTCCAATGGCATCGCATTGCTGCACAAGGGAAAGCAGGCCAGTCAGGAAGTCGCCGAAGCACAAATGCACGCGTCGTTTGAGCTTGAAGATCATGCCAGTTTCACTGATCTTAACGCACGCATACTCGCGATTCAAAGGATCACCCTCCGTGGTTAAAGACCTCAAGAAAGCAGAGCCCCTCATCATCGCAATTGCGAACCAAAAGGGTGGAGTGGGCAAGACGACCACAACAATCAATCTGGGCGCTGCTCTTGCCGAGCGCAAAAAGCGGGTTCTATTGATAGATCTTGACCCGCAAGGAAACGCCTCCACGGGACTAGGCATTGACAACAGTCAACGCAAAGCCACGACATATGACCTGATCGCAGGGGATGTCACAGTCGCGGACGCTATCCAGAATACAAGCGTAGCGCATCTCGACATTATTCCCGCAACAACAGACCTTAGCTCTGCAGATCTAGAGCTTGTTGACAACGCAAAGCGAAGCTTCCTTCTGCGCGACGTGCTTCGAAGTGACTCCGTCGATACTCTTGGATATGACTACATTTTGATTGATTGCCCACCATCTCTCAATATCTTGACGGTCAACGCAATGGTTGCGGCGCACTCGATCATCGTTCCGCTCCAAAGCGAGTTTTTTGCTCTCGAAGGTCTATCCCAGCTTATCCTTACGGTCCGCGATGTCCGGCAAACAGCAAACCCTGATCTCCGGATTGAGGGTATCGCGCTTACCATGTACGACCAGCGGAACAATCTTTCTCTGCAGGTCGAAGATGATGCGCGGGAAAATATGGGCGATATGGTTTTCAAGACCGTGATACCGCGCAATGTCCGTCTCAGCGAAGCTCCATCCTATGCCCTGCCAGTCTTGGCCTATGATAGTAGCTCCAAGGGAAGTATGGCATATCGTGCCCTTGCGGCAGAATTGATTGAAAGAACAAAGAAAAAGAGGGCTGCATAGCATGGCACGCACCACAAAGAACGCACGTGGTCTGGGGCGCGGCCTTTCTGCGCTTATGTCGGATGTCGCTGCCGATGAGGCCCCAAAAGGTGCACCAAAACGACCCGATCTGGTTGTCCCCATCGAACAGGTGCAGCCCAACCCCGATCAGCCACGCCGCACATTTGCCGAAGATGCGCTGCAAGATCTTGCCGCCTCTATTGCCGAAAAGGGAGTAATCCAGCCCCTGATCGTGAGGCACTCGCCCAGAACCGAAGGCGCCTTTGAAATCGTAGCCGGTGAGCGGCGCTGGCGTGCAGCACAAATCGCAAAATTGCACGAGATACCGATCCTCTTGCGCGACTACGACGATATTGAAGTTCTCGAGATCGCGATCATCGAGAACATACAACGCGCCGATCTAAATCCGGTTGATGAGGCCGCAGGCTACAAGCAGTTGATGGATCGCTTCGGTCACACACAAGATAAGCTTGCTACTGCGCTCGGGAAAAGCCGCAGCCACATCGCCAACCTGATGCGACTTCTCACCCTGCCGGACGAAGTGCAGGCCTATCTTGTCAGCGGCCAAATTTCTGCCGGTCATGCCCGTGCGCTTGTTGGGCACGAAATGGCCGTACAACTGGCGCGCGAGATCATCCAGCGCAAGCTTTCAGTCCGGGAGACAGAGCAGCTCGCCAAGAAGGGACCCGCCATCAAAAAGCGGTCCGTGCCGGGCGCGCCCGTTCCGAAAGATGCAGACACCGTTCAGATCGAGAATGAGCTTTCCGCGACCTTGGGCATGAAAGTGACCATTGATCATCCGACTGGATCAGAGGGTGGCAAGATGGTGATCGGATATAAATCACTGGATCAGCTGGACGACCTCTTGCGCGCGCTATCGGGCGGTTAGCTGTCCAGCAATTCGCGCAGGACGGCATTCAAAAGAGGGCGGCCCTTTGGCGTTAAACGCAAAAGTCCTTGATCCGTTTCAACCATCCCTAAACCATACAACATATTGATTTTATTTAGAAATACGTCGCTTCGCAAAGCACTAAACCGATCCAGCGAAACACCCTCACGCAATCGCATTCCCATAAGCAGGAATTCCGCTACCTGTTCATCAGTGTTCAATGCTGCCCGGCTCAAGTCACCATTGCCTGTGCGGTTGACCTGCGCCAGCCAACCCGCCGGTGCGAGCGGAGCTTCTGTGGCATAACGTACGCCATCCAAAGTCAACCGCCCGTGGGCCCCCGGTCCGATTCCCGCATAATCGCCATACTGCCAATAAATCTTGTTGTGGGTGCTTTCAAAGCCGGCACGTGCATGATTGGAAACCTCATATCCTGCAAAGCCTGCCTCACCACACACATCCTGCGTCAAAGCATACATATCGGCCGCCGTGTCATCATCGGGCAAACCCCGCAGCTTTCCTGCCGCGTAACGGTCACCAAACGCGGTCCCGTCCTCGATCGTCAGCTGGTAAAGCGACAAGTGATCCACAGCGAGCCCCAATGCAGTCGTCAACTCCGCACGCCAATCATCCAAAGACTGCCCTTGCCGCGCATAAATCAGATCAAAACTGACCCGATCAAAGACCCCGCGTGCGATATCAAACGCTGCCAACGCCTCTGTCGCACTATGCAAACGCCCTAAAGCTTTCAAATCGGGGTCATTCAGCGCCTGAATCCCCATCGACACGCGGTTTACCCCCGCATCCCGATACCCCGCAAAACGACCCGCCTCGACCGAGGTCGGATTGGCTTCCAGCGTGATCTCGATATCGTTGGCCATCGGCCAAGTGGCGCGGATCTTGGTCAGAACGGCATCCACAACCGCGGGATCCATCAAACTGGGAGTGCCACCACCAAAAAATATCGACCGCAATATGCGCCCCTGCGTCTCTGCACCGATCCGATCAATTTCGCTCAAATAGGCTTTGGCCCAGGCGTTCTGGTCGATAAGCGCCACAACATGGCTGTTGAAATCGCAATAGGGGCATTTCGACTGGCAAAACGGCCAATGGATATAAAGCCCGAAACCGCCGTGTTCCCAGTCTTCCATCCTAGGAAAAACAACCCGCAATCAGCTTGGCAAAAGCATCAGCGCGATGGCTGATCTTGTTCTTTTCCCAGCGGTCCATTTCGCCAAAGGTAATATCATAGCCATCAGGCTGGAAAATAGGGTCATACCCATGCCCTTGGTCGCCACGCATCGGCCAGACGATCTGACCCGCCATCACACCGGGGAACACTTCATCATGACCATCCGGCCAAGCCAGAACCAGAGTACAGCAAAACCGTGCCCTGCGTGGAAAAGGGGCCGAAACAGTCTCTAACGCGGCCCAACTCCGCTCCATCGCCATTCTGAAATCGCGGCCATTTGGGGTCTCTGCCCAGTCCGCAGTATAGACACCCGGCGCCCCGTCCAGCGCATCAATCTCGATCCCGCTGTCATCCGCAAGCGCAGGCAGGCCGGTTGCCTTTGCCGCTGCATGTGCCTTGATCCGGGCATTTCCGACAAAACTTGTTTCGGTTTCTTCGGGCTCTGGCAGCCCGTGATCGGCGTTTGACGTCAAAGACACACCAAAAGGTGCCAGAAGATCGGCGATCTCTTCCAGCTTCCCTTGGTTGTGGGTCGCAATGACCAATTCCTTGCCGTCAAACCGCCGCATCAGTTAACAGCCGCCAATTGCGCAGCGGTCAGTTCGGCCACTCCTTTTTCGGCCAGTTCAAGCAATCGGTCCATCTGAGCGCGGGTAAATGTCGACCCTTCAGCTGACATCTGCACCTCGATCAGCTTGCCTGCGGTCATGACAAAATTGCCGTCTACACCCGCTTCGCTGTCTTCGGGATAATCCAGATCAAGCACCTCTTGCCCCGCATAAATCCCGCATGAAATCGCAGCAACAGGATCGATCAAGGGGTCGCTGATCACATCCCCAGTTTTCATCAGTTTCTGAACGGCGAGCTTCAACGCGACCCAGCCGCCAGTGATCGACGCACAGCGCGTGCCGCCATCGGCCTGTATCACATCGCAATCCACGACAATCTGACGTTCGCCCAAGGCGACGCGATCAACACCAGCGCGCAAAGATCTGCCGATCAGGCGCTGGATTTCCTGTGTACGACCTGACTGGCCTTTCTTGGCTTCACGTTGCATCCGTGTATTCGTCGCCCTTGGCAGCATGCCATATTCCGCAGTGACCCATCCAAGGCCCGAATTCTTCAAAAACGGGGGCACCCGCTCATCAATCGTTGCGGTGCATAAAACATGGGTGTTGCCGCATTTGATCAGGCAAGACCCTTCGGCATGCATCGTCACACCTGTCTCGATCGAGATGGGGCGCATTTCGTTTATTTGACGGCCAGATGGACGCATTGAGTCACTCCTATCGGTTGCACCGACGGGATACGCTGCCCACATATGAAATCCAACCCCGATTGACGTTGCGATGAACTTGGTTTTAATTGCCTCGCCCTGAACAGAGGACTCGATGACCCAACAGCCACCCAATATCGACGAAATGAACGCCCGTTCGCGCGAAGTCTTTCGCCGCGTCGTCGAAGGCTATCTGGAAAGCGGCGTCCCTGTCGGATCGCGTACCCTGACGCGGGACTTTTCCGAACAGGTCAGCGCCGCAACGATCCGAAATGTGATGCAAGACCTTGAATACCTTGGCCTTTTAGGCAGCCCACATACCAGCGCTGGCCGCATTCCGACACAGATGGGCTTGCGGATGTTTGTCGATGGGTTGCTTGAAGTGGGCGATCTGGATGGCGAAGACCGCGAAAAGATCGACCGCACGCTGACCAGCAACGACAGAGATGTGACATCGGTTCTTGATCAGGTCGGTCAGGCGCTTTCGGGCGTGACCCATAGCGCAAGCCTTGTGCTGACGCCGAAACACGAGGCTGCGATCAAGCACATCGAATTTGTGTCTTTGTCACGAGAACGCGCGCTTGTGGTCTTGGTTTTTGCGGACGGTCATGTCGAAAACCGGATTTTCACGCCCCCAGCGGGGCAAACGCCGTCCTCCATGCGCGAGGCGGCGAATTTCCTCAATGCCATCGCGGAAGGGCATACGCTGTCTCAGCTTGGCGCGGTGATCGCCCGCGAAATTGCTGCCCGCCGCCAAGAGATCGACGCGCTTGCCGCCGATCTGGTCGAAAACGGGTTCGCACTTTGGGATAACGAAGGGCAGGCCACAGAACGGCTCATCGTGCGCGGACGCGGCAATCTTTTGGGTGACAACGAGAATGAGGCTGATCTGGCACGCATCCGGTCACTGTTTGACGATCTTGAACGCAAGCGGGACATCGCCCAGTTCCTTGATCTTGCCGAAGAGGGCGAGGGGGTGCGCATTTTTATTGGCTCCGAGAACAAATTGTTCTCACTTTCGGGTTCCTCTCTCGTCGTTTCCCCTTATATGAACGCCGACCGCAAGATTATCGGCGCAGTGGGTGTGATCGGGCCGACCCGGCTCAATTACGGACGCATTGTGCCCATTGTGAATTACACTGCCAAGCTGGTAGGCAAGATGATTGCTGACCGCTCTTAAAGGGAACGACAATGTCCGACAAAGACGAACATCTCCAAAGCCTCGATGAACTCGCAGCCGAAGGTGACGAGCCTGATTTTGATGCGGCAGCAAGCAGCTTTGACGAGATCGAAGCGCTGCGTGCGGAACGCGACGAGTTCCGTGATAAATTCATGCGCGCTCTTGCCGATGCCGAAAACACCCGCAAACGCGCGGATCGCGACCGGCGCGAGGCAGAAAACTATGGCGGGTCAAAGCTCGCCCGCGACATGCTGCCGGTCTACGACAACCTGCGTCGCGCTTTGTTGTCCGCCGATGAGGCCGAGAAGGAACAGAACAAAGCCTTGCTGGAAGGCGTGGAACTGACGATGCGCGAGTTGATCAGCGTGTTCAAGAAACACGGCATTGATCCGATTGTGCCCGAGGTTGGCGACAGGTTCGATCCGCAGCTGCATCAAGCCATGTTCGAAGCACCTTTGCCCGGCACCAAGGCCGGTGACATCATTCAGGTTGCCGCCGAGGGCTTTATGTTGCACGACCGTCTACTACGCCCCGCACAGGTTGGCGTGTCGTCCATGCCGGCGTCTTGAGGGTATGGTGGATCATGATCCACCTTACAACAGGTCCCGAAGTTCATAAATCAGCGCCAGAGCCTCTTTCGGCGTCAACTCATCGGGCAAAATATCTTTCAGCCGCGCCTCGACCTGCGAGTCCTTGATCTTTGCAGCTTGCGGCGTGGGTGTCGCTGCAAAGAGCGGCAGATCGTCTATGATCGCCTTCCGTGATCCGCCGCCCTCGCGTTCGCCTCTCTCCAGCGCCTCCAGCACGACCTTCGCCCGTTCCACGACGACCTGCGGCAATCCGGCTAATCGCGCGACCTGGACGCCATAGCTGCGATCGGCGGTGCCGCGCTTGACCTCGTGCAAGAAGATCACGTCGCCGTCCCATTCCTTGACCGTGACGGTGGCGTTCTCGACCCCTTCCAGTTTGGCCGAAAGCGCCGACATCTCGTGATAATGCGTGGCAAAAAGCGCGCGACACCGGTTCACATCGTGCAAATGCTCCAATGTCGCCCATGCGATCGACAATCCGTCATAAGTTGCTGTGCCGCGCCCGATTTCATCCAGAATGACCAGCGCCCGATCATCCGCTTGGTTCAGGATCGCCGCAGTCTCGACCATTTCGACCATAAATGTCGACCGCCCCCGTGCCAGATCATCCGATGCGCCGACGCGGCTGAAGATTTGGCTGACAATCCCGATATGAGCTGCTCTCGCCGGTACAAAACTGCCCATCTGCGCCAATATCGCCAGCAAAGCATTCTGCCGCAGGAAAGTCGATTTACCCGCCATGTTCGGACCGGTCAGCAACCAGATCGGTGCATCGGTCAACCCGCAATCATTGGCAACGAAGGCTGCACCTTGCTTTTGCAACGCCGCCTCGACCACCGGATGCCGCCCGCCTGTGATCTCGAACGCACGGCTGTCATCCACACGGGGCCGGACCCAGTTTTCGGCGTTGGCGAGATGCGCCAATGACGCCGCTAGATCAAACTCTGCCAAAGCCCGTGCCAAGGCACCCAATGCTCCTGCTTTTTCTATAATTGCCTGTGCTAGAGACACATAGAGCCGCTTTTCAATCTCCAGGGCCCGCCCGCCCGCATTCAAAATCCGGCTTTCGATCTCAGACAGTTCAACAGTTGTAAAACGCACCTGATTTGCGGTCGTCTGCCGGTGAATAAAGGTTTCGTTCAGCGGCGGGGCCAGCATCTTTTCCGCGTGTGTCGCGGTGGTCTCAATGAAATAACCCAGAACGTTGTTATGCTTGATCTTCAACGATGCCACGCCGGACAGTTCAACGAATCCGGCTTGCATCGCGGCAATGACCGACCTGCCTTCGTCGCGCAGCTTGCGCACTTCGTCCAATTCGGCGTCATAGCCCGGTGCAATAAACCCGCCATCCCGCGCGAGCAAAGGCGGTTCAGCCACCAGCGCCTCGTCAAGCAAGGCCAGTAGGTCATCATGCCCCGACAAATCTTTGGCGGCTTCAGCCAGGATGACTGGCAGATCATCAGGCACCGCGATAGTCGCAGCCTGCCCGATCGTATTGCGAATAGCGGCCATATCGCGCGGCCCGCCCCGATCCAGCGCCAACCGCGACAAAGCGCGGTCCAGATCATGCACGCCGCGCAAACTGCTGCGCATATCTTCAACCAGACGCGGCCTTTCGGCCAAAAACGCAACAGCGTCCTGCCGTGCAGAAATCACAGCCAGTGTGCAAGATGGCGAAGACAGCCGGCGTTCCAACAACCGCGCGCCACCAGCGGTGACAGTCCGGTCAATGCAATGGAGCAAGGACCCTTGTTTGCCACCACTCATCGCATGGGTCAGCTCTAGCGACCGCCGTGTCGCCGCATCAATCTGCATCGCAGCGGATTGCCCTTCCTGCACGGGCGGACGCAGCAGGGGCAGGTTGCCCTTTTGGGTGATATCCAGATATTCCGCGACCGCAGACATCGCCGCAATCTCGGCCCGCGAAAAGCTGCCAAAGGCGTCAAGCGATCCGACTTTGTAAAGCGTGCAAAGCCGCTTTTCACCCGCCGTACTATCAAATGCTGCAGCACCCAATGTTGTCAGGACAGCTCCAGATTCAGACACTATTCCAGCCCAACTTACCTCTGATCCATCCACAACGATCACTTCGCGCGGCGTCAAACGCGCCAGTTCCGGCCCCAATGCCGCCCCCGTGCAAGGCATCACATGAAACGCGCCGGTCGAGATATCGACCCAAGCCAAGGCACCCGCATCCCGCACGACCGCATAGGCGGCCAGATAGTTATGGCGGCGGGCATCCAGCAGGGAATCCTCGGTCAATGTGCCCGGCGTCACAAGGCGTACAACCTCGCGCTTGACCACCGCCTTGTAGCCGCGTTTCTTCGCTTCGGCGGGGCTTTCCATCTGTTCGCAGACGGCAACGCGGAAACCCTTGCGGATCAGCGTCAAGAAATACCCTTCGGCTGCGTGATGCGGCACGCCACACATCGGGATATCGTCGCCATCATGTTTGCCGCGTTTGGTCAGAGCGATGTCCAGAGCCTCGGCCGCGGCCACGGCGTCATCAAAGAACATCTCGTAGAAATCGCCCATCCGGTAAAAGAGCAAAGCATCAGGGTGGGCTGCCTTGATTTCCAGATACTGCGCCATCATCGGCGTTGTTGTGCTGTCGCTCATAAATCCCCCGGATCATCCTGCGCACTCTACCAGCCCCAGAAACCCGCGAAACCCCGAAATGAATCCGTTGCGGCGGGCGGCCCTATACCGCTATGAGTTGTGGACGAATTTTGGGGGGAACCATGCCGAAGAACAAACTAACCCGCGAGGACGCGCTGACATTCCACATGCAGCCTAGCCCTGGCAAATGGGAAATTCAGGCGACGGTCCCGATGAACACCCAGCGCGATCTGTCGCTGGCCTATTCTCCCGGTGTGGCGATCCCATGCGAAGAAATCGCAGCTGACCCCGCAACTGCCTATGATTATACCAACAAAGGCAATCTGGTCGCCGTGATTTCGAACGGAACCGCGGTGCTTGGCCTTGGCAATCTGGGCGCGCTGGGCAGCAAACCGGTGATGGAAGGCAAAGCAGTTCTTTTCAAACGCTTTGCCGACGTCAATTCCATCGACATTGAATTGGATACCGAGGATCCCGAAGAATTCATCAAGGCCGTCCGCCTGATGGGTCCCACATTCGGCGGTATCAATCTTGAAGATATTAAAGCACCTGAATGCTTTATCATCGAACAGACGCTGAAAGAGCAGATGGATATCCCCGTCTTTCACGATGACCAGCACGGCACTGCGGTGATCTGTGCGGCCGGCTTGCTCAATGCGCTGCACCTGTCGGGCAAAAAGATCGAAGACGTCAAGATCGTGCTGAATGGGGCAGGTGCCGCCGGGATCGCCTGTCTTGAGCTTCTCAAGGCGATGGGCGCCAAGCATGACAATTGCATCATGGCCGATACCAAAGGTGTGATCTACCAAGGCCGGACCGAGGGCATGAACCAATGGAAATCCGCACATGCGGCGAATACATCAGCCCGCACGCTGCAAGATGCGATGAAAGACTGCGACGTGTTTCTGGGTGTCAGCGCCAAAGGGGCCGTGACTCAAGACATGGTGCTCAGCATGGCCGAAAATCCGGTGATCTTTGCGATGGCGAACCCCGATCCGGAAATCACCCCTGAAGAGGCCCATGCCGTCCGCCCCGATGCCATCGTCGCGACTGGACGCAGCGATTACCCCAATCAGGTCAATAACGTCCTTGGCTTTCCCTATCTTTTCCGGGGCGCGCTGGATATCCACGCCCGCGCCATCAACGACGAGATGAAGATCGCCTGCGCCGAAGCCCTTGCTGCCCTTGCCCGCGAAGATGTGCCGGACGAGGTCGCCATGGCTTATGGCAAGAAAATGACCTTTGGTCGCGACTACATCATCCCGACCCCCTTTGATCCGCGTCTGATCCACCGGATTCCAACTGCGGTTGCGCGGGCAGGTATGAAAACAGGCGTCGCGCGGCGGCCCATTGTCGATATGGACGCCTACGAGGTGTCCTTGAAATCCCGCATGGATCCAACCGCCTCGATCCTGCGCGGGTTGAATGCGCGGGCGCGGGCCAACCAGTCCACCGTTGTCTTTGCCGAAGGTGACGACCCTCGCGTGCTGCGTGCGGCGGTGCTTTATCAACGCTCTGGCCTTGGCAAAGCACTTGTCGTCGGACGGGAAGACGACGTGAAAGACAAACTGACGGCCGAAGGTCTGGCCGAAGCGGTAGACGAACTGACGATTGTGAATGCGGCGAACACCCCGCACCTCGAAACCTACAAGGCGTTTCTGTATCAGCGCTTGCAGCGCAAAGGCTTTGACTCGGCAGACGTGCACCGTCTGGCCGCGCGCGACAGGCATGTCTTTGCGACCCTCATGCTTGCCCATGGGCATGCCGACGGTATGGTCACCGGCGCGACACGCAAATCCGCCCATGTACTCGAATTGATCAACCACGTTTTTGACGCCCAGCCCCATGACGGTGCTGTGGGTGTCACGGCAGTTTTGCACAAAGGCCGCATTGTCCTGATTACTGATACGCTCGTCCATGAATGGCCCGATGAGAACGACCTTGCCGATATCGCAGAGCGTGGCGCTGCTGTGGCCCGCGAACTGGGGCTGGAGCCACGTGTCGCCTTTCTGTCCTTCTCGACCTTTGGTTATCCAGTATCGGAACGTGCCGAAAAGATGCACCGTGCGCCTACGGTTCTGGACCAGCGCAAGGTCGATTTCGAGTATGAAGGCGAAATGACTGTCGATGTCGCCCTGAACCGCAAAGCGCAGGAAAATTATCCGTTCTCGCGGCTGACCGGTCCGGCGAACGTGCTGGTCGTGCCTGCAAGGCACTCTGCTTCGATCTCTGTGAAACTGATGCAGGAAATGGCGGGGGCCACCGTGATCGGCCCGATCCTGTCCGGCATTGGCAAGCCGATTCAGATTTGCTCGACAGTCTCGACCGTAAACGACATTCTCAACATGGCCGTCATCGCCGCCTGCAAGGTCGAATGATGGCCATCTGGAATCTCGGGTCGATCAACGCAGATTTCGTCTATGCAGTGCCGCATATTCCCGCACCTGGGGAAACGCTTTCGTCGGCAGGTCGCAAGATGTTTCTGGGCGGAAAAGGCACCAACATGTCCGTCGCTGCCGCACGCGCTGCCGCGCGCGTACATCATATCGGCGCTGTCGGTGAAGACGGGCGCTGGGCGGTCGAACGATTGCTCGAATACGGTGTCGATACGCGCAATATCGCCGTGTTAGAGACTGAAACAGCCCAAGCCATCATCATGGTCGACCCTTACGGCGAGAACGCGATCATCCTGCATCCGGGTGCCAACGCCGAAATCCCGCAGGTGACTTTGCAGGCCGCAATGGCCGAGGCCCAGACCGGCGACTGGCTGGTGATCCAGAACGAAACGAACCTGCAACGGACAGCGGCCCAGATGGGCAAGAAACTGGGACTGCAAGTGGCCTATGCCGCTGCCCCTTTTGATGCGGATCGGGTCAAGGCCGTTCTGCCGTATTTGAATTTCCTGATCCTGAATGCGGTCGAGGCGCAGCAGTTGCAGGATGCGACCGGACAAGCCCCAGGTGACCTGCCCGTCAAGGACGTGATCGTGACGCGCGGGGCCGACGGCGCGGATTGGTACGGGCCAGACGGCATGGAACATTTCCCCGCGATCAAGGTTGATCCCGTCGACACAACAGGCGCGGGCGATACCTTTACCGGATATGTGCTTGCGGGTCTGGATCGTGGCTTGCCCATGGGTCAGGCGATTGCGCAGGCCACCAAAGCAGGCGCGCTGATGGTCATGCGCCACGGCACGGCTGACGTGATCCCCGACCTGTCAGAAGTCCAAGCGTTTCAGGGATGATTCACAAAAGGTGCGGCGTCGCCCCATAGTTCAGCGACGCGGGCATCGCGACCGCAGCCTTCACGATAGAACTTGTATGCGTCGGCTTGCCGCTTGATCCCGCCACGGGTAATCACGCGGTTCTGGCCTTTGTAGTAATCCTGGTGATAGGCCTCGGCCTCATAAAAGGTGGCGACATCCAGAATTGGGGTGACGATCCGCTGACCCAGATCGCGCTGGGCCTGCGCTTTTGCGGCTTCGGCGATGCTGCGCTCCTCTGGCGAGGTCACAAAAACCGCGGTGCGATAACTCTCGCCGCGGTCGCAGAACTGGCCGCCAGCATCTGTGGGATCAACCGAACGGAAGAAGGCAAACATCAACTGTTCATAGCTCACGATATCAGCGTCATAGGTAATCTCGACGGCTTCATAGTGGCCAGATCCCTTAATTGTTTCATAGGTCGGGTTCGCGGTTGTGCCTCCGGTGTAGCCGGAAACGACCTCTCTGACCCCTTGGACGCTTTCAAAGTCGCTTTCGACGCACCAGAAACAGCCGCCCGCGACAATCGCGGTCTGGATATCCCGCGCAGCAGCAGATTGCGCGACTGGCAGCAGTGCCAGCGAAAGAACGAGAGCTTTAAACATGGGGTGGGTCTCCTTTTGAGATAGATGTGCGACGTGCCACGCCCGAAATCTATGGCTGAAGGCATATCTCACGCGCTCTTTACCACTTGGAACAAAACCTGCGCTGTCCTAGCGTCCCCGAGAAGGAGAACGGATATGGATAAAGTCACAACCCATCAGGCTGAAGACGACGCGCGCAACGAAGACATCCTGATTTACGTGGATGGCCGGATCGTGCCCAAGCGCGAAGCGATGGTCAGCGTCTATGATAGCGGCTTTATGCTGGGCGATGGCGTCTGGGAGGGGCTGCGGCTTTACGACGGTAAATGGGCCTTTCTGGATGACCATCTCGACCGTCTTTTTGAAGCTGCGAAGGCAATAGACCTCGACATTGGCAAAGACCGAAACGGCGTCATTTCGGCCTTGTTAGAGACACAAAAGGCCAATGATATGACCACGAATGCCCATGCGCGCCTGATGGTCACCCGGGGCGTCAAGGTGCGCCCATTCCAACACCCCAGCCTGTCGCAGTCCGGCCCGACCTTCGTGATTATCATGGAACATTCGCAGCCAAAAATCCCGCGCCCGATTACGCTGGCCACAGTCCCGCACCAGCGCGGTCTGCCGATGACGCAAGACCCCAAACTGAACAGTCATTCCAAACTGAACTGTATTCTGGCTTGCATCGCGGCCCAAAAGGCTGGTGCAGACGAAGCGCTGATGCTTGATGTGCATGGTTTCGTGAATACGACCAACGCCTGCAACTTCTTCATCGTCAAGAAGGGCGCGGTTTGGACCAGCACGGGCGACTACTGCATGAACGGCATCACCCGCCAAAAGGTGATCGACCTATGCCGCGCCAACGATATTCCGGTTTTCGAACGCAACTTCAGTTTGGTCGACACCTATTCCGCAGACGAGGCGTTTTTGACTGGCACATTCGGCGCACAAACTCCCGTCAGCACGATTGATGGCCGCCAGATCGGTACGGGCGAACTTGGGCCCGTCACCGCACGCCTGCGCGCGCTTTACAAAGATCTGGTCGCCGCATCATGAGAATCGCGATGTGGTCCGGCCCGCGCAACCTGTCGACGGCGATGATGTACGCCTTTGGGAACCGTGCGGACTTCGCGATCTGGGACGAGCCTTTTTATGCGCCCTACCTTGCCGTGACAGGTGCAGACCACCCGATGCGGGACGCGATTATAGCCGCACATGAAACCGACCCCGCGAGTGTGGCGCGACGCTGTTTAGACTCTATTCCAGCCCAAAAGCCCCATTTTTACATGAAACACATGCCCCATCACATGATTGACGGCTTCCCGCTGGACTGGGCGCGCGACTGTGTGAACATCCACCTGATCCGCCATCCGGCCCGGGTGATCGCAAGCTATGGGGCAAAGATGGATCATATGAGCTTGGAAGATATCGGTTTTCCGCAACAAACCGCACTTTATGAAAAGCTGGGCGGCATCGTCATCGACAGCGCCGACATCCGCGCCGACCCCGAAGGGATGCTGCGAAAACTCTGTGATGCCATAGGCTTAGCCTTTGATCCTGCAATGCTGCATTGGCCCGCTGGCCCCCGCGCAGAAGATGGCATCTGGGCCAGTCACTGGTACAACGCCGTCCACCAAAGCACCGGTTTCGCTGGGGCAGAGGGGAGGTTGCCGGAACTGGACGCCACCCAAGAAAAAATGCGGCACCTTGCGATGCCGCATTACGAAAAGCTTGCGAAAATAAAGCTTTAGCCGCGACGGTTCCGCGACGCCAACAGCTTCAACCGCAGCGCGTTCAACTGGATGAAACCTTGCGCGTCCTTCTGGTCGTAGGCACCTGCGTCATCCTCGAACGTCACATGCGCCTCGGAATAAAGCGATTTGTCCGACCAGCGGGCAACAGTCGATGCAGAGCCCTTATAAAGCTTCACGCGCACGGTGCCCGACACATGCTCTTGGCTTTTGTCGATCAGCGCTTGCAGCATTTCGCGTTCAGGCGAGAACCAGAACCCGTTATAGATCAGTTCAGCATAGCGCGGCATGATGCTGTCCTTAAGGTGACCCGCGCCACTGTCCAGCGTGATCTGCTCAATGCCACGGTGCGCCTCGAGCAGGACAGTCCCGCCAGGCGTTTCATAGATCCCGCGTGACTTCATGCCGACAAAGCGGTTTTCAACCAGATCAAGACGGCCCACGCCGTGCTTGCCGCCGAGTTCGTTCAGCTTGGTCAGGATCGTGGCCGGCGACATCGCTTCGCCATTGATCGCAACTGCATCGCCGCGCTCGAACGTGATTTCGACCATTTCGGGTGTATCGGGCGCATCTTCGGGCGCAACGGTGCGCTGATAGACATAATCAGGCGCTTCCACACCCGGGTCTTCCAGCACTTTGCCTTCGGATGACGTATGCAGCAGGTTCGCATCCACACTGAACGGGGCCTCGCCACGCTTGTCTTTGGCAACGGGGATCTGGTTCTGCTCGGCAAATTCCAACAGCTTGGTGCGGCTGGTCAGATCCCATTCACGCCAAGGGGCGATCACCTTGATTTCAGGGTTCAGCGCATAGGCAGCCAGTTCGAAACGTACCTGATCGTTGCCTTTGCCGGTCGCGCCATGGGCCACAGCATCCGCACCTTCGGCGGCGGCGATTTCAACCAGACGCTTGGAAATCAGCGGGCGGGCGATGGAAGTGCCCAGCAGGTAAAGCCCTTCGTAAAGCGCATTGGCGCGGAACATCGGAAACACGAAATCACGCACGAATTCTTCGCGCAGGTCTTCGATATAGATTGCGGAAGCGCCCATCATCTCGGCCTTGGCGCGGGCTGGTTCCAGCTCTTCGCCCTGACCCAGATCAGCGGTAAAGGTCACGACCTCGCAGCCGTATTCGGTTTGCAGCCATTTCAGGATGATCGAGGTATCAAGGCCACCAGAATAGGCCAGAACAACTTTCTTCGGAGCGGTCATGTGGGGGGCGCCTTTGCGTCAATGTGTCTGGAATGGCGCGATAGCGGGTTTTGCGAAAGGGGGCAAGGATCACACTTGTGGTTTGGCGCTATCCAATCAGTCTCGCGACAAAATCCGCGTCACCGTCGTTGTACAACTCCATTGCTGCGTCTTCCGGCGTCAACCAAAGCGCCATATGCCCCGGCTCTGTCGGGGGACCATGGGGTCGCACCGGCCGCGCCAGATAGATATGGCACAGTTTTTCCGCCCACATGTCATATTCCGGCATATAGGCGAAACGGCGGAACGTGCCAAGTTTACGCGGCGCGGCGATGCGCCAGCCGGTTTCCTCGAACACTTCGCGGTGCAGCGCGTTCAAAGGATGTTCGCCTGCATCTATCCCGCCGCCGGGTAGTTGCACCTCGAAATGTGGTGCGCCTTGATAGGTCAGCAAAAGCTTGCCATCGCGGGGCAAGATCGCATAGACGCCCGGCCGCGTTTTGTACCGCTGCCCGCTTTGCGGCACATCGCCATACCGTCTGATCATAGCTTGCCCCCTTGGACGCCACCTTGCTTGGACTATATAGGCGCGGTATGCCAAATCCTGACATGTAAGGAAAGACCATGAGCCTCGGCACCCAAATCGCTTGGGACGATACCGTCCTGCCGTTTCAACTTGACGCCTCCGACATCCGTGGACGGGTGGCGCGTCTTGATGGCGTGTTGGAACAGGTTTTGAAGCAGCATGATTATCCGCCCATGATCGAAGGTTTGGTGGCAGAGATGGCATTGCTGACTGCCTTGATCGGCCAAACCATGAAACTGCGGTGGAAACTGTCGTTGCAGGTACGCGGTTCCGGTCCGGCACGGTTGATTGCCACGGATTACTATGGGCCAACCGACGATGGGCAGCCAGCGCGCATTCGTGCTTATGCGTCATATGATGCCGACACGCTGGATCAGTCCGCAGACCCCTTTAGCCAGATCGGAAACGGCTATTTTGCCATTCTGATTGATCAGGGTGAGGGCACAGCGCCCTATCAGGGGATCACGCCGATTGCGGGTGGTTCGCTGTCTGCCTGCGCAGAGACTTATTTTGCCCAATCAGAGCAGCTTCCAACGCGGTTTCAGCTGACCTACGGCCAGTCGCAACTGCCCGGCCAACCCACCCATTGGCGCGCTGGCGGCGTGATGTTGCAGCATATGCCCAAAGCCTCGCCTTTCGCGAGCGGCGAAGGGGGATCAGGCGAGGATGGTTTGCTGGCTGCAGTGGATATCCTTGATGAGGACGAGGGCGAAAACTGGACACGCGCCAATGTGTTGCTGGATACGGTGGACGAGATCGAGTTGATCGGCCCCTCTATTGCGCCAACAGACCTTCTGGTGCGGCTTTTCCATGAAGAGCAGCCGCGCGTCTATGATGCCCAACCCATCAAATTCGGATGCAGCTGTTCAGAGGACAAAGTACGCCAAAGCCTCTCGATCTATTCAGCCAAGGACATCGGCACGATGACGACTGAAGAGGGTACAGTCACCGCAGATTGTCAGTTCTGCGGTGCACATTACGTTTTTGCCCCCGAGACGCTCGGGTTCGAGGCCAAGGATGTCAGCGCCTGACCTGCGCCAAAGACTGCAAGACGCGCTTGCCCGTTCGGGCGGCGCGTCTTCTGATTTCGACTTGAACAAAGATGTCACAGTTCCTTCCACAACGCTGACACCTGCTGCGGTGCTTATAGGTATACGGGCTGAAACAGAGACTATTATTCTCACAAAACGCTCTGCCCGGCTGAAACATCACCCTGGACAGATTGCCTTTCCTGGGGGCAAACAGGACCCGACCGATCCGACCCTGATTGATGCCGCTTTGCGTGAAGCACATGAAGAAATCGGGTTGCCGCCAGCGCTAGTTGACGTGCTTGGGACACTGCCGCCGCATCAAACGGTGACCGGCTATCAGGTCACGCCGGTGGTTGCGATCATCAGAGGTGATTACGTACCAACCCCCGAAGCAGGCGAGGTCAGCGAGATTTTCGAAGTCCCGTTTTCCCATCTCATGATGCCAGAGATGTACCGCGTCGAAGGTCGCCGCTGGCAAGGCCGCCGTCGTCTTTATTTTACAGTCCCTTATGGCCCCTATTACATTTGGGGAGCCACTGCGCGTATCTTGCGTGCTTTCGCCGAACGGATGTCATGACACAGATCACCGCCCCCTGGATCAAAGACGCGGCAGCGCAATCGGTCTGCCGGATGTTGACCGATGCGGGCCATCAGGCATGGTTTGTCGGGGGTTGTGTGCGCAATGCGCTGCTGGGTGAACCGGTCGCCGATCTTGATCTTTCGACAAACGCACATCCTGAAACGGTCATTGCACTGGCGCAGGCTTCTGCCCTTAAGGTTGTCCCCACTGGGATTGAGCACGGGACCGTAACTGTCATCGCCAATGATACCCCGTTTGAGATCACGACCTTCCGCCGCGACGTCGCCACTGACGGTCGCCGCGCGACTGTCGTCTTTGCCGATAACATGGCCGACGATGCGCGGCGGCGTGATTTCACAATGAACGCACTCTATGCGGCCCCAGACGGGCAGATCATGGACCCTTTGGATGGTCTTGCCGATCTGCGGGCGCGTCGGGTCCGCTTTATCGAAGATGCAGATCAGCGCATCAAAGAGGATTACCTGCGCATCCTGCGGTTTTTCCGGTTCTATGCCTGGTACGGCGACCCGAACGAGGGACCGGATGCCGACGGGCTGGCCGCATGCGCGGCGCATCTTGATGGGTTGCAGTCACTATCTATCGAACGGGTGACCGCAGAGATGCTGAAACTGCTGGCTGCCCCCGATCCCGCGCCCGCTGTCGCGTCCATGGCGGCAACCGGTGCGCTGGGGCAAATATTGCCGGGGGCTGACGCAGGCATCTTGGCCGTGCTTGTCCACCATGAGCAGGCGCATGGGTTTGCGGTAAACCCCCTGCGCCGTTTGGCCGTGATGGGCGGCACCCCAAAAGAGGATTTGCGCTTGTCAAAGGATCAAGTCAGATATCTGGATCACATCAACGGGGCGTTGTCGCCAATCGAGGTAAGCTATCGTTTTGGTCAGAGCGCCGGAGAGGATCGGTTGTTGGTCGAAGCGGCAGCGCTTGGGCAAGAAATAGACACTAACACACTACAAAAAGTCCAAAATGCCGCCACGAACGTCTTTCCGCTCAAGGCCGCCGATCTGATGCCTGCCCTCACTGGCCCCGCGCTTGGGCAAGCGCTCAATGAGGCCGAGGCGCGCTGGATCGCCTCTGGTTTCACGCTGACGAAAGCGGACTTGCTTGATTGAATATCTACCCTTGTTCGGCTTTGTGTTTGTCGGTCTTTTCTCGCCGGGGCCGAATGTCATCATGCTGACGGCATCCGGCGCGCGCTTTGGATTTCAGCGCACCATCCCGCATGTGCTTGGCGTTGTGCTTGGCGTGGGGATCGTCGCTGCAGTGACGGGAATAGGAATCGGCGCGCTGATTACCGCGCAACCAGCCTTGGCGATTGTACTCAAGACGATTGCAGCATTTTGGATCCTCTGGATGGCGGTCAACCTCTGGCGCGCTGACCCCGCGAAGGCGAAAACAACCGACAAGCCGTTCACCTTGGTTCAGGCAATTCTGTTCCAGTGGATCAATCCAAAGCTCTGGGCGGTGGCCCTGAGTGCTACGGCCTATGTTGCGCTTCTTGCGCCGATCGAGCAGGCGATGACTCTTGGTGCAACATTCTCGACGCTCAACCTCGGGGTTTGTCTGTTTTGGGCGACAGCGGGTAGTCTGCTGTCCTATCTGCTGACAAATCCGGCCGCTTGGCGGGTGTTCATGCGCATCATGGCGCTCGCCTTGGCGGGGTTTTCCGTGCTGGTTTTCCTCTGAGTAAAGCTTTGCTATAAGTTGCACGAAATCCCAGAGGCAGACCCATGTTTCGATTCTTCGAAGGTCTTGTCGATCCTTACGTGACCTACGAAGAGAGCGACACGCCGCCCAAGCGGCTTTACCCGTTTCTGCGTGCCTACGCAGAGCCGTTTAAAAAGGTATTCTGGATCACAGGGATTGCTTCGATTTGCATTGCAAGCGTCGAAATCTGGCTGATTTCCTATCTGGGCCGCTTGGTTGATATTCTGTCTGACGGCACGCCCATGGAGGTTTGGGCGCAAAGCGGGCTGGAATTCATCCTGGTCGCCGTCTTTATCCTGACTTTGCGGCCTGCCTTGCACGTCGGTCAGGTTATGTTGCTGAACAACACGATCCTGCCCAATTTTGGCACTTTGGTCCGCTGGCGGGCGCATCGTCATGTCCTGCGCCAGTCTGTCGGCTGGTTCGAGGATGATTTTGCCGGGCGCATCGCCAACAGGATCATGCAAACACCCCCCGCCGCGGGCGAAGTTGTGTTCCAGCTTTTCGACGCAATTACCTTTTCGATTGCCTATGTTCTTGGCGCTGCCTTCCTTCTGGCGCAGGCCGATGCAGAATTGTTGTTGCCGCTTTTGCTGTGGATCGTCCCCTACATCCTGCTGATGCGTTGGGTCGTGACACGCATTTCTGTGGCTTCAGAGGCGGCATCCAATGCCCGCAGTGCCGTGACGGGCCGTGTGGTGGACAGCTATACCAACATTCACTCGGTCAAGATGTTCGCGCACCATGATCGCGAGATCGACTATGCCAAAGAGGCAATTGAAGAGGCGCGCCGCACCTTTCAGGTCGAGATGCGGCTTTACACGCTGATGGATGCAGGACTGATGCTGCTTAATGGCCTGTTGATCGTGGGTGTTGTGGGTTGGTCGATCTGGCTTTGGATGCAAGGCCTCGCCTCTGTCGGGGTTGTCGCAGTTGCGACGTCGCTTGCGTTGCGACTGAATGCCATGTCCGGCTGGATTATGTGGGCGATCACGAACTTCTTTCGCGAACTTGGCGTTGTGGCGGAAGGCATGCAAACCATCGCACAGCCGATTGCGCTCTTGGACCAGCCTGCTGCAAAGCCTTTGCAGGTCAAGGCAGGTGGCGTCCAGATCACAGGGCTTTCGCATCACTACGGCCAGCAGACCGGGGGCTTGGATCAAATCAACCTGACGATTGCGCCGGGTGAAAAGGTCGGGCTTGTTGGACAGTCAGGTGCTGGAAAATCAACTTTGGTCAAATTGCTACTGCGGTTCTATGACGCCGAGCGCGGTACCATTGCGATTGACGGTCAGGATATCAGCCGCGCGACCCAAGACAGCCTGCGCGTCGCCATCGGCATGGTCCAGCAAGACAGCAGCCTGCTGCATCGGTCGGTGCGCGAAAACATCCTTTATGGCAATCCGCTTGCGGGCGAAGAGGCGATGATTGCCGCAGCCCGGCGCGCAGAGGCACATGATTTCATCGTTGGGCTCAAGGATAACGAGGGCAACAGCGGCTACGACGCGCGCGTCGGCGAGCGTGGGGTGAAGCTATCGGGTGGTCAGCGCCAGCGGATTGCACTTGCACGGGTCATTTTGAAAGATGCGCCGATCTTGCTGTTGGACGAAGCCACCAGCGCGCTAGATAGTGAAGTCGAAGCCGCAATTCTGCAGACCCTTTATGGCATGATGGAAGGTAAAACTGTCATCGCCATTGCGCACCGCTTGTCGACGATTGCACAGATGGACCGGATCATCGTGATGGATCATGGCCGGATCATCGAAGACGGGACACATGACGCGCTGCTGGCGGCAAATGGACAATATGCACGGTTCTGGGCGCGCCAATCAGGGGGCTTTCTGGGGCAAACCACTGAAGGCAGTACATGACACCGGAACGCTGGATCGACCCTTTTGAACCCGCCGTTGGACCACCGCCACAGACGCTTTTGGCGTTCCTTGGATGGTGTCTACGTGGCAGCACAAAAGTCACGCTTTTGGCTGGATTAGTGTCTGCATTGGCTGGTACGCTAGAGGTCGCGACAGCACTGATGTTGGGGTGGGTGATTGACGCTGCATTGACGTCGAATGCTGATACCTACTTTACCGATAACGTGCTTTTGTTGCTTGGCGTTACGGCGTTTTTTGTGATTTTGCGCCCGATTGTCTTGGGGTTGTCCGGTTTGATGCAAGCTGTCGTTGTCGGGCCGTCACTCAGCAATCTCATCTTGTCGCGATTGCACCGGCATTCACTTGGTCAGTCGGTGACTTTCTTTGACGACGATTTCGCGGGCCGCATTGCCCAAAAGCAAATGCAGGCGGCGCGCGCCGCGACGGATCTGATCGTCGATATGATCAATACGGTGGCCTTTGCGCTGGCCTCGCTGGTCGGGTCCGTCATCTTGTTGCTGACAATAGACGTGCGGTCGGCCGCGCTCTTGGCGCTTTGGGCTAGCGCTTACATTTGGTTGATACGCTTTTTCATGCCGCGCATTCGCGCACGCTCAAAGGCGCGGGCAGCGACCCGCGCGATGGTGACGGGGCAAGTGGTCGATACGATCACGAATATCAAGACGGTGAAACTCTTTGCCCATGACGCCCATGAAGATCGCGCAGCCATCGACGCGATGGAGAATTATTGGGGCAACGCGGTCAGCTATGGCTGGTTGTCTGCCTGGTTCCGGTTCTGGCTGATGGCGCTGGGCGGGCTGCTGCCGATCATTCTGGTGGGTATCACCCTTTATTTCTGGACCACGGGTGCGGCGACAGCCGGCAATATCGCGGCGGCTGGTGCGATTTCGCTGCGCCTGTCACAAATGACCGGTTGGGTCAGTTTCACGCTGATGGGCATGTATGCCAATGTGGGCGAGGTCGAGGATGCGATGAATACGCTTAGCCCTGCGCATACATTGACCGATGCACCGAATGCCAAGGAATTGACAGCTCAACAAGGTGAGATTGCCCTGTCCGATGTCGCATTCAGTTATGGTGGCGGTCCCGGTGGCTTGAATGGTGTCAGCCTGATGGTCAAGCCGGGCGAAAAGCTGGGGCTGGTCGGGGCATCAGGCGCCGGCAAATCGACCTTGGTCGCTTTGCTGCTGCGGCTTTACGATACCGAAGCGGGCACGGTGAAGATTGACGGTGTCGATATCCGCGATGTGACCCAGGAAAGCTTGCGTCGTCAGATCGCGATGGTGACCCAAGAGACCGCGATGTTTAACCGCTCTGCCCGTGACAATATCAGATACGGCAAGCCGGACGCGACCCAAGCAGAGATCGAAGATGCCGCGCGGCAGGCAGAGGCGCATGATTTCATCGTAACGCTGAAAGATCATAAAGGTCGCGCAGGCTATGAGGCACATTTGGGCGAACGGGGCGTGAAGCTGTCAGGGGGCCAGCGCCAGCGCATTGCGATTGCCCGCGCCATCCTGAAAGACGCGCCAATTCTGGTCCTGGACGAAGCGACAAGCGCGCTTGATTCCGAGGTCGAAGCATCGATTCAGCACGCATTAGAGTCTATTATGGATGGCAAGACCGTGATTGCGATCGCACACCGCCTTTCCACATTGGCGCAAATGGACCGGATTGTTGTGCTTGACGCAGGACGCATTGTCGAACAAGGAACCCACGCGGATCTGCTCTCCAAAGGTGGGCTTTATGCGCGCTACTGGAACCGCCAATCCGGCGGGTTTATCAACGTGAAAGATGCGGCGGAATAAATGCTGACGATCGAAAGCCTGACCCATCTGGGCATGGGGCGTGCCTCTGACGGGCGCTCGCTCTTGCCGCGCGTTCTTCCGGGTGAAGAGGTGGAAGTTGCACAAGACGGAACTGTCCGGATCGTGACCCCGTCAACTGATCGCGTTGCTGCACCCTGTCGGCATTTCAAGACTTGCGGTGGCTGCGCGATGCAGCACGCAAAGGATGATTTCGTGGCAGAGTGGAAGCGCGATATTGTCGTGAAGGCCTTGCAAGCGCGGGGCCTTTCGCCTGTGTTTCGTCCGGTGCAGACCTCGCCCGCGCAATCGCGCCGCAGGGCAAAACTTTCCGGCCAGCGCACCAAGAAGGGTGCAATGGTCGGTTTTCATGCCAAAGCCTCGAACATGTTGGTGCCGGTGCCGGATTGCCAACTGCTCACCTCAGCTCTGATCGCCAGCTTTCCCGCGCTTGAGGCGCTGACGGTGCTGGCCTGTTCGCGCAAGGGCGAGATTGATCTGACGGTGACAGAGACCGCGCTGGGCACAGATGTCCTTGTTGAGACCGACAAAGACCTGACCCCGCAATTGCGCGTCGAACTGGCGGCACTCGCCAACCAGTTCGGGCTGTCCCGTCTTGTCTGGAACGACGAGCCAGTGGTGACAATCAACCCGCCCGCTCAGGATTTCGGTGGAACGGACGTTGTGCCGCCACCCGGAGCGTTCTTGCAGGCCACAAAGCATGGTGAACTGGCACTCCTCGCTTCAGTGCAAGAGATCACGGCCAAGGCTGGCCGGATCGTTGATCTGTTTTCCGGCTGTGGAACTTTTACCTTGCCGCTTTCCAAACGGGCCGAAGTACATGCTGTCGAGAGTGAAGCGGCGATGCTGCAAGCATTGGATCGTGGGTGGCGCGAGGGCCATCAATTGCGGCGCGTGACGACTGAAGCGCGCGATCTGTTTCGCCGTCCCCTAGAGGCTGATGAACTGCGTTCCTTTGATGCTGCCGTGATCGACCCGCCCCGCGCAGGGGCAGAAGCGCAGATCGCGACGCTGGCGGCCTCGGGTATCAACACGATTGCCATGGTGTCATGCAATCCAGTGACCTTTGCGCGTGATGCCAAAATGCTGGTCGATGCAGGCTTTGAATTGCCTTGGGTGCAGGTCGTCGACCAGTTCCGCTGGTCGCCCCATACCGAGGTTGTTGCATCATTCACGCGTAAATGAAAAAGATCGACGTAACTTACCTATTGTGAACGCTTTTTTTGTAGTAAGAACACCGAAACGGCGCAGACCGTAACGATGGGCAGAAACATGATTTCAAGACGATCAATGATGGTAGGCGCTGCAGTTGGACTGGTGGGGTGCACGGCAGAACCACGTTACGTCGGGCCAAGTGTCACACGCATTCAGGTTTTGAAGGATCGCCGGGAAATGCAGTTGTTGCATAACACGTCCCTGTTGCGGTCCTACAAATTTGAACTGGGCTTTGATCCGATTGGGCATAAACAACAGGAAGGCGACGGGCGCACACCAGAAGGCGGCTATCGCATTGACCGGCGCAACCCTAACAGCCGCTTTCATCTCTCGCTGGGCATTTCATATCCCGATGCCTCAGATGTCGCAGCTGCACGCGCACGCGGTGTCGATCCGGGCGGCGATATCTTTATCCACGGCACGCCAGAAAAATGGATCGGCAAGCCAGATTGGACATGGGGCTGCATCGCAGTGAAGAACGAAGAGATGGACGAGATTTACGCTATGGTTGAAACCGGCACGCTCATCTACATCTATGCCTAGAATGCAAGGTTCACGATTGGTTGGCTGATTGTTGGGTCACTTCCCATGTTCAATGTCCACCAAAGCTTTGCCGATTCTTCCTGAAACCAGGCGAAGCCCATAAAGCGCGCATTAGGGTCGAGAATCACCGCGCGTGTACCCTCGGCAGCCATCCATGCAGCAAGTGTCTGCAATTCCGACTCGAAAGACTCAGAGATGTTCTCACCCAAGAGCCGCCCGGGGAAACCGGCACGCTGCGCACGCGCAACGGGGCTGGATCCATCAGAGCCGAAAAGCCACGGGCGATTTTGAACAGCCATATCACGCGAATGGGTTGCCGCAGCGGCATTCAACCGCGCGTCAAGCTCTACTGGTGGTACGCCAGCAGTCTGACGCAATGCATTGACACTATCCAGCATACGAAACTGGATCGCAGCTGCGTCACCTGGTCGGATTACGTAGGCCGATGGCAATGGTAAACCATCGGGTCCCAGTGGCCGGTTCAAGCTGGGGTCACATGCGGCCAAACCAACTGTCGCCAGTCCAATCATCACTTCGCGTCGAAACATACTCATAGCCGTCCCATTTTGTGTCTTCATTCCTTAGCCGCATTGACGTGACACTTCAAACCCACATCGATGTGCAAGACATGCGAATGACATTTCTTTGAATTGCGGCGCGACGCCAGACATATTAAGTGACAGGGAAGAAAACATCGGTTCCCCGAAGGAGACTGCAATGACATCGAAACTATCGCGGCGCGGGTTCTTGACCGCTTCGGCAGCGATGATTGGGACGGGCGTTGTCGCACAAACATCCAATACCACGGAAATCGAAAGTGATATTTCCTCTGGGGTGCAGCGGAATATCGCAAGCTTCCGCTCATTGGATTGGCAGCCTTACTTTAACAATCTGAGCAATGGCGCCATTCTTGTTGATCTTCAATCACGCGCCTTGCATTTCTGGTCCGAGGACCAGACGACTTACAAGCTTTTCCCGACAAGTGTTCCTTTGACAGAGGACTTGACCCGCACTGGTCGCACCTCGATCACACGTAAGGTTGAAGGCCCAAGTTGGGCGCCAACACCTGCCATGAAGCTTCGGAATCCCGAATGGCCGGACTTTATTGGACCCGGTCCAGATAATCCATTGGGCACGCATGCGCTTCATCTGACTTGGCAATATTACCGAATTCACGGCACACATGACACGCGCAAGATAGGCCGGCGGTCATCGAACGGTTGTATCGGTCTGTATAATGAACAGATCGCAGAGCTATTTGATCTGACCAAGGTTGGGACTCAGGTTCTCTTGATTTGATCGGTTCTAGACTTGGCTTGATAGATAAAGGGCGCACTCAACAGTGCGCCCTTTTTGCTTTCTGAACTTTGTTGCAGCGAACTTTCCGTCAGGATCGCTGAAAAATCCGGAACGGCCATCTCCATTGGGTTTCCGGTACTTCAGCTTTTTCCTGCGCCTCGATCGCAGCCTCTGCGGCTGCCAACCGCTTCGCAAGCTGATCTTCTAGCGCTTCTGATGTCTCGCGGTTGAATTCTTCGACCCAACCTGGTGGCCTTAAAGGTGTTGGTTTGGTCTGGTCGGGCGTCTTCTGTGCGTTTTTCGGATCGCGCGGCTGCGAATTAAAGACGTATTCATTTGTCTCGGACACCAGTCGTGTCAGCGTCTTGCCGAGATCATCGTTCGAACGCATGCGAATCGGTTTGACCCGCGCGCCCTCTTTGTTGATGATTTCAAGCCATTCGGCCGCTGTTTGAATCCGGTCCTTTGGCAGAACCTTCATCGCCTTGTCGATCGCCTCAAGGAAGTCGCGGTCATATTCGGAAAAACGGCCAGCCAATGGCTCGCAAGGGTCGGGATTATTACCTGCGACCTCAGCCATCCGTGTTTGGCTGTTGGGTGGCGCTTTACCGCTAATCAAATGATAGAAGGTAGCGCCCAACGCATAGAGATCGCTGCTCGGGCCCTGTTTGCCGCCGGCAAAGTAGAATTCCTGGGGTGAGTACCCGTCTTTGACGATCAGCACAGTTGAAAGCGCCCGCGTTTCGCGGCTGGCCTCCTCGCGGGCTGCACCAAAGTCGATCAGGACCGGGTTACCCCACTTATCAAGCAAGATATTGTCAGGCGAAATATCGCGGTGCAAAAGATCATTGCGGTGCACGAGATCAACAGCGTCGAGCAATTTTATCAGTATTTCTTTGACTTGGTCTGCCGACAGCGATTCACGATCGTCCTTGATGATGTTGAGGAGATCACGACCCTGGATCAAATCCAGAACCATATAGGCCGTTTGATTGTATTCGAAGATCCGATGCACGCCAACGATATTTGGATGACGCATCATGGCGATGCTGCGCGCCTCGCGCATGAACATCTCTACGATTGTTCGATATTTTTCCTTGTGCTGCGCAGAGCGAACAACGACGTTGATTCCGTCTCTTGCACAAAAAACTTCAGGGTAGCACTCTTTGATCACGACATTTCTGTCCAGCAAATTGTCCTTTGCCAGATAGGTGATTCCGAATCCGCCATTACTCAGCGGTCGATCGATCGTGAACTGCGTGCCCAAAAGGGCCGTGCCGTCAGGAAGCGCGTCACTGCGCTGTTCGTCAACATGAGAGCGGTTCGCTTTAGTCATATTTCACCAATCGCCGCAAGAAAATCGCAGCACAACCCATAACTTCACTACAAATAACTTCCCGATAATCGCTGCAAAATATGTTTGCTTTGAGGCAAGGTTGAAGAAAAGTTATGGCGTTTGTCGCAATCTCAAGACAGTTTTGAGGAACGTTGCCTCGAATGTTTTCAGGTCTAGTTCAATGTTGAAAACGCAACGCGCACGCTCTTAGTGCATTACTCTATAAATTGTGTTCTCTTTGTCCGCTCCGCCCTTATGCGCGTTGACTTTAAGACGTTGCCACTTTCGTCACAGATGATCCGAACCCGCTGGTCGCGGTACCAAAACGTCAATCTCAAACGTCCAGCATCATCATCGACTCCCTGCTCTGACCGACTTGTGATGTCACCAGATCGCATCTTTTCTGGTACCTCAGAAGGTTTAATCCCAAAAAATCGACCAAGGTCATGGGCGTCAATAATCGCACCCTCGGAGTTCAATGTAAGTTTCATAATCTCAAAAACCAGCAGAGGTTGTCAGGACAATAACCAGTACCGCGAAAGTTGTCATTATCTTTAGAGAGTTACGACAGCCATCCCTTAAGATTCTTCTCAATCACACCGGACAGTGCTTCGATATGTGCAGCATCATCATTCAGGCAGGGGATGTAGGTAAAGTGTTCGCCGCCAGCGTGTTCAAAGCTTTCTTTGATCTCTTCGTTGATCTCTTCAAGCGTTTCGATGCAATCGGCCGAGAAGGCAGGCGCGCAGACGGCAATGTTCTTTACGCCATCTTCTTTCGCCAGCCGCGCAACTTCTTCGACTGTATAAGGCTTTAGCCATTCTTCAGGACCAAAACGCGACTGAAATGTCGTGACAATCTGCGTATCATCCCAGCCAAGCCGCTCTTTCAGCAAGCGTGTCGTCTTCTGGCATTGGCAGTGGTACGGGTCGCCTTCGCGCAAGTAACGCTCTGGCACACCATGATAGCTGCAAACCAGCTTTTCCGGCTTGGTTTCTGCCGCAGCATAAGCCCTTTCGATGGATTGGGCCAAAGCTTCGATATAGGCGGGTTCTTCGAAGTAGGGTTCGACGACACGGGCGACGGGCTGCCATTTTTCCTGCATCAAGGCACGAAAGAACTGGTCGTTCGCGGTAGCAGACGTCGCCCCTGCATAGTGTGGGTAAAGCGGGAAAAACAGAATCTTGGTACAGCCTGCCTCGACCATTTCTCGTACCTTGGATTTCGTGGACGGGTTGCCGTAGCGCATGCAGAAATCAACGCGCACGTCGTCGCCATAGCGCTCGATCATCTGCGCCTTGATCGCCGCGGTCTGCTTTTTCGTGATCGTCAGCAGAGGGCTTTCGTTGTCTTCCTCGTTCCAGATCGACTTGTAAGCCGCACCCGAGGAGAATGGCCGCTTTGTCAGAATGATGAGCTGCAAGAGTGGCTGCCAGATCCAGGCGGAGTAATCGACGACACGCTTGTCGGATAGAAACTCGTTGAGATACCGGCGCATTGACCAATAATCGGTGCCGTCTGGCGTCCCAAGATTCGCCACCAGAATCCCGACCCGCGCCGGTTTAACTGGCGGGTGATCCGGGGCGGCATGCATCGGGCATGTCGCGGGGCGTTCTGTCGTCTGGCTATGTGCATCGAACATTTTCATGAGCCCTTAGGTAGCGTGATTTCTGATGTAGTTAAATGGGATACGTTCGGCGTCAATCATTGGACCTATCTAAAGGCACTTCTTTTGCCCCAAGCGCGTCTGCAAGCCTCGCTTTTGCGCTTCCTGGGCGCAGAGGTTGCGGTTGTGTGTTGTCCGGCGCCCAGCCAGTGAGCGTTATGATCTCAAAAGTAGCATCCACGCGATTGTCGGAATTCCGAAAGTTTGCTGCATAAATTGTTGCCGCTTCGGTCAGGACATTCCGCCGCGTGATATGTTTGATCCGGTGCGCCAACGCATTGTTTTCGCCCATTTTGCGCAGATCATGCATGAGGTGAAAGGCATTGGCATAGCTCGCTGTCAGGGGGGTACTGTCGGCCACTGGCATCGCAAAGCCCGCCCTTTGCAAAAGCCCGCCTAGATCCCGTATTTCCCCCATCGGCGCGACACGGGGCGAAAGGCCGCCGGTCACAATCGCTTCTGCTTCGGCCAGTGACGTGCGCAGTTCATGCAAGGTTTGTCCGCCCAGAAACGTGCACAGCAAAAGCCCATCCGGCTTCAGCGCATGCCGCGCCTGAACAAGCTGCCCGACAGGGTCATTCGCCCAATGCAGACACATCGCATGCACGACAAGGTCATAAGTGTCGGGGGCAAGAGCGAGGGTCTCCTGATCAGACACAATCGTCGCGTCAGGGTAATGTGCGGCCCAAAAATCCGGAAAACCTGTCACGATCGCAACAGACGTAAAGGTTCTGTTAACCTCGGTCAGTCTTTCATGGACTTCATCGGCAGCGACGTCCTGCAAGAAAAGCGCTTCGGGCTTTGCGCGGGCGCGATTGCGCAAAAGCGCTGTGCGGTCGGTGATTTGTGGCAAGGTCATTGCGGACATTTAGGGTGCATTCATGCGGTTGCAAAGTATCATTCGGGCTATTTATCCCGCGCAGTGTGTGGCCTGCGACGCTTTGACCGATGACGACTTTGGCCTGTGCAGCGCTTGTTGGCGCGAAGCACGGTTTATCGGCGGACTGATTTGTGACACCTGTGGCACCCCTTTGCCCGGTGAAGGTGACGAGGAGAATCTGCAATGCGATGATTGCATGACCATTGCGCGTCCTTGGGATAAGGGACGGTCCGTGCTTGTTTACAGCGGGGTTGGCCGCAAGCTGATACTTGGCCTCAAGCATGGTGACAGGACCGATCTGGCCCTACCTGCGGCCCGCTGGATGGCTCAAAGAATTGCAAAATGGCCTTTGTTAGACACTGTCTTGGTTCCGGTCCCGCTGCATTGGGTCCGTTTGGCAAGGCGGCGCTATAATCAATCGGCGCTGCTCGCTTTGGCGCTGGCCAACGTCATGGATCGCCCGGTTTGCGTCGATGCGCTCTTGCGTCCGAAGAAGACTAAACCGCTAGAAGGTCACAGCCGCGACGCCCGCTTTGCGGCGCTCTCGGATGCCATTGTTCCAAACCCCAAGCGCATCAGCCAGATCAAGAGCAAACATGTTGTTCTGGTGGATGATGTCATGACATCCGGTGCGACCTTGGCCGCCAGTGCCGAGGCTGCAAAGTCTGCCGGTGCCACGAACGTGTCGATTGTTACACTGGCAAGAGTAGTCAAAGACGCTTAAATCAGGGCTGTAGTCATTCCAAGGACAAGTCTGATGGCAACTGTCGAGATTTATACCAAACCCACCTGTGGATTCTGCCACATGGCCAAGCGCCTGCTGGATTCCAAAGGGGTCAGCTATGCGGAAGTCAATATTTCAGCCCAGCCAGAGCGGCGGGGCGAGATGATCCAGCGCGCGAACGGCGGCAGCACAGTCCCGCAGATTTTTGTGGGCGGCAGGCATGTTGGCGGTTGCGACGATCTATTCGCACTGGAGCGTGGCGGTAAACTGGACGCCATGCTTGCCGCATGAAAGCGGCACTGCTTCAATTGAATGCGGGTGATAATCCGGCCAATAACCTGCCACGCACTCTCGACATGGTGGCGCAGGCAGTGGGTCAGGGTGCGGGTTTCATTCTGACGCCAGAAGTGACGAACTGCGTGTCGCAAGATCGCGCCCAGCAAAGGCGGGTTTTGCAGCATCAGGCGGACGACATCACGCTTGCGGGATTACGTGAGGCGGCGATACGTCACGGGGTTTGGCTGTCAATCGGATCGCTGGCCTTGAAAACAGATGATCCGGACGGTCGCTTTGCCAACCGTTCGTTCCTGATTGATCCCGCAGGCCAGATCGTCGCAAGCTATGACAAGATCCATATGTTTGATGTGACAGTGTCCGAGACGGAGACATACCGCGAATCTGCTGGCTATCGCCCAGGCACGCGCGCAGTCGTTGCCGATACGCCTTTCGCCAAAATTGGCATGTCCATCTGTTATGACGTGCGTTTTGCCTATCTTTACCGCGCGCTGGCGCAGGCCGGGGCGCAGATTCTTCTGGTCCCTTCCGCATTTTCGCCTGTGACCGGAGCCGCCCATTGGGAACCGCTCTTGCGGGCCCGCGCGATTGAAACCGGGTCTTATGTCTTGGCAGCAGCACAGACAGGCATCCATGCGGCACAGTCAGGCAAGCCGCGCCAAACTTATGGGCATACGATGGCGATTTCGCCTTGGGGCGAGGTTCTGGCTGATCTTGGAACAGAGCCGGGCATCGCGATGGTTGATCTTGACCTTGGGTCAGTGGCACAAAGCCGCAAACGCATCGCGGCACTCAGCCATGATCGCCCTTTTGAAGGCCCCTGATGACTGACGCTGCCAACAACCTTGCCGTTTCGCTATTCAGCGAGATCCTGGCCGTCGACCAACTGGCGCGGGCAAACGTGGCGCGGGTGTTGCCCAAGGGGATGGAACTGTCGCACTTTTCTGTTCTTAACCATCTGGCACATTCCGGGGCTGAGCGCTCTCCGGCGCAATTGGCCAAGACGTTTCACCTGACCCGGGGCGCGATGACCAATACGCTCCAGAAACTCGAATGGGCAGGATGGGTGCATGTCCGCCCCGATTGGGACGATGCACGCCGCAAGATGGTCGCGATCAGCCCGTCAGGACAAGCGGCGCGCGATGCGGCCTTGGCCGCGATTGCGCCTGTCATTGCCGATGTCGTCCGAAAGGTCGGCGAAGACAAGGTGCGGGCGGTTCTACCCGTTTTGCGCGAGATGCGATTGAAGCTGAACCAGATCGACTAGACTTCTACTACGGGCCCTAGCTTGGTTTCGTCGCTGCCGTGACATAGTTCACCGACAAATCCCGATCCGAAATCGACCATGTGAACCGCGCAAAGTTGAAGACAAAACCTTTGCGGTCAACAGGTGTAAGCCCGGCATTTTCCAGTAGGCTGAAAAGCTCATCGGGTGTGATGAACTTGTTCCATTCATGGGTGCCCTTGGGCAGCCAGCGCATAACGTATTCCGCGCCCACAATCGCCATCGCAAAAGATTTCGGGTTGCGGTTGATCGTGGAGCAAATGTGCAAACCGCCCGGTTTCAGCAGTTGCTGGCATGCGGTCAGATACCCTTGCGGGTCGGCCACATGTTCGACCACTTCCATGTTCAGGACCACGTCGAATTGCTCGCCCGCCTCGGCCATTGCCTCGGCTGTTGTGTGGCGATAGTCGATTTCCAGCCCTGATTGCGCGGCATGAATCTTGGCTACCGGAATATTCCGCTCTGCCGCGTCTGCGCCGATGATCGTTGCCCCAAGCCGCGCCATCGGTTCGCAAAGCAGACCGCCGCCACAGCCGATATCAAGGATGCGCAGGCCCTTGAACGGTTCGGGACCTTGGAGGTCGCGCCCGAATTCCGCGGCAATCTGGCTGGTGATGTAACCCAGTCGCACCGGGTTCATCATGTGCAGCGGTTTGAATTTGCCGTTCAGGTCCCACCATTCGGCAGCCATCGCCTCGAACTTGGCAATCTCACCGGGATCAACTGTGTTTGTTGCCGACATTTTCATCGCTCCGCATTATGGTCAGTGGTTTCGTAACGCGATATAGGGTGCTTATGGACAAAGTCGTAGGACAAAAGCGCCCAGGTGCGCATCTTTACCAGCCCATTGATCCCTTTGATCAACGGATGTTGGATGTTGGCGACGGCCACCGTATCTATATGGAGCAGTGTGGAAATCCCAAGGGAATCCCGGTTATCATCCTGCACGGCGGCCCTGGTGGCGGATGCAGCCCTGCAATGCGCCGCTACTTTGACCCCAATCTGTTTCGCGTCATTCTGTTCGATCAGCGCGGTTGTGGCCGTTCGCGTCCGCACGCAAGTGTCGAGGCAAATACAACATGGCATCTGGTCGCCGACATCGAGTTGATCCGTCAAACGCTGGGTATTGAGCGCTGGATGGTCTTTGGTGGGTCATGGGGCGCGACACTTGCGCTGATCTATGCGCAAGCCCACCCTGAACGTGCAGCAGCGCTTATCCTGCGCGGCGTGTTTCTGATGACCCAGCCCGAACTTGACTGGTTCTATGGCGGGGGCGCCGGAAAATTCTGGCCCGACCTTTGGGACCGTTTTGCCAGCATGATCCCCGTGGACGAACAAGACGACTTTATCGCAGCCTATCACCGGCGGCTTTTTTCCGGGGATATCCCGCTCGAGACTCGTTATGCGCGCGCTTGGGCCTCTTGGGAAAATGCGCTGGCCTCGATCGATAGCGATGGGATCACCGGCGAAAGCCCTGCTGATTACGCCCGCGCCTTTGCACGCTTGGAAAACCATTATTTCCATAACGCGGGGTTCTTGACGTCTGAACAACAGATCCTGCATCCGGAACAGATGGCAAGGATTGCCGATATTCCAGGCGTGATCGTCCAAGGCCGCTATGACATGATCTGCCCGCCGATTTCGGCGCATACCTTATCGCAGATGTGGCCCAAAGCCCGGCTGACATTCATTGGTCGTGCAGGTCATGCGCTTTCGGAACCGGGCATCAGCGCGGAACTTGTGCGGACGATGGACATGTTTGGGGCGCAAAGGGCGTCTCTTGCCCTTTAGGGTTTACAGATCAGCACCAATAGCTAAGCTTGACCTAAGTAATTCGGAGACGAGAGAAACTTGGGCAACGTCTTGACGATTATCCTAAAGCGCCTTGCTCTTGGCCTTTTGACGTTGCTGATCGTTTCGGTGGTTATCTTTGTGGCGGTTAACCTCTTGCCGGGGGATTTCGCCGAAGCGATTTTGGGACAAGGTGCGACCCCCGAAGCCGTTGCATCTATCCGCCGTGATCTGGGCCTCGATCAGCCGCTTGTCACCCGCTATTTCGATTGGTTGGGTGGGGCGTTGCAAGGCGATCTGGGATCAAGCTTTGCACAGGCCAATTTTGCCAGCTTTACGGGCACGACATCCGGCGCGACAACAGTGGCCGAGCAAATCGCACCACGCTTTGGCAACACAATGTTCCTTGCGATGGTGACTGCAGCGATCGCTGTGCCTTTTTCGATTGTGCTGGGTATTCTCGCAGCCCTTTACCGCAACACGGTTTTCGACCGCGCCACGAACATCTTCACGCTATCGTCCATTTCCAGCCCAGAGTTTTTTCTGGCCTATATCCTGATCCTTTTCCTTGCCGTGCTGAATCCGATCTTTCCCTCATTGTCCAATATTTTTGACGGCATGCCTTTCAGTGAGCGGCTAGAGAAATCCATGCTGCCCGCGCTGACCCTGACGCTTGTTGTGACGGCCCATATGATGCGGATGACGCGCGCAGCGATCATCAATTTGCTGGCCTCGCCTTATATAGAAATGGCGCGGCTCAAGGGCCTGTCCCCGATGCGCGTGATCGTCAGGCATGCGCTGCCCAATGCGCTGGCCCCGATTATCAATGTCATTGCCCTTAACCTTGCCTATCTGATCACTGGCGTGGTCGTGGTCGAGGTGGTGTTTGTCTATCCGGGCATCGGCCAGTTGTTCGTGGATAGTGTGAAAATCCGTGACATTCCCGTCGTGCAGGCCTGCTGTCTGATCTTTGCCACGGCGTTTATTCTTCTCAACCTGACGGCTGACATCATGTCGATCCTGTCCAACCCGCGTCTGAGGCATCCGAAATGATCTGGTTTGTCGCAGCTCTGATCGGAATGGGTGCCGTGGCGTGGGGGTTCCGCTTTGCGGGCCAAGCGGTGACGGGCAACGCGCCAAAGTTCCGTGATATGCCTTATGGCGTTGCCTACGGCTATGTGCTTGGCGCTGTCGTTCTGCTTTGGCTCGTCTGGGCCTATATGCAAGGCCGCAGCGCCGATCCTGCGATTGCCAACAAGTTCTTTTTCCTGCGCATCGCGATTGAAGGTTTTATCCTTTTTGCCATTGCCGCGTGGCTTTTCCGGATCTTGGGCCGGACGTTTGGCACCGCATGGAGCCGCAAAATGTTCCGCTCCATGCCGCTCACTGCGTCCTTTGGTATTCTGACGATCCTGATCTATGCGATTTTTGCTGTTTTCGCCGGTGTGATTGCCCCCTACGGGCAAGAACAGATTGTGCCCGGTGTCGCGGCAAACATCATTCCCGGTGGTGATCCGGCGATGGGCGGCAACCCTGCCTTTCCTTTGGGTACCGACCAGATTGGCCGTGATATCCTCAGCCGCCTGATCTATGGCGCGCAGAACACCGTTGGCATTGCTTTTGCCACAACGGTGCTGGCCTTCTTGCTGGGCGGGACCTTGGGGTTTCTGGCGGCAACGTTGGGTGGCTGGCTGGATCAGGTTCTTTCGCGGATGGTTGATGTGCTGATGGCCATTCCATCGCTGATCTTTGCCCTGCTCTTGATGACCATCGCCAGCGTCTGGGCGCCGAAACTGGGTATCCCCTTGACCATCTTTATGGTGGTCATCATCGCCGTGATTGACAGCACCCGCGTTTATCGACTGGCCCGTGCTGTCGGGCAGAACATTGTAGTTATGGACTATATCGAGGCGGCAAAGCTGCGTGGTGAGGGGCTGGGCTATCTTGTGTTCAAGGAAATCCTGCCAAATGCGACTGCGCCGCTGCTGGCCGAATTCGGGCTGCGGTTCTGTTTTGTGTTCCTGACCATTGCCTCGCTGTCCTTCCTTGGTGTCGGCATTCAGCCGCCTTTGGCCGACTGGGGCACAATGGTCCGTGATTTGGCGGGTTTTGTGAACTTTGCACAGTTCGCGCCCTTGGCGGCAACAGCACCCTTGCTGGCAGCCGGAGCCATTGCCTTGCTGACTGTCGCCGTGAACTTCGTCGTCGACTGGATGCTGCATAAATCATCGGGGCTGAAAGAATGAGCGATCAACCACTCGTCAAAATGCGCGGCGTAAAGCTTGAAGGCCGCAGTGATGAGGTCTGGAGCCCCATTATCAATGGCGTCGATCTGACATTGGCGCGGGGCGAGGTGCTGGGCCTGATCGGTGAATCCGGAGCTGGCAAATCGACGCTGGGTCTGGCCGCGATGGGCTATACCCGTGACGGGGTGCGCATCAGCGAAGGTACGGTCGAATTCGACGGGATTGATCTGCTCAAAGCCTCTGCCGCGACTAAACGTGAACTCTTGGGCAAGCGGATCGCTTATGTTGCGCAGTCTGCTGCCGCCAGTTTCAACCCTGCGCACAAGTTGATGGACCAGCACGTCGAAGGTCCTGTGCAGCACCATGTCATGAGCCGCGCCGAGAGCGAGGCCGATGGCATCGAGCTTTACCGCAAGCTGCGCTTGCCCAATCCCGAACAGATCGGCTTTCGCTATCCGCATCAGGTGTCAGGTGGCCAGTTGCAGCGTTGCATGACGGCAATGGCCATGTCCTGCCGCCCCGATCTGATTATTTTTGACGAACCGACAACCGCGCTGGATGTGACGACGCAGATCGAGGTGCTGGCGTCGATCCGTGACATTGTGGAGCAGTTCAATACTGCAGCGATCTATATCACCCACGATCTGGCGGTCGTCGCGCAGATGGCTGACCGGATCAAGGTGCTGCTTAAGGGTGACGAAGTCGAAACCGCCGATACCCGCACGATGCTTTCCGCGCCAACGCAGGAATATACGAAATCTCTTTGGGCGGTCCGCAGCTTTGAACGGCCCAAAAAGCCTGCTGTGCAAACGGGCGCTGTCCCCGTGGTCAGCGTGCAGAGCGTCGATGCGGCCTATGGGACTGTCCCTGTTCTGCATGATGTCAGCTTTGACATGCATGAAGGGCGGACTGTTGCCGTTGTGGGCGAAAGCGGGTCGGGGAAATCGACAACCGCGCGCTGCATTACGGGTCTCTTGCCGCCCAAAGCAGGGCAGATCATGGTTGATGGGCAAGTGATGCCCGCCGATTATCGCAAGCGGTCCAAGGATCAGTTGCGCCAAGTGCAGATGATCTATCAGATGGCAGACACGGCGCTGAACCCGCGCATGTCCATCGGCCAGATCATCGCGCGCCCTGTGCAATTCTATCTGGGACTGACCGGAGCGGCGAAACGCAAGAAGGTGGACAAGTTGCTTGAGCAGATCGAACTTGAGCCGACCCAGTATTACAACCGTTTGCCTTCCGAACTTTCGGGCGGGCAAAAGCAGCGCATCGGAATTGCCCGCGCGCTGGCTGCCGAACCGAAGTTTATCATCTGTGACGAAGTCACTTCCGCGCTGGACCAATTGGTTGCCGAAGGTATTCTGCGACTATTGGCGCGATTGCAGGACGAGTTGGCGCTTTCCTATATGTTTATCACCCACGACCTTGCGACCGTGAAAGCTATCGCGGACGAGGTTGTTGTAATGAAAGACGGGCGCGTGGTTGAGCAGGGACTAAAGGACGAGATGTTTACCCCGCCTCACCACCCCTACACAGATCTTTTGCTGTCATCGGTGCCGGAAATGGACCCCGATTGGCTCAATAATCTGCTCGCAGAACGTGGAGTTGATAACATCGGCGATGCAGCAGTTAATAAGATGTAACCGAATCATCCACGAAAGTGGTGACAAAACCGGGCCGCGAAGGTCTAATGCGATAACTAGGGAGAACGGAAAATGAGTGGAATTAGCAGACGCGGTCTATTGAAGACCGGTGTTGCAGCGGGTGTATTGGGCCTTTCGGGCATGCCTCTGCGCGCACAGACACGTGGCGGCAAACTGACTGCGGGTCTGTCCGGCGCCAACACATCCGACAGCTGGGATGGCCGGACCCATTCGGACCTTTTCATGATCGCTTGTGCGCAAGGTGCGGTCTTTGACAGCCTCACCGAGATCGCGGCCGATGGCTCGATCAAGGGTGAATTGGCTGAAAGCTGGGAAGCAACACCTGATGCAAAGACATGGACATTCAACCTGCGTCAGGGCGTCACCTTCCACAACGGCAAGTCGTTCGGCGCGGACGATGTGATCGCTTCGCTGCAAATGCACGTTGAAGAAGGCGCGAAATCGGCGGCCGAACCCATTGTGTCCGCCATTGTCGAGATGACGAAAATCACGGACTATCAAGTGCAGTTGACGCTTGCCGCTGGTAACGCCGACCTGCCCTATCTGCTGTCGGATTATCACATCCTGATGTATCCAGCCGGGCAGATTTCAGAAGCCATCGCTCAAGGGATCGGTACAGGTCTGTATCAAGTCCAGTCGTTTGATCCCGGTGTCCGCATGGTCGCGACCCGCGTGGCAAGCCACTATAAAGGTGATGATGTCGGCCTGTTCGACGAAATCGAATATATTGCCATCAACGACAACACAGCGCGCACCAATGCGCTGCTGACAGGTCAGGTTGACGCGATCAACCGGATCGACTTCAAAACCGAAGCACTGCTGCGTGCCAACCCTGCCCTGCGTATTCAGGAACTAACAGGTAACCAGCATTACATCTTCCCGATGCTGACCAAAGTGGCACCTTTCGATGACGTCAATGTGCGCCGTGCGTTGAAGTACGGTATCAACCGTCAGGAAATGGTAGACAAGATCCTGCTTGGTCATGGTCAGGTCGGCAACGATTCACCCATCGGTCCCGCAAACCAGTACTATAATGCCGATATGGAACAGCTGGCCTATGATCCGGACAAGTCCAAGTTCTACCTGCAACAAGCAGGTTTGGACAGCATTGACCTCGATCTTTCCGCTTCCAGTGCGGCATTCGAAGGAGCCGTTGATGCGGCCCTGCTCTTTAAGAACTCTGCTGCCGCAGGTGGGATCAACATCAATGTCGTTCAGGAACCGGCGGATGGCTATTGGTCGAACGTCTGGCTGAAAAAGCCTTGGGTTGCCAGCTACTGGTCAGGGCGCGCGACCGAAGACTGGATGTTCGCCACAGCCTATGAAGCAGGTGCGCCTTGGAACGACAGCCAGTGGGATCAGCCACGCTTCCAAGAGCTGCTCTTGTCGGCCCGTGCCGAACTAGACAGCGACAAGCGTCGTGAGCAGTACTTCGAGATGCAGCAGATCCTGCGTGACG